>CAKZVL010000088.1 GCA_937922155.1 uncultured Paracoccaceae bacterium | reverse complement strand
ACGCCTTACCAAAGGCAGATCATCGCTTCTCTGACGTGTTTACCGCCGTTGCCAACGGCCTTGCGATGGCCGCATCCCGTTAGAACAGGCTTGAAGCTGTGGCGCGGCCAATGCATCGTTCACAGCAACATCCCTTGCATGGACCGAAAGATCGCCCAACGTGTCAGCGCCCTCCTCAACATCTGCGTTTCCACGCGTCACCCCCGTTGGGATTGGCGGGATGTTGATCACCTTTGCCGACGAGCTAGAGGACGCGGCCAATTCTGCCGCATTCGCGTTTCGCGCAGCCATAGACGCGCTAAATTTGGCAGGCGTTCTGGAAACCAGCACGTCTTTGACATCTGCATTTGTGGTTTATGATCCGCACATCTTGCCCCAAGCCACGCTAAAGGATCAGATCACGTCGCTGCTCAACGCTCGCGACTGGTCGTGCGCGGACCTTCCCCAAAACCGCAAACTCTGGCACATTCCAGCCGTGTTTGACGGACCGCAGTTGGATGAAGCAGCAAAACTCGCAGGCGTCACTGCGCAAACCGCTATTGAAGAGCTGTGTCAAAAACCGCTTAGGGTTCTAACAATCGGCCATGCACCCGGCCAACCCTATCTTGGTTCGCTGCCCCCAAATTGGAACATCCCCCGCCAAACCGGATTGACCAAGCAGGTGCAAACCGGCGCAATCACCGTGGCAATCCGACAAATCGTGCTGTTTTCTGGCCCCTCGCCAACGGGCTGGCGGCAAGTGGGGCGCTGTGATTTCCGTTGTTTCCGCCCCGAACAGGATAACCCGTTTTCCCTATCCCCCGGTGACGCGGTTCGATTTGAACCTGTCGATGAGGCGACCTTTGAAACAATGCGCAAGGCTGGCAATGGCGGTGCAACATGGGAAACCTTACCATGATGCCCGCCCTCATCATCCGCCAAGCCGGACCCTCGATGACCCTTCAGGATTTGGGGCGGCCGGGGCATATGGCGTTTGGTGTCTCAACCGGCGGCGCGGCTGATCGCCTTGCTATGTTCGAAGGTGGCGCGCTTTTGGGGCAAGGAGCCAGCTGTGCCGCAATCGAGATGGCGGGCATTGGTGGGATGTTCGAGGTACAGCGCGACATCACCATCGCCCTCACCGGGGCGCCGAAGCGCGCTCGCCTTGATGGGGTTGACCTGTTGTGGAACGCAAGCCACCCGATATCCGCGGGGCAAACGCTTAGCATCGCAGGCGCACCGAAAGGTGTTTATGGCTATCTCCACATCTTGGGCGGTTTCGCCGCTGTTCCGTTCTTGGGCAGCCGCGGTGCCCATCTGGCCGCAGGCATTGGGACCGCCTTGAAAGAGGGGGATAAGCTAAGTTTGCAAACGAGGCCCGCGTCGCAAGGCCCCGCGCAGAAACTCTCTCCACCTGATCGCTGCTCGGGCGGCGTGGTGCGTGTTCTGCCCAGCGTGCACACACCGTTCTTTGCCGCGGAAACCATCGACAGGTTCAGTGCAACCACCTTTGCCAGAGGGCCACGCGGCAATCGGCAAGGCGTGGAAATGACGTCGGATCAAAAACCGTTCGCTCTAAACGACCAACTGACCATCCTGTCAGAACCGATCATGGCCGGCGACATTCAGATGACAGGCGACGGGCAACCCTATGTCCTGCTGTCGGAATGCCAAACAACCGGGGGGTATCCGCGCATCGCCATGGTCCATCCAGAGGATTTGCCCATCGTCGCACAGGCGCAAACCGGGACCCCAATCGAATTTCAATTCGTTGATCACGCCACGGCTTTCGCCAGCTGTCGCTCAAACGATCAAATCATCGCAGACCTGAAACGCCAGTTGCAACCATTGGTGCGCGATCCACGTGATATTCCCGACCTTCTCAGCTATCAATTGATCAGTGGTGCGACGACGGGGCGTGATGGATGACAGGAGGGCGAAATGACGATCCACGTTGATTTAAACGCAGACATGGGCGAATCCTTTGGCGATTGGGTCATGGGAAACGATGCAGCACTGCTCGACATTGTGACCTCGGCGAATATCGCTTGTGGGTTTCATGCAGGTGATCCTGACGTCATGGCCCAAACCATGCGGCTGGCGCAGGACAAGGGCGTCGGGCTTGGCGCGCATCCGGGTTTTGCCGATCTGCAAGGGTTTGGTCGGCGGCGGATGTCTTTGCCCGATGACAGCCTGCGCGGGCTGATCACCTATCAAATCGGGGCCGCGCAAGCGATGGCGCGCTCCGTCGGAGGGACGTTGTCCCATGTCAAACTGCACGGCGCCCTATCCAACATGGCCAGCGAAGACATCGCAATCGCCCGCGTCTGCGTTCAAGCCGTCAAGGATGCAGCCCCCGATATCCCGATCATGGTGTTGTCGGGCACAGCCCTGCAACAGGCCGCTGAAGAGCTGGCGTGTTTGTGGGCCGGAGAGATTTTTGCAGACCGCGCCTATAACGACGACAGTACGCTTGTCTCCCGCGGGCAACCCTGCGCCATCATCCATGACCCCAAGGTCGCCGCAAAACGCATCCTGAACATGGTGCAAAGCGGTGCAATCATCGCTGAGTCGGGCAAGAAAATCCCCGCTCGCATCGACACAATCTGCGTGCATGGCGACACCCCAACCGCCATCGAAATCGCAACGCAGGTGCGGCAAACGCTAGAGGGTGCGGGGATTGTTCTAAAACGGGTGCGCGGCTAGCGGTTGCGCCGCAAACGATCACGTCTGGCTAAAAATGGTGCCCAGGGGCGGGGAATACTTTGTTTTTTATAACAGTTAGTTAGGGGAAAGTGGGACACTCAAATGTTCCACCGTTTTACTAGGTTTTTCAGAATAATTGTCCCACCGGATAGGCGATCAAGCTGCCCGGAATCGCACCACCTTACTCCCATACCCCAAAGAAAGACGCCGTCCCCAATGCCAAGGGACGGCGCAAACGGCGCGACTAACGCCCACACATCCAATGAGGAACAAGATGCCCAGTAATGTCATAGCGTCACACTCCAATGCGCAAGCGGACTCGCCGTTAGATCACCCGATTAGCGTCGCAATGTTCAAAGACCGCCGCGCCCTATATCTCAAACCCAAAACCCTATCATTGCGTGACC
>CAKZVL010000087.1 GCA_937922155.1 uncultured Paracoccaceae bacterium | reverse complement strand
TTGGGTATGAAGATGCCAAATTGGTTGCGCCGCGCTTTCTAAGTGATCCTCTGCCAGATAGATCAAACGCCGCATGGCAAGGGTCGGATCAGTGATCCGATCTGCTGCGGCCTCAAACAAGGCCTCCCGCGCAAACGTCGGCTGATCCCAACTTGCCGGGCGCCTTGGTACGTCTAGGTTCAAGGCTTGCTCTAGGGCATAAGCCATCAAATCTTCGAACGCCGGCGTGTAATGCGCAAGCCCATTTTCAGGGTCTGATAACGCACTTTTCTGCCCCACCATCGCCATCAAATGCGTGGGATTCACCACCACGGCTCCCAGCCGCTGTGCGGCCTCTTCAACCATACCGATCAACTTGGATCGATCGTCCAACGTCCACCCGTTTGATCGAACTGCATTGACGTGTGTGACAAACACCACTTTCGGAAACAGCACGATCAGCGCCGCCATGTCCTGTTCCAACTCCGCCAAAGTGACCCAAGATCGGCGTATGCGCAAAAGTATCGACCGTTCCGCATTGGTCAGCGGCAAGGTCAGCAGAAACGATTGTATGGCTGCCAGGTCGCCTGCATCAATGAACTTCCAATACTGCCGCGCCACCTCTGCATCCTCAAAAACGGCAGGATGGGCCCCGACCAAATAGTTCAGCTGAACAGGCGACCCGTCCAACGTGACCGACTTGGCCGAACTGATCTCAACAACATAAGCATGAGACGGATCGTGCGCGTCAGGGCGGCTTTCCGATTTCGAAACAAAGGGCCAAATGCTCTGCGGGATCGTCTTTTCACCCACAAGGTGACGCGCCATTTGCACAGCCTCCGCACTTGTATGGCAATATCCATAAACGCCACTTCGATTATGCAAACTTCCAGAATTGCTCTGTGATCGACGAAGCGGGCCTGCGATACGGCATGATCCGATTGCGGTGATACGGGACTGAACAAGCATCGTCATAGTTACAGCGTCCAATACCGACGACCGCCCAAATCCCGGTCACGGAACGCACCTTTCAGATCAATCAGCGCCCCATCCGGCTTTAACTGATCAAGGAAACCCGGCTGATCCAGATAGGCGTCATGCGGGCAACTGACGACCATAACATCTAAATCACGCATCTGCGCAGCTTGCGACAATTCAATCTGTTCATGCTCGGCAGATAGACGCGTACAATGGGCATCATGGACAAACAGGTTTAATCCCAGCTTCTTTAGATCATGCACCAGCTCAATCGACTTTGAATTGCGAACGTCTGGCACGTTCTCTTTGAACGTAATCCCAAACAAACCCACCTTGGCGTTTTGCGGGATCGACCTACCCGTGATCAGCATTGAAAGAACCGCTTCTTTCACATGCTTGACCATCCCATCATTCGTCTGCCGCCCAGACAGGATCATCTGCGGATCCGCACCAACAGATTGTGCAAAATGGGCAAGGTAATACGGATCGACACCAATACAGTGCCCCCCAACAAGACCGGGGGTAAAGGGCACGAAATTCCACTTCGTCGCCGCCGCGTTGATCACATCTTGCGTTGCGATCCCGGCAGAATCAAAAATCTTGGACACTTCGTTCATCAACGCGATATTCACATCCCGCTGCGTGTTCTCCAAAACTTTCGCACCTTCTGCGACCTTGATCGACGGACTGCGATACAGTCCCGCACGAATGATCTCACCATAAACGTTCGCAACACGATCAAGCGCGCTCGCGCTATCGGCCGAAATGACTTTGACAATTCGATCCAAGGTGTTGGTCTTGTCACCGGGGTTGATCCGTTCCGGACTGTACCCCAGCGAAAAATCCCGACCCGCATCTAGGCCCGAGAACTGTTCTAAGATCGGCCCGCACACGTCCTCCGTCACACCCGGATAAACGGTGGATTCCAGAACAACCATGTCGCCCTTTTTCAACAACGGCCCTATGGCCTTACACGCCGCCTTTAGCGGTGACAGATCAGGTTGGTGCGCCTTTGTGATCGGCGTTGGAACCGTGATGATGAAAAACGTCGCACCTGACAATTCGCTGATACGGTCGGTGACCCGCAAACCCGATGACGTCAGCTGCTGCGCATCAACTTCATTCGTGCGATCAATCCCACTACGAAGCGCCTCAACCCGATCCGTATTAATGTCCAGCCCAACAACATAACGAAATTGTTCAGCAAGATGCGTGGCAAGCGGAAGCCCAACGTACCCCAATCCAATAACGGCGATCTTTTCAGTCTTTAGCTTATCATGCGTGTGCTGTGCTTCTTGCACCAAACTCAGGCCAATGTGGTGCGCCGCGTTGGCAGGTAATTGGATATTGTCGAGAAGTAGAGACACGATTTACGCTCCTTGTTTGCTGTACAAGGATATTTGTTGCGAGTCAGACTTAATGAGCAGTTAATGGTGAACCTTTTGCTAACAACCAAAACCTAAGGTTGCGCAAATGTTCCTTATAAAAGTATTTATTTTCAGTGGTTTAAAAAATTTCGCCTTTTTCAAAAGCCGGATTACACTCCGAATTCAACGAAAATCAATTGCCTTAATGCGATCTTGGTTCGTTCTATCAATTCAACCCAAGCGTGCGTTACGTTCTGGTAATTTACGCACTCTTAACCGTTGAAAAATCCAAGCATCGATTCGTGTCTGACGATTCTCTTGGCGGCCAGTTTTTGGACGTACATCACGATTGCTCAAGCGCGGCTGCGAATATGATCTTACCAGATGGTTTGGCTGCGCCAAAGGCATGCCATTGAACAATCTCTTCAGGCAGATCGCGATAAGAAAGACCACCGGACACAAACCCCATCGGGCCATAAACCTTGGGGTTACCGATTAAGACACATTCGTCAAATCCTTGGCATTCCAGCTGGGCAAGACCTTCGCGCGCCAGCATGGTCCCAATCCCCCGCCTTTGGCGACCCGGCACAACGGATATCGGGCCAAGGCCAATCCAGCGTCCGGCACACGTCAAATCCACCGGTGAGAATGCAACATGCGCAATAATGCCGTCGTCGTCGCCCACGAGGGAAAGCAACAAATCACCATCCGCGCGCAAGGCATCAATAATTCCCGGCTCCGTCCCATCGCTGAAACCCATGGGCGCAAAGGCGTCCTTGGTCAGATCGAAAATCGCTTGGATATCAGTTTCGGTTTCAGGTCGAATAATCATCGGTGCGTTTCAATCTCCGCCAATCATGACGGTTGTGCCATCCCTTGGATCAGCACTCAACAATCCAACATAGGATCAAAGGTGAAACGCGAATCATCAGAACAACGTAATCTCGTCCGATGTTGGCTTTTCAACGACGCGCTTTGGTCTCTCTTCAGTTTCTAGCGCCTTCGGAGCTTCGATCAACATCTGCCGTGCCATGCCCGACGTCGGGACGAATTGCACCTTCCGGGCTTGTCGGCCACCCAGACTTTCAGATGCGCAGGGAATACCTTCCGCAGACAAAAACGCGCGAACGAATGCAGCGTTTTTTGCGCCGATTCCCACATTGGCTTTCGAAATCTGCGCGCCCCCGAAAACCTTCGCCTTGAGGTTCGGTTTTTGACCGCCTGATCGCAAAACTCCGTTGATCAACAGCTCCATCAGATGCACGCCATATCGGGCATAGCGACCTTGATCAGATTGTTCGCCGGGCAAGAGAATATGATTCATTCCGCCCAGCCCCGCAATGTCATCATAAAGACAAACAGAAACGCAGGATCCCAGCACAGTCGAAAAATACAGGTTCCGATTATCAGAAACCTTATACTCCCCCTGCACCACGTTTACGGGCGACGTCTGGTTAAAAATGTCCCAGTTTTCGACGTTCATCTAAGTCTCCAACGTGCCATGCACATTTCATTTTGATCATGGGCTTGCATGGATACCATCACCTGGGTCCCACCTGCCTTTGTGATGGCATAGTCCAAACATGTTGCCGGATGTTGAACGCCGACGTCGCTTTCCAAACAAGTAACGATGCAATCCACAAAATGAGCGGTCAAAAGAGATCAATTTCATCTACCGTCTGCGGCGCAACGCGCGCACTATCCGGTTGTTCGCCGCTCAAGCGCGCCCGCAATGTCGCGAGGGATACAACAGCGGCCGCTCCTTTAACGTCTAAACATTCGACAGGCTGCTTGGACAATGCAGACAGAAACGCATCCAGCGCATCAACAGATTGTATCGCGCGATCAATCGCCTGAATGTCTGCAACCTCCTGTGAAAAATTGGCCCAGTCCAGCTGCGTCAAGGCGCGATGTATCGCGTCCTCACTCCGCCTGAGATCGCTTGACAGAATAACCAGTTCCTCCGAAACGCGGGAAAAGACTGTGGCGATTTGGTTTTCATAATCAAGGTTCACTACAAACGCCCCACGACCCGCTCAATGCATTGCTTCATCGCCGCGGTCGTGAATGGCTTCTGAATAAAATTATTCATCCCCAGCTTTTTGCCAACATTCAAAATTTCAGGCGTCGCTTTGCCCGTGATCAGGATGAAACCAATGCGCTGCGTCGTCTTGTTCTGCCGCAAGGCTTGCAACAGTTCCAGACCATTCATGCCGGGCATATTGAAATCAGACAGAACAAGATGCACAGGGTTTGCCACCAATTTGGTCAGTGCCGACTTCCCTTCATTCTCGGTCGTTGAATGTGTAATGCCGATCTCGTCCAACGATTGGACGATAAGACCGCGGCTGGTGCTCATGTCATCAACAACCATAATTCTGATTGAGTCTTTAAGGCTCATCTAAGTCTCCAGTCGCGCTTTCATTTAGGTTTTGCATCGGCGGTAAGTGGTGGTGCCAATGGGAGTAAAATCACCGTCGGCTGTCGCCGATAGCCGCTCAGAGTGACCAATCATGAGGACAGCACCATCTGGCATAATCTGAGCAAACTTTTTCCAGATTTCTTCCTGCGTCTGTCGATCAAAATAGATCGCAACATTGCGGCAGATGATCACATCAAACGGGCCCTGAAACGGCAACGGTTCAACAAGATTGAGCTGGCCAAAGGTGACAAGATCCCTCAGCTCCTTACGGATTTGATAGCCATCATTCTCTTCAACGAAAAACTGCTTTTTCTGCGCTTCGTCCAAACCGCGAATTTCAATGCCGGGGTAAAATCCCTTGCGCGCCTTTTCCATCATCGTGGCATCAATATCTGTGGCCAAAATTCTGAAGTCGTGGTGACCGACATCCGGAAACATCGGCAAAAGCGTCATCACCAATGAATACGGTTCTTGGCCACTGGAACATCCAGCGCACCAAATTCTCACTTTCTCACCAGTTCTGGCCCGCGCGATGAGATCGGGGAAAATACTATCCCTCAACAAATCGAAATGATGCATTTCGCGGAAAAAATGCGTGACGTTCGTCGTCAGAGACGTCACTAAACCATCGGTTTCACTTTCCCCTTCCGAAGATTTGATGTGATCAAGGTATCTATCAAAACTCTCGATGTTCAGCGCCTCTAGCCGTTTTTGCAGTCTGGCCGTGACCAAGGGTCGTTTTGACGGTGAAAGGCTTAGCCCAAACCGTGATCGGGCAATCGCTGCGATTTCGACAAAATTTTCGTCAGACATAGCCTGATCATTAGAAGACGGATGCGCCATATGGACTCTACAAAAGCTCCATATCGGTCGCGATCGGATCAACAATCGAATTCAGGCTGATCAAACGCGCCATCTCACCTTCAACAGATAGAACACCTTGAATAACAGATTTCGTGGTTTCCGATTTAATCTTCGGCGTCTCTTGAATTTCGCTCATGTCGATTGAGACGATTTCAGAAACGGATTCGACCAGAATACCAATCGACCGATCCCTGACCGCGCAGATGATCACGACATTCCGTTCATTGGCTTGCGTTTTGCCCATCCCAAAAAAGCACGCAAGATCGAAAATCGGGATCACAGCGCCCCGCAAATTCATCACACCCAACACCTCCGCAGGCGAATGCGGAAGGACAGTCACGGGCGACCATCTCCTGATCTCTCTGATTTTGGTGATCTCAAGGCAGTATTTTTGCCCATTGACGTTAAAGGCGACCAGCTCAATTCCCTTGCTATATTCTGCTTCGCGCTCAGCTTGCATTCTGCACCTCCTCTAGGTTCGTCATTTTCGGGGACGCTGCCTTGTTTGCGACCAGGCTTTGCGTGATGCTTTCCGTATCAATGATCATTGCAATCTTACCGTCGCCCAGGATGGTTGCCGCCGAAACGCCCGGCACATTGCCACAGGCCGAACTCAGGCTTTTCACTACGACTTGTCGCTGATCATGGATCGCATCCACAGCCAACGCACATTGCCCCGATTGTTCCGTCTCAACCAACAGCAATACCTCGCTTCGGTCATTGGTATCGGCGTTCATCAAGCCAAGGTGTTCGGCCACTTCAATAATGGGCACATAATTGCCCCTGATCGACAAAAGCCGTTCACGCGTGCCCATGCGTTCAACCGCGCCTTTTTCCGGTCGAATGGATTCAACAATGGAGCTGATCGGCGCAACCATCGTTTGACCGGCGACGGATATGACCATGCCATCCATCACGGCCAAGGTCAGCGGAAGAACGATCATAAATGTCGTGCCTTCGCCCGGGACAGAACTAATGCTTACCCGACCGCCCAATGCCGCGACCGCATTCTTGACCACGTCCATCCCAACACCGCGGCCTGACAAATTTGAAACCTCGCTCGCCGTTGAAAACCCCGGCAGGAAAAGTAAATTGTCAATTTCATTGTCCGTCAGTTCGGCGTCTTCTTTGATCAGCCCTTTTTTCAGTGCAATCTCATAAATCTTTTCGCGGTTCAGACCGGCGCCATCATCCCTGATCTCAATGTTGACATTTCCAGATCGGTGCGCGGCTTTTAATGTGATCGTGCCAAAGTCGGACTTGCCAGTTTCGACGCGCTTTTCCGAAACCTCAATGCCATGATCGACCGCGTTACGGATCATGTGGGTCAGCGGATCAGCAAGGCGTTCAATCACCGTCTTATCCACTTCAGTGTTTTCACCGATGGTTTCCAGTTTGACCTTCTTGCTCGTCGCCGCCGCTGCTTCACGAACAATGCGGGCCATGCGTTGGAACAGCGGTTTCACCGGCTGGGCGCGGATTGCCATGACCCCTTCCTGAATATCGCGGGCCAAAATCTTGTAATCTTCCAGCTCACTTTCTACCTCGCGCAGATCAATTCCTTCGATCTCAGACATCCGTTGGGTCAGCATCGCTTGGTTGATGATCAATTCCCCAACCGTGTTGATCAACCTGTCCACGCGATCCAGATCAACTCTAAGGGTCGGGCTGGGCCCCGCCGGCTTAGCCACTTTTTGCGCCTTCACAGGAATGACTTTTTCCGGTTCCGGCGATGGCTCACTTGGGTCCAATACGCTTTCGACCTCAAAATCGGTTTCAACCGGCGCAAGGTCCGCATCATCAATGTTTATAGCATTGGTCAATGCCTCTTGCGCGGATGCAGCAGGGTCACCTGCCTTTTCGCTTATCTCTAACGCACACAGCCCATCCACGAATTCAAAGATTGACCGGATCTTCGCTTCGTCTTCGTCCGTTGCCAGCTCAAGTCGCCACTCAAGATAACTCTCTTCTGGATCAAACGTTTCAAACAGGGGCAGCGCATCGGTGTTTAACTGAGCCTTCAGATCCCCAAGCTCCGCCAAACAGCGAAAAAGGAACAATGGCTCATGACCATGCTCATACAAAGTCCGGTGCGGTTTGAACTCAATCAGATAGGTTGGCTGCTCTGCATCATCACCGGGCAAGTCCATGCTGAAATCCAGACCAGTTGGCTGGAAATCAATGGCGTCCATTTCGGCTGCTTCATCCTCTTCAGACGGAATATACTTGATCAGCTCAGTAAGAATTCCGCGACGAACGTCCGCATCCGTTGGCTCGTCTGATCGGGCCGCTTCGACAAGGTCAGTTAAATGATCGCTCGCCCTAAACAGCAGCGCCATTAGAACATCATCAATGACCAAACGATCCGATCTGACCTCATCAAAAACCGTCTCAAACTTATGTGCAAATTCGACAAGATCATCGAGCGCAAACGCACCAGCCCCGCCCTTGATCGAATGCACAGCACGAAATACGGCATTCACCGTTTCATTGTCATTTTGTCCTTCGCTAATGCTTGTCAGGCCCTCATCTAGCGCTTCAAGCAGTTCCTCACATTCCTCAAAGAACGTGTCGCGGATTGAATTTCCTGACATCCCGTTTCCTAACCTTACCCTGCGACGCGACGCATAACGGAAACCAGCGCCTCGTCATTGAAAGGTTTGTTGATCCACCCCGTCGCGCCAGCGTCACGCGCGCGCGCCTTTAGGTCAGCAGAGCTTTCGGTGGTCAGGACAAGGATTGGAACGCGGGTACGCACGCTATCCCCGCGCAGGGTTTCAATAACCCCAAATCCGTCCATGTTCGGCATATTAATATCCGTGATCACCACGTCAGGCTGAAATTCAGTGAACTTATCAACGCCCTCAACGCCATCATCGGCTGACATGACTTCAAAACCTGCGTTTTCCAGCGTCATGCGCAGCAGCTCCCGGATCGTGCGTGAATCGTCAATTGCTAGGACCTTGGTGGTCATCCCGCTACCTCGCTAAAATGTTGATTCAAATCTATGCCCACCATCTCAAGGTTGGCTTTGGCGACGTCGGAACAACCAATAATGGACAGGTCCAGATCGCGTTGCTGCCAATGGTTTGCCGCACTCACCAATGCCTGCAAAACCGGCGTGGGGATAATGTCCTTCCCCGCCGCATCAATCACGACAGGTTCGTTTTCATGAGACCGAAAAAAAAGATCAATGGTGGTTAAGCGATCAACACCTTCAAGGTCGACCAGCCGAAGCGATCGTTTTTCCTGATCCATGACGTGCCTTTCGAACAGCTTAAAGGGGCGCAAACACTGCTGCGGACTTGGGCTGTCGATAAGGGCTTAGTCTTAAAGAAGGGTTCCTTGCCGCCTCGTTTGCCGGGTACACGGACCACAAATCAGGACAAGGTTAACAGGATCATATCGTTAGCTTTGACTCAACGATCCCAATATCGGACATTCTGGCCGATCATCGCCTGCACATCGCTCAATCAGGTCAGACAGCGTTTCTTGCATGCTTTGCAAATCTGAAATCTTCTGTTCGATCTGTTGCAGATGCCCCCGCGCAATGGCCTTTACATCCGCACTGGCGCGGTCCAGCGATTGATACAGGTCCAGCAAATTGCGACATTCATCAACGCTAAACCCGAGGGCGCGTGCCCGTTGCACAAAGGTCAGGTTGTGCACATCGGTTTCAGCAAAAAACCGATACCCGTTGGCACCACGTTGCGGCTCGACCAATCCGATGTCCTCATAATACCGAATGGTCTTGGCTGGTAAGCCCGTTTTCTGCGCCACTTCGCCAATGTTCATGATGTTCCTCCGGCCTTGCGCAATCGCAACGCGTTGCTCACCACGAAAACCGAACTCAGCGCCATCGCGCCCGCCGCCAACATCGGCGACAATAGCATCCCAGTGATCGGATACAGAACGCCCGCCGCAACGGGGATTAGGCCGACGTTGTACCCAAACGCCCAGATCAGGTTCTGGCGAATGTTGCGCATGGTGGCGGCACTGATGGCAAACGCGCTTTGCACGCCCGTCAAATCACCGGACATCAGCACAACATCGGCAGATTCAATCGCCACATCGGTCCCCGTCCCAATCGCAATCCCCACATCCGCCCCAGCAAGGACAGGCGCATCGTTGATCCCATCCCCGACAAAACAGGTGCGTCCATGCGCCGCCCTCAGCCCCTCCATCACGCTCGCCTTCTGATCCGGCAAGAGGGAAGCATGGATCGTCTCAATGCCCAGCACCCCGGCCACAGACCGCGCAGCGCGTTCATTGTCGCCAGTCAAAAGCGCGACGTGCTTTCCTGCGCTTTTAAGCTCTGCGATAACCTCAACGGCCTCAGGCTTCACCGGGTCGGAAATCACGAATGTCGCAACCCATTCCTGATCGACGGCCATCAAAATCTCCGTTTGGTCACCATGGTCAAACGCTGGCATTGCCGCACCGCTCTCCGCTAGAAAACGCTGGCGACCAATGACAACAGATCGACCATTCACAACACCCTGAACGCCCTGCCCCATCACGGCATTATATTGCGTCACCTCAAACCCAACATCACTGGGCGCTGCCGCAACAATGCACTGGGCAATCGGATGATCTGATCGCACCTCCAACGCAGCGGCATAGCGCAACGCCTCATCCCGGTGCCACCCATCAGCCAACTCAATAGTCTCCAAGGATGGGCGGCCCTGCGTCAGCGTCCCTGTCTTATCAAACGCCACCACATCAACCTTGTGCAATTGCTGCAAGGCATCGCCGCGCCGAAACAAAACGCCCAACTGCGCCGCCCGTCCGGTGCCGACTGTGATCGACATCGGCGTTGCCAATCCCATTGCACAAGGGCACGCAATAATCAGAACAGACGTGGCGGCCACAAATGCCAACGGCAGTGCCGGATCAGGGCCAACCAATAGCCAGACCAAAAATGTCAACACCGCAACCGCCATAATAACGGGTACAAAGATCAACGTGATCTTGTTGACAAGGGCCTGGATCGGCAGTTTCGCCGCTTGGGCACTGCGCACAATCTCGATGATCTGCGACAGCACAGTGTCCTGCCCCACGGCCTCTGCTCGATAGGTCAGCGCACCGGTTCCATTGACCGTGCCACCAACAATACGCGCGCCCTCAGACTTGGACACAGGGATCGGTTCACCCGTGATCATGCTTTCGTCCACATAGGACTGACCATCCATCACAATCCCATCCACCGCGATCCGCTCGCCGGACCGGGCCAACAGGACATCACCAACGACAACATCAGCCAACGACACAGGCACAAAATCACCTGCCCGTTTCACCATCGCTTCCTTGACGGACAATCCCGCCAGCTTGCGAATGGCAGCGCCCGTGCGACCCGCCGCGCGGGTTTCAAGCCATCGACCCAAAAGGATCAGCGTGGTGATCACCCCCGCAGCCTCAAAATAGACAACACGCGTACCCACCGGAAAAATCTGCGGCACAAACAGCGCTAAGGTTGAATAGGCCCAAGCGGCAAAGGTCCCCACCGCGACAAGCGCATTCATATCAGGCGCACCCCGCAACAGCGCCGGAATGCCGCTTGCGAAAAAACGTCGCCCGGGAAAGATCAGAACGCAGGTGATCAATAGGAACTGCAAACTCCAACTGGCCGTCTCCCCAAGGGAGCGCGCAACAAGGCCGGCAAAACCGGGGATCACATGACTGCCCATTTCAATAATGAACACAGGCAGGGTCAGAACAAACGCCAGCACCGTCGCGCGCAGTAGCGCATCAGTCGTGCTATGATCCTCCTGCGCAATCTGTACATGGCTTGGCTCAACGACACGGGCAGGATAGCCCGCCTCTGTGACACTTTGGGCTAGGTCTGGTCCGTTTGTGACGAGGGGGTCAAAAACCACACGGCCATCGCCCATCGACAGGTTCACTTGCACCTCTTTAACCCCCGCTTGCGTCGACAGGGTCTTTTCCACACGGGCAGAACAACCCGCACAGGTCATTTTAGATATCGAAAGCTGTAAGGTCTGGGTCATCAAGCGGGTCCAACTTCAGTTGTGCTCACAGACCACATAAGGGTTCCAGTAACAGGAAGGTCAAGGGAATATTGAAAACAAGATGATCGCAACATGGCCCCCGCTCAAGCGCGCTGATGGCATCATCTTGCCAAAAATACTCCCGCCGGAGGCGTCCTACATCACCGCCCCGATCTGCCATGGCACAAACTCGTAATCGCCCAACCCCTGCGCCTCCGATTTGCTCTCCTCGCCAGAGGCAACGCGCAGGATCATCTCATAAATCTCGCGCCCCATCGCCTCAGCGCTGATATTCTCAGACAGGATACGACCAGCATCAACGTCCATGTCTTCTTCCATGCGCTGGGCAAGGTCGGTGTTCGTCGCAATCTTGATCGTGGGCGCAGGTTTCGATCCAAAGGCTGATCCGCGCCCCGTGGTGAAACACACAACCTGACAGCCCCCAGCGATCTGTCCCGTGACAGAGGCCGGATCGTAGCCCGGACTATCCATAAACGTGAAACCGCTGGCGCGGACGTCTTCGGCGTATTTATAGACATCCACCAATGGCGACGTGCCTCCCTTGGCCACGGCGCCCAACGATTTTTCCAAAATCGTTGTCAGCCCTCCGGCCTTGTTGCCGGGGCTTGGGTTGTTGTCCATGCTGCCCTTGTTGCGCTTGGTGTAATCCTCCCACCAGTGAATCAAACCAACCAGCTTGTCCCCTGTGGCGCGATCAGCGGCGCGTTCCGTCAGCAGATGCTCAGCGCCGTAAACTTCAGGCGTCTCCGCCAAAACGCCCGTGCCCCCTTGCGCGACCAATAAATCACAAGCATGGCCCAGCGCCGGATTCGCCGTCAGGCCAGACCAGGCATCTGACCCACCACATTGCAACGCAACCTTTAGCGCGCTGGCAGGACACTCCGTACGCGTCGCCTCATTGGCCAGCGGCAACATCGCAGTGACCTTTTCAATCCCCATTTCAACAGTGCGGCGCAGCCCGGCTACGTTCTGGATGTTCATCGTCTGAAACAACGGTCCTTGCTTCAGGCCATAAGCGTCAAGCAACCAATCAATCTGGTTAATCTCACACCCCAGACCGACCATCAGAACGCCCGCGTGGTTGGGATGTTTGGCATACCCCCACATCACCCGTTGCAGGGCTTCAAACCCATCACCATCGCCCGCCATGCCGCAGCCCGTCCCATGCACAAAGGCCGCAACTCCATCGACGTTGGGAAAATCGGCAAGACGCTCAGCCGTAAAGTGATCGGCAATCATCCGCGCCGCAGTCGCCGAACAATTCACCGACGTCACAATCGCAATGTAATTGCGGGTCCCAACACTGCCGTTCTCACGCTTGTAACCTTGAAAGGTATCGCGCGTTGCAGGCGCGGCCATGGGGCGCAGGTTTGTGCCATAGGCATAGGTCTCATCAGTATTGCGGAATTCCACGTTGTGCGTGTGCACATGGGCACCCTCAGCGATGTCGTCCTGCGCATATCCGATCACTTGCGCATATTTGCGCACAACCGCCCCCTTGGGCATCGGCGCTAGCGCGATCTTATGACCGGCAGGAATGGCATCAACAGCCATAACGCCGCCAGCATTTGCCCCCGCCTCTACACGGTTGCGAACAACACCGACGTTGTCATTAGAATCAAGGCGGATCACAGTCATATCGGGTCCTTTACTTATACACCTGCCACTAGGCTCTGTTCCCACGGAATCAACTTATCCCAATCAAACGCGACCCCAATGCCCGGCTCTGTCGGGGCGACGGCCTTGTGATCTTCGATCACCAATGGCCGCTTGGTATAACGATCAATGGGAAAGCTATGCACCTCTAGCCAACCGGGGTTCGACTGCCCCGACACCAAGGACACGTGCAATTCTTGCATGCCGTGGCTGCTGACCGTCATCCCCTGTTCGCGCGCCATCTGCGCCACCTGCAACCAGCCAGTAATGCCAAGGCAATTGCTGGCATCAGGCTGGATGAAATCCACATGCGGGATCGCGCGGGCAAATTCGTGCATCGTGTGCAGGTTTTCCCCTTGGGCGGTTTTGATCCCGCCCTGCTCGCGGATCGTGGCGTAGGCTTCGAAATCATCGGGAATAATCGGTTCTTCGAACCACGTGATGTCGTACTTGGAAACCGCTTTAGACATCGCAATCGCCTGCTCTGTGGTCAGGGCATAATTGGCATCAATCATAAACGCATGATCAGGGCCGATATACTCGCGGATCGCAGCAATGCGTTCCA
>CAKZVL010000086.1 GCA_937922155.1 uncultured Paracoccaceae bacterium | reverse complement strand
ATCGCTGCTTTTCTTGCAAGCGCGCCTGTGAAAGAGGGGGTCGCGGTCACCTCTCTTGGGTCGACGCTGGCGATCAAACTTCTGAGCGCAACCCGCATAGATGATCCGACTGTCGGCCTATATTCACACCGTCTTGGTGATTTGTGGCTTGTGGGCGGTGCGTCCAATACCGGTGGCGCGGTTCTGAAAAGACACTTTAATGATGATGCGTTGCAGCGGTTAAGCGCAAAGATTGACCCAAGCACCCCCCTTGATCTGGATTACTATCCTTTGAACGAACCGGGGGAGCGGTTCCCGATAAATGACCCCGACCTTCAGCCTGTTATGCACCCCCGCCCCAAAGACGATGCCGCGTTTCTGCAAGCCATGCTCGAAGCCATCGCCCGGATCGAGGCGCGGTGTTACGCTGAAATCAAAGCCCGCGGCGGATCCGCGCCCGCAGTGATTTATACAGCCGGAGGCGGTGCACAGAATAACATATGGACCGCAATCCGCGCCCGGCATTTGGGTGTGTCACCGCAAAATGCAGCGCAAAGTGAAGCAGCTATTGGGGCGGCAAAGCTGACCGCGCTCAAGAACGACTAGCGCCTGGCATTAGCAGTGCTGTACGACACTGGTCACACTTTATCGTGGTCGGGTCACGACGCCAAGGCGGCGTCAGATGTTCTACCTGAATCCTGCGGCATCTTGCGAAACGTTCCATAATCTTTCCATGACCGCTTTGTTATAGGCATGCGGATTGAGTGTGCCTTTCCCGACCGGACCGCCCGTTTGCATAAACCCGGTGGGGCCATAAAGCGCACGCTGTTCCAGCCCGTCTTCGGTCGCGCACATGATTTCGGGGTAGGCGCCTTTTTGAGCGATTTGCACCAGTGGTGTTTTACTGATCAACGACCACATCAGCCGTGTGAACAGTCCGCCGCTGGTGTCGATCAATGATGTTGCAGATGCACCGGGGTGACAGACGTAGACTTGGACGTCGTTTCCGGCATCCTCAAGGCGGTCTTGAAGCTCAAAGGCGAACATCATCTGCGCCTGCTTGCTTTGGCTGTAAACAGCATTGGCGCTGTAGTTTTTGTCCCAATTTATATCATCGAATTGGATCGTCTTGATGCCGAGGTTGTAGCCAAGGCTGGCGACAACGACGATGCGGCCTTTGCTTTCTTCGATCCAGTCAAACAGCATCCCGCACAGCACAAAATGGCCGTAGTGGTTTGTGCCAAGTTGGCTTTCGAACCCATTGATGGTCAATATTTGTTTTGGCCTATCTCATTACCGGAGTTGAGTGGAATTTCTGGAACTCATCGGTGCCTTTTGTCCAGCATTTTTCGGCGTCATGCTATAATTTTCGAATTCCCAGAAATGCCAATGAAACACCAAACAAATCATCGCCTTTCTTCAGCGCGATGTTTCCAAGAAAATTCTCGCCGCCACCACTGTAACTGGCGTGTCGAGCATATAGTCGGGGGCAAGTTATACGGTATTGATACCCATATGATTTTCCTCAATACTTCGCCATATGCAGGATCACGAACATCTAGCCGAGCTATCGCAACTGATGGAGGCCATTGCTGATCGGCGTGACGATTTGATCGCTTTGACGCAAGACTTGATCCGTATCCCAACGCTGAACCCGCCGGGGGATTGTTACCGCGACATTTGCGAATACTTGGATCTGCGCCTGTCAAAGCACGGGTTCAGCACAGAGCTGATCCGCGCACATGGCGCGCCGGGGGACAGTGAAAAGTACCCGCGCTGGAACGTGATTGCCCGACGAGAGGGCAAGTTTTCGGGCGAATGTGTGCATTTCAATAGCCATATTGATGTGGTCGAGGTCGGCAGCGGTTGGACGGCGGACCCGTTTGGTGGTGCGTTGATAGATGGCAAGATTTATGGCCGTGGTGCGTGTGACATGAAAGGCGGATTAGCAGCGTCCATTATCGCCGCCGAAGCGTTTATCGCCACCTATCCAGAATTTCACGGCGCCATTGAAATTTCTGGAACAGCGGATGAGGAGTCCGGGGGCTATGGTGGCGTTGCCTATTTGGCCGAGAAGGGATTTTTTGATCCCAAGCGCGTGCAGCATGTCATCATTCCTGAGCCATTGAACAAAGACCGCGTTTGCCTTGGCCATCGGGGCGGCTGGTGGGCGGAGATTGAGACATTTGGCGAAATCGCCCATGGATCAATGCCGTTCTTGGGCGATTGCGCAGTGCGTCACATGAGTGCGGTGATCAGCAAATTCGAAGCGGATTTGTTCCCTGCCATGGCACAGCGGCGCACAGAGATGCCTGTGGTTCCAGAAGGGGCGCGCCAATCGACGATGAACATCAATTCAATCCACGGTGGCCAGCCCGAGCAAGATGATGATTACACTGGATTGCCAGCGCATTGCGTTCCTGACAGTTGTCGCATCGTGATTGATCGCCGGTTTCTGGTCGAAGAAAATATCGAAGATGTGCGTGGTGAGGTCACAGGCCTGCTTGACCAAATGAAGAATGATCGCCCAAAATTTGACTATGCCTTGCGAGAGCTTAACCGCGTCTTGCCCTCCATGACGGATAAATCCGCGCCGATTGCGGCCTCAATCGCCAAACAGATTGAAAAAGTTCTGGGAAAAGAAGCGGAATTCGTGGCGTCACCTGGATCTTATGATCAAAAACACATTGATCGCATTGGTAAGTTGAAGAACTGTGTGGCTTATGGGCCCGGAATATTGGAACTTGCACATAAGCCCGATGAATACATCGGCGTCGCCGACATGATGGTGAGCGTGGAAGTTATGGCGCGAAGTCTTGCCCAACTGCTGCTACCGTCGAAAGAATAGGGGAGAAAACCATGAAACATACGATTTTTACCGCCAGTGTCTGCGCGCTATTTGCCAGTATTGCTGCCGCGCAGACGGATATCACTGTGGCAATCCAGCTGGAGCCGCCGAACCTTGACCCAACGGGTGGGGCCGCGCAGGCGATTGACTCTGTTCTTTATTCCAACATTTTCGAAGGGCTGACGCGCTTTGAAGGGGATGGGTCTGTTGTGCCGGGTCTGGCCCAAAGCTGGGTCATTTCCGAGGATGGGACGGTTTATACGTTTACGCTTCGCGAAGGTGTGACCTTTCATGATGGCACCACAATGGATGCGGATGATGTAAAATTCAGCCTTGATCGCGCCCGTGCCGAAGACAGTACAAATGCGCAAAAGGGATTGTTTGCAGACATCACGGATGTGACGGTGGTTGATCCTTTGACCGTTGAGGTCAAGCTGGATGGTCCGAACGGCAACTTCCCATTCAACATGGCATGGGGTGATGCGGTTATCGTGGCACCTGAGAGCATTGAAAACATCGCCTCTAACCCGGTTGGGACCGGCGCGTTTGTGTTTTCTGATTGGGTCCAAGGGGACCGGTTGGAAATGACGCGCAACGAAAATTATTGGGGCGAGGCACCCGCGTTGGAATCCGCGACGTTCCGCTTTATTTCTGATGCGACAGCGGCCTTTGCCGCTGTGATGGCCGAAGACGTTGACGTCTTTGTCGGCTTTCCCGCGCCAGAGAACCTGCCGCAGTTTGAGGCCGATCCGCGTTTCCAAGTTCTTGTGGGCAACACAGAGGGCGAAACGATCCTGTCGACCAACAACAAGATGCCACCGTTTGACAACGTACTTGTCCGTCAGGCGGTTGCATTGGCCATTGATCGCCAAGCGATCATTGATGGCGCAATGTTTGGTTTAGGCACGCCGATTGGCACGCACTTTGCGCCGCATAACCCCGACTACGTCGATCTTTTGACGAACTCTCCTTACGATCCGGAACGGGCCAAGGCGCTTTTGGCGGAAGCCGGTTTTGCCGACGGGTTCACAACCACGCTCAAGCTGCCGCCGCCATCCTATGCGCGCCGCGGTGGGGAGATTATCGCAAGCCAGTTGCGCGAGATTGGTATCAGCGCGGAGATCACAAATCTGGAATGGGCCCAGTGGCTAGAAGAAGTGTTCAAGGCCAAGGATTATGGCCTGTCCATTGTCAGCCATACGGAGCCTATGGACATCGGGATTTACGCAAATCCGGATTACTATTTCCAATACGACAACCCCGAGTTCCAAGCACTGATGGAAGAGTTGAACAAAACAACCGATCCGGCAGCACGCAGCGCGCTGTTGGCCCAAGCACAGACGATCATTTCCGAGGATTACGTCAACGGATATCTGTTCGAGCTGGCCGTGGCGACAGTTGCCAAGGCGGACATTCAAGGGCTTTGGGTGAACCAGCCAACGGCTGCGGTTGACCTTACTGGCGTAAGCTGGGGCGAATAAGTGTTTGGGGCTGCCGACAAAGCAGCCCCACACGATACGACCCTTGGTCCCAAAGGATAGATGCATGCGAGATAGTCGAGAAATCGTTCGATGATCCGTTATACCTTTGGCCGTCTCAGTTCTTTGGTCATCTCGCTCATCGTGGCGTCGATGGTGATTTTTCTGGTCATTGAGGTTATTCCCGGTGATCCGGCGTCGTTCATGCTTGGCATCAATGCGCGCGAGGATACGCTTGCCGCGTTGCGGGCTGAGATGGGCCTCGATCAGCCTTTAGTTATTCGATATTTCAACTGGGTTCTTGGGATGCTGCAGGGCGATTTTGGGAATTCATGGACGTATAAGACACCCGTTGCGGAGTTGATCAATGATCGCATTTGGGTCTCTCTTCCTTTGGCGGTTTATGCACTGCTTTTGTCCACTTTGATCGCCTTTCCTGCGGGTATCTATGCCGCCAGTCGGCGGGGGAGCGCGGGCGATGTAACGATCATCGGGGCAACACAGCTTGGCGTGGCTTTACCCAATTTTTGGTTTGCGATGATCCTTGTGCTGATCTTTGCGATTAAGCTGCGGTGGTTCAGTGCCGGTGGGTTTCCCGGCTGGGATGATCCGTTACTGGCGATCAAATCATTGACCCTACCCGCGATTGCCTTGGCCCTGCCGCAGGCGGCGATTTTGGCCCGCGTGATGCGGTCATCCCTGCTGGATATGCTGGGCGAAGATTTCATTCGCACAGCCCGCGCCAAGGGGCTGACCCGCCGCCAAGCGCTTTGGCGTCATGCGGTGCGCAATGCATTGATCCCTGTGTTGACGATCATTGGTTTGCAGTTTTCGTTCCTGCTGGCCGGGGGGATCATCATTGAACAGGTCTTTTTCCTGCCGGGGCTTGGGCGGCTGATCTTTCAATCAATCAGCGCACGCGATCTGATCGTGGTGGAAAGCGTTGTGATGCTTTTGGTTTTCACGGTGATTGTTGTGAATTTTGCGGTTGATCTGGCCTATGCCGCGGTTGACCCACGCCTGCGGAGCCGGGCATGAACAAGAGCTTTGTCATAGGCGCTGGGCTGTCGGTGGTATTCCTTTTGCTTGCGCTGCTATCCTTTGTCTGGACGCCCTATGACATTGAGACGCTGGATATTCCCAACAAACTGCAAGGGCTGAGCGGGAGCCATCTGCTCGGCACCGATCACTTCGGGCGAGATATCCTATCCATGATCATGATGGGGGCCAGAACGTCGATTGCTGTGGCACTATTGGCGGTGGGGATCGGTCTATTGCTGGGGGTTCCGCTGGGCCTAATCGCTGCGGCGAAGCACGGATCGTTCTTGGACGAGCTGATCATGCGCGGCAATGATCTGGTGTTTGCTTTTCCGTCCCTCGTCATCGCGATCCTGATCACAGCCGTTTTTGGGGCATCGGCCATCAACGCGATCATCGCGATTGGGATTTTCAATATACCGGTTTTTGCACGCCTCACGCGGGCGGCGGCACTGCCACTGTGGGAGCGGGATTTCGTGCTTGCGGCCCGTGTCTGTGGCAAACCCCCTGCGCGGATATCCATCGAGCACATCCTGCCAAACATCACCAATCTGATGATCGTCCAAGGCACGATCCAATTCTCGCTTGGTATTCTGGCAGAGGCTGCGTTGTCTTACATCGGCTTGGGCGCGCAGCCGCCGACGGCCAGTTGGGGGCGCATGCTGGCGGATGCGCAAACGCTGGTCAGTATTGCGCCGCACACAGCACTTGTGCCGGGCTTTACCATTCTGCTGATGGTTCTTGGCCTGAACCTATTGGGGGATGGTCTGCGCGATTGGATAGACCCCAAATTACGATTGATCCGCACATGAGCCTGCTGCGCATCAAAGAGTATTCGCTGGCCATCAATGGCACCGAGATTTTGCATGATGTCGATATCGCGGTGGACGCAGGCCAGATCGTGGCGATCACGGGGGAAAGCGGTTCGGGCAAGTCGATGACGGCTTTGTCGATCATGGGGCTTCTGCCTCGTGGTTCGGTAAATCGTGGTCAGATTATGCTGGATGGCGTCAGCCTTTTGGACGCCTCCGAAGCGGAGCTTTGCGATATGCGGGGCAATGCTGTTGGCATGATATTTCAGGAACCGATGACCGCGCTAAACCCTGTTATGACCATCGGGGATCAGGTCGCTGAAACGATCCTGATGCATGAAAAGATTTCGCGTCACGATGCCCGCGCGCGCGCGGTCAAGCTGATTGAACGGGTCGGGTTGAAACTGGCTCCAACGCGGTATCCCCATGAACTGTCCGGCGGGCAGCGGCAGCGCGTTGTGATTGCGATGGCGATTGCCGTGCGGCCCAAACTGCTGATCGCCGATGAACCCACAACGGCCTTGGATGTGACCACGCAAGCGCGCATTCTGGAGCTTTTGAAGGGCCTTGTTGATGAGTTTGACATGGGGCTGCTGATGATCACGCATGACCTTGCCGTTGTCGCGGGCATGGCCGACAAGATCGTCGTCATGCAAAACGGGCGCATCGTCGAAGCCGCCCCAACCCAGACGCTTTTGCGCGATATGCAGCACCCTTACACCAAGGCCTTGTTCAAGGCGTCGGGTCACAAGGTCACGTTGCCCGCGCGTGCAGACGCGCCGCACCTGTTGTATGCGAAAGGCGTCACCCGCGATTATCCGTTGCCGCGTTCCGGCTTGTTCGGTGCGCGCCCCAGCTTTCGCGCGCTCAACAACGTCAGTTTTCATATTGAACATGGGGAACGCGTTGGCCTCGTGGGTGAAAGCGGCTGTGGCAAATCGACCCTGACGCGCGCGATTTTGGGGCTAGAGCCGATACAAGCAGGTGAGATCACTTTGGACGGCGATCCCGTCTTTACCGGTAAAAAGCCCAATCTGACCGTGCGCCGCCGCATGCAGGTTGTGTTCCAAGACCCCTACAGCAGCTTTAACCCGCGCCACCGGGTTGAGCGGCTGATCACGGAGCCGTTTCATCTGCTGGAGAATCCTCCAACTAGCGCCGCTCGCGACGCCGCCATTGCTGCGGCGTTGCGCGATGTGGGGTTAAGTGTTTCTGACAAGGACAAGTACATCCACGAATTTTCAGGTGGACAGCGACAACGCATCGCGATTGCAAGGGCGTTAATCATCGAACCTGAGCTGATCATTTTTGATGAAGCGGTGTCCGCTTTGGACGTGTCTGTGCGGGCGCAGGTTTTGGATTTGATCGCGGATTTGTGCAAGTCTCGTTCGCTCGCCTATCTATTTATCAGTCATGATTTGTCCGTGGTGCGTACCGTCGCGGACCGGGTTTTGGTCATGCAAGCAGGCCAGATCGTTGAACACGGCGCCACCGAAGATATTTTCTTGAATCCGCAGCACCCTTACACCCAAGCGCTGATCGCAGCCGCGCCGCAACTGCCGGAGATTTCGCATGCCTCTTGAACATTTTCAGGTGCCGGTTGGGCATCACTTTATCGCTGGACGCTGGCAAAAGGGTGCCGCGCAGTTAGAGGTCACGGATCCCTCTGATGGGACTCACCTGACAACGATCGCACGCGGGACGCCAGCGGATATTGACGCCGCTGTGCAGGCCGCACAGGTCGCGGTTGAGGGGGAATGGGGGCGCATGAGCGCACTGGAAAGGGGGCGCGCCTTGACCAAGATCGGGCAAGCGGTTCTGACGCATGTCGACGCCCTTGCCACACTTGAGGCGCGGGACGTTGGAAAACCGTTAAGCCAAGCGCGCGCGGATGCCATCGCCTTGGCCCGGTATATGGAATTTTACGGCGGTGCAGCGGACAAAATCCATGGTGAGACGATCCCCTATCTGGATGGGTATACCGTTTATACCTTGCGCGAACCGCATGGCGTGACGGGGCATATTATTCCGTGGAATTACCCGATGCAGATTATTGGCCGTTCGATTGGGGCAGCCTTGGCCATGGGCAATGCCTGCGTCCTAAAGCCTGCGGAAGACGCGTGTTTGACCGCATTGGCCTTTGCCGGCATCGCATCAGAGGCGGGTTTGCCAGCAGGGGCGTTGAACCTTGTCACAGGGTTGGGTGATGAAGCAGGCGCGGCCTTGTCCGCCCATCCCGGCATCCAGCATATGTCGTTCACCGGATCGGTGCGCACGGGGGAGCGTATTCAGGCAGCCGCATCCCAAAACGTCATACCCGTCACGTTAGAGCTGGGCGGAAAATCCCCGCAGGTGGTGTTTGACGACGCGGATTTGGATCGCGCTTTGCCGTTTCTGGTGAATGCGGGGATTCAAAATGCGGGGCAAACTTGTTCGGCGTCCAGTCGTATTCTGGTGCAGAGCGGCGTTTATGCAGATGTCGTTGCGCGTATGGCTGAGGCCTACCGCGATTTGAAAGTCGGTCCCGCGCTGGATGACCTAGACGTTGGGCCGCTGATTTCGGCGCGGCAAAAGGACATTGTGAACGAATTTCTGGGGCAGGGGGCTGACCTGACGCGCGCCGCCGAAGGGCAGATCGTGACAAAGAGTGACGGGCATTATGTTGTGCCAACGCTGTTCGCAGACGTTCCGTCCAACCACGTTTTGGCCCGCGATGAAATTTTTGGACCCGTCCAGGTGATCATCCCGTTTGAAGATGAGGCGGAGGCTGTCGAAATTGCAAACGGGACAGACTATGGTCTGGTTGCATCGGTTTGGACGCATGACGGAGGACGGCAAATGCGGCTTGCCAAGGCGCTAAAGGCCGGACAGGTCTTTATCAACAACTACGGTGCTGGTGGCGGTGTTGAATTGCCGTTTGGTGGGGTGAACAAATCAGGGCATGGTCGCGAAAAGGGGTTTGAAGCCCTTTACGGGTTTTCGAGCCTTAAGACTGTGGCAGCATGGCATGGTTGAGGGCATGAGACTGCAAGGACGCACGGCAATCGTCACTGGTGGCGCATCTGGGTTTGGTGCCGGGATCGCGCGTAAGTTCTTCGCAGAGGGCGCGCGGGTGATGGTCGCTAATCTGAACCTTGACGCTGCAAAAACCGTAGCCACCGAAGTTGGCGGTTACGCCCAAGCCTGTGATGCCAGCGACGTCGAAAGTGTACGCGCGATGAAGGACGAGCCGATCAGCCAGTTTGGCAAGCTTGATATTATGGTCAACAATGCCTGTGTCACGCCCTTGCCATGCGACCCGGAAGACGTGCAGCATTTCAAAGAGAACGGCGGCGGAGTGGTTTTGAATGTTGCCTCGACGGGCGGTGTTTGCCCGCGGCCGAGGTTGACGTGGTACAATGCCTCCAAGGGCTGGATGATCACCGCGACCAAGGGCATGGCAGTTGAGCTTGCCCCCTTTGGCATTCGCGTGAATGCGATTAATCCTGTGGCGAGGGACTCGCCCTTGCTCAAGTCGTTCATGGGCGAAGATACGCCGGAAATCCCGGCGAAATTCCTTGCAACAAATCCCATCGGGCGGTTTTCAACGCCAGAGGATATGGGCAATGCCGCCTGTTTTAGATGTTCCGATGAGGCGAGCATGATCACAGGTGTCGCGATGGAGGTGGATGGTGGACGCTGTATCTAAACCCGGACCGCGCAATTTGATTACGGATGTCAAAGGGTTGCGCGTGGGCAATGCCCAAGATGATCATATCAAGACGGGCTCAAGCGTTTTGGTCGGGGACGCTCCGTTCACAGCCAGCGTGCATGTCATGGGCGGCGGTCCCGGCACCAAAGAGACGGATTTGCTGGCCCCCGATAAGACGGTGCAGCAGGTTGATGCGCTGGTTCTATCGGGCGGATCGGCGTTTGGGCTGGATGCCTGTTCGGGTGTTATGGATGGCCTGCGCGATATGGGGCGCGGGTTTCCCGTTAGGGCGATGTCGATCCCTATTGTGCCGGGCGCGATCATTTTTGATTTGATCAACGGCGGTGACAAGGATTGGGGTAAAAATCCCTATCGTGCTTTGGGCGCTGCGGCTTTGGCCGATGCGGGGGCTGATTTCGCGCTCGGATCTGTTGGTGCGGGAACCGGGGCGCTTGCGGCGATGCAAAAGGGCGGGCTGGGGTCCGCGTCGATTGAACTGCCCGGTGGTGTCAATGTGGGCGCCTTGGTTGTTGTCAATCCGATGGGCAGTGTGACCCTGCCGGGGGATACGCATTTTTGGGCGTCACCATTTGAAATAGGCGCAGAGTTTGGCGGCGCAGGTCCGCATCCACAATCGGGCCATATCGCGCCGGAGCCCAGTCGCAAACAATGCGCGATGATGCTGCAAAGCGGTGAGATAGCAAACACGACAATCGCGATTGTTGCCACCGATGCGCCGCTGTCAAAAGTGCAATGCCACAGGCTGGCCGTAACGGCGCATGATGGCATGGCGCGCGCGATTGTGCCGTCGCACACGCCGTTGGATGGCGATCTGGTCTTTGGCGTTTCAACGACGGTGGGCGAGGTCGAACACAGCGAGCTGCAAGTCATTTGTTCCGCGGCGGCAGTATGTCTATCCCGTGCGATTGCGCGCGGGGTCTTTCACGCGACGCCAGCCAAAAATGATTTGCTTGCGACGTATCAAGAAATGCAGCCATCATAAGTGTGCCACATCCGAGACACCCATTGCAGGCAGGCTTTTGCCTGATTGTTCTGTGGTGCCGCTGACGCCTGTAACATCGGGCACGATCTGTTGGCGGGCGTGTTGGGCACCTCGTTCCATGTGATCCGGTCGGTTTCAAAAAGATCGGCGAGCCCGAGGTCAAGTTCAGGGGCTAGGATCGTGATTGACGTCTAAATGATGAAGATCAAGCGGTGTTTCTGCCCCGGCTAATCACCTCCACCGGCAATAGCGACGTGGTGGGGCAAAAGCGAATGTCAGCCTGCCTACGCTAAAGCGCATCGCTACCGATCGCGCGCCGGATCATGTAGCGTGTTTCATTCAGTAATGCATAAGCATTCGGGCCATTCGTGCGGAGCAAATGAGAACAGAGCAAAAACAGAATGTTTAGACCTTTTCGGTGCTAAACATGGACCACCCTGTAACCCATTGATTTTATTGGAGGCGAGTACGAGAATCGAACTCGTGTACACGGATTTGCAATCCGCTGCGTCACCACTCCGCCAACTCGCCTTGGCGCTTGGAGTATCGTCACCGGGCAGGCCTTGCAAGCCTGATTTTGGGGGTGGGGTATCAGTGGGCGCGCGGGGGATGCGCGTTTTTTATGAAGTCTCAATCTGCGGCATGCATATTGATAAAAAGACGTGGCCGGACGTCGTTTGATCAGCTTGCCAGTCTTGCCAATCTATGATCAAACGGCCGAGCAGTGCGAACGAAGATGAGTGTTCTGATATGACTGATTTCACAAGCCGGCGCACAACGATGGTCGACACTCAGGTGCGCCCGTCTGATGTGACAAAATTTCCGATCATTGATGCGATGCTGTCTGTGCCGCGCGAAGAATTTGTGCCGACCCGCCTGAAGGAAGCGGCCTATGCGGGCGAAACGCTGGACCTTGGCAATGGTCGTGAGATGTTGGAGCCGCGCACCTTCGCCAAGATGTTGGATGCGTTGAATATCGATTCCAGCGATGTCGTGCTCGATATCGCCTGCGGCTTTGGCTATTCGACGGCTGTAATTGCGCATATGGCGGAGTTCGTGGCCGCTGTGGAAGACAGCGCAGATCGGGCCCGCGAAGCGCAGGAAAACCTGTCGTCCCAAGGGATTGATAATGCAGCTGTTATTGAGGGGCCGCTGACGGCTGGCGCTGCGAAATCAGGACCCTATGACATCATTATTATCCAAGGTGGCGTGGATGATGTGCCCGCTGCTTTGATCGATCAATTGCGCGAGGGCGGACGCATTGCGGCTGTTTTCAAAGAAGCGGCGTCTGGTTCGGTTAAGATTGGTCACAAGCTTGACGGTCGTATGTCGTGGCGGTTTGCGTTTAACGCCAGTGCTGCGGTTCTTGCGGGCTTTGAAAAAGAAGCCAGTTTTACGTTTTGATGTGATTTGATCAGCTGGACAGATAATTAATTGGGCGAGACACAGTGTTTTTCCTAAATTTTCCTATTTGATAGGATCGGTTGTTTGGTATGCTGTGTCAGGTTATCGTGTGGTTGAGGTAAGAGCAGGAACGTAAGATGTCCGATCCCGTTACAAATGTTAATATCGATGATGTTTTGTCATCGATCCGCCGGCTTGTCACCGAGGGGGATCGTTCTGAAACGCGGTCTGCACCGGGGCAAGGCGCGACGGATCGTTTGGTTTTGACGCCGGATCATCGCGTCAATGTGCCTGATGAGGGCGCCAAACAGGCAAAAACGTCAGAAGCTGATCCTGTTGCGCGGGCTTTGGCGGACGATCATTCGCTGGAAAACCTTTTGATCTTGCAAGCGGAGCAAAGCGTTCCGGCGGATCAACCCGCAGAACCCATCGCTGAGGAAACATTGGCGGCAACTGTTGCGGCGTTTGAATCTCGGGTGCAGGGCACGGACGATGAATGGGAGCCTGACGAAGGTGACGATATGGGGCATGTGACCCAAGCCACCTGGACCAGTGCTGGTTTTGTCGCGGGGCGTCGGGAAAAACCCGCAGATGCGCCATTGGCTCCATCGTTGGAAGAGGAAGTTGCGGCCAGCATGGTGAATGAGGCGTTCAAGCCAAGGCAACGCACTGGCGCTGAGGCACCGTTGGTGCTGGAAGAGCGCGCGTTTGCCCGCCAAGGGCGCATGACGCCGCCGACGGCCCAATCTACGCGGGCAAGTGTTTCGGTGCGCGATGAAGATGATACAGACTACGGGGATGAGTTGGCGCAAACGCGGTCGTTTGGGAACGACGACACGCTGGATCAGTATTTGAACCAAGCGCCACAGATTGACGAAGCTTTGCTGCGTCAGTTGGTAAAGGAAGTTGTGCGCGAAGAATTGCAAGGCAATTTGGGAGAGCGTATCACGCGCAATGTGCGCAAGCTGGTACGTCGTGAGATCCATAACATTCTGACAACGCAGGAATTTAACTAGACTTCTTGGGCGAGCCCTAACAAGGCGTCTAGGTTGCAGTGCGTTTCTAGGTGCTGGGCCAAGGCGTCTAGTGTGTTTTCGAGCGAGCTGGCGTAGTCAAAGCTGGTCGGTGTGGCGCCGAGGGTTTTGATAAAGTGTTGGCGAAAGCCATCGGCGGCGAAGAGCCCGTGCAAATAGCATCCTTGCACCCGACCATCACTGCTTGCAGCACCCTCTGCCCGTCCGTCGATTGATAGCCATGCGCGTTCGCAGTCCGGCCCCTTTGTAGTGCCTAGGTGAATTTCATACCCTTTTACGGGCGTGCCTGTTGCGATGAGTTTGGCGTCAGACAGCGTGAGCCGCTTTTGCGGGGTCATCAGGGTGTCCACATTCAATAGGCCAAGCGCCTCGACCTTGCTGGGCGGTCCTTCGATGCCGTCTGGGTCTGCGATTGTTTTGCCCAACATTTGATAGCCGCCGCAAATGCCAAGCACGCGGCCGCCGCGCCGCACATGCGCCATCAGGTCGATGTCCCAGCCTTGGGCGCGGAAATGGGCGAGGTCTGCGATGGTCGATTTCGAACCGGGGATCAGGATGAGGTCTGCGTCGCCGGGCAGGGGGCGTCCTGCCTCGATGATGTCGACGGTAACCTCGGGCATGGCGGAAAGCGGATCAAGGTCGTCAAAGTTCGCAATCCGATTAAGCCGGGGAACGGCGATTTTGATCTGACCGCCGGGACGACTGGCGATGTCCATCACGTCTTCTGCGGGGAGGCGCCACGCGTCGTCAAACCATGGCAAGATGCCCAAGGGGACCCATCCGGTTTTTTCTGCAATGATCGTCATGCCGCTGTCGAATAGGCGAGGGTCGCCCCGGAATTTGTTGATTGCAAACCCTTTTATCATGGCGCGGTCTTCGTCAGGGAGGATGACATCGGTGCCGACAAGCTGGGCAATGACGCCGCCGCGATCAATATCGCCGATCAGCACAACGGGCACGCCTGCGGCCACGGCAAAGCCCATGTTGGCGATGTCACCTGCGCGCAGGTTCACCTCTGCCGGGCTTCCCGCTCCTTCGACGAGGATCAGGTCGGTGTTGGTTTTGAGGCGGTCAAAGCTTTCTAGGACTTTGGGCAAAAGCTGGGCTTTCATCTTGCCATAGTCGCGGGCTTTCATTGTGGCAAAGCGTTTGCCGTGGACGATGACCTGTGCGCCGAGGTCGGTTTCGGGTTTGAGCAAGACAGGGTTCATGTCCACGATGGGGTCAAGGCCGCAGGCCAAGGCTTGCAAAGCTTGTGCGCGACCAATTTCGCCGCCATCGACCGTGACGGCGGCGTTGTTGGACATGTTTTGCGGCTTGAATGGTGCGACGGATAGGCCACGGCGCACGCAGGCCCGCGCGATACCTGCGACAAGCATGGATTTGCCGACATTGCTGCCCGCCCCTTGGATCATCAGTGCCTTGGTCATTGTGCCCCCTTGCGCTACATCTTTAGGGGCGCAGCCCGCGCGAGGGAAGTCCATGCAAACTCCAGCACATCTGATTTTTGGAATGACTGCTTTTGGCAGGCAACATCGACCCGCGGTGACCATTGTGGCTTTTGTTGGGGCGTTGATACCGGATTTGTCGCTTTACCTGATGGCTGGGACACATTTGCTGATCCTAGGGACGCCGCCAGAAGTGGTTTTTGGCGAGCTCTATTTTTCTGCCACTTGGCAGGCGATTTTCAGGATCGATAATTCCATTGTGCTTTGGTCCATCGCATTTGGCATTGCGTTTATGTGCCGCAGCGCTGTGGGGATCGCGCTATGTGGGGCGGCGTTGTTGCATTTGGGGTTGGATTTTCCGTTGCACCATGATGATGGGCGTGCGCATTTTTGGCCGATCAGCGATTGGATTTTCGCAAGCCCTGTTAGCTATTGGGATATGGATCATCACGCGGGATGGGTGATCCCGGTGGAAATGGTGGCCGCGCTAGCGTGCTGTGTCGTGCTGTGGCGGCGGCATGTGGATCGGCGGATGCGCGCATTTGTGATTGTTCTGGGGGCCGCGCAATTTGTGCCTGTCATCGGGTTTGCGATCATGTTTGCAGGGCAGTAAGCGGTGAAAGTGCCCCTTTACAAAAGAAAAACGCGACCTCCCCCAAGGCCGCGTTTTCCAATAAGCGAAGTCAAAAACGTTTTAAGCGGCGCGCGCTTCCTGTTCGGCTGCATGGCGGCGCTCACTCTCTTCACGAGATAGCGCAACAGACGTACGAACGCCTTTGCCTACAAATTCCATAAGGCCGTTTACGACGCGCTCATTTGGATCGATGCCAGCGCAAGACAATACTTCACGGCCATCGCGCGACCGAGCCCAACGGGCGATCTGTTCTGGTCCGTTACCGTATTTCTTATCGTCCGCAATCGCATCATCCAATGCTGCAAGAACCACTGCTGCGAATAGTTTACGAGAGCGATTGCCTTGTTCATTGTTGAAGGCAGTGCCGTCTACGAAATCTCTCATGCGGTATCCTCTTTTTGATCTTGTGGTTTCCGGCGTGACGCCTGTTATGCCCTATTGTTTCCGATTCGGGCGCTCTCTTTTGGAATGGCAGCCATGTGCTGGGCGCATAGCTATTGACGCTAAGACCCAATTCTAGTTGTCTTGCGTGCCGTTTACCCTCCAGATATAGGGTGTCACAACAAACTGACAAACTTTTGCCACATTTCAAACACGAAGAGACTCATGCCAAAAATTAACGGTAACGAAATTCGCCCCGGCAATGTTCTGGAACACGAAAGCGGCCTTTGGGCTGCAGTGAAAGTGGACCACGTTAAGCCGGGTAAAGGTGGCGCATTCGCCCAAGTAGAGCTGAAGAACCTGCGCGATGGCCGCAAATTGAACGAGCGGTTTCGGTCAGCGGACAAAGTGGAACGTGTGCGGTTGGACCAAAAGGACCAGCAATTTTTGTTCGAAGCGGATGACATGTTAACATTCATGGACAGTGAAACCTACGACCAGATCGCCTTACCCGCTGACATCTTGGGGGAGCGCCGCCCGTTTTTGCAGGACGGTATGGTCGTCAAGATCGAATACCACGGGGAAGAAGCGTTGAACATCACATTGCCCCAGAAGGTCACGTGTAAAGTGGTTGAAACGGAACCCGTGGTGAAAGGCCAGACAGCGGCCAATAGTTTCAAACCCGCGATTTTGGACAATGGCGTGCGCGTCATGATCCCACCCTTCGTCGGGACTGACGAGGATATTATCGTCAACACCGAAACCTTCGAATACACAGAACGGGCCTAGGTCCAGCGGGCGGGGGCGGCTTTTGCGCGCCCCGCGCCAAATGGTCCGGCATTCGGTCCGTTCTGAACCCTTGGCCCGCGCCATTGACCGTTTTGATCATAACGGGCTGCCAATTGAATAACCGAAAACCATGAGGACAAACGTCCGGCCCCGGTCGATCATATCGGGACGTCTATTTCACGTCCGACACAGGCGTTTTCTGCGGGATTGGTAAAGATTCGCTTTATAAATTCGGGCCAACGCGACTTTAATTGTCGAGGGTTTGAATTTTTGCGGTTGCGGTTTGCATCGCCCCTTTTGCGCGATCAAATCTGAGGAACGCCAGTGCGTTATCCCCTGACACCGTATGCACGACGCCTGCGGGTTTGCCGTCTGCGGTGATGTCGTCGCCGGGGTGGGCGGTGCCGTCGATG
>CAKZVL010000085.1 GCA_937922155.1 uncultured Paracoccaceae bacterium | reverse complement strand
CAAAGGGCCTGACGCCGAAAGCTGGCTTAACAGCATCTTCGCAAACCGAATGCCCAAAACAATCGGCCGCTCCTGCCTGACCCCACTTATCGGTGTGCGCGGTGGGATCGCTGGCGATGCGACCGTGACGCGCGTGGCAGTGGACGAATTCTGGATCATCAGCTCCGGCATGGCCGAACGCTATCACAAACGCTTTTTTGACATGGTGCCCCTGCCCGATGGCACAACCTTCCAAAGCCATACGGAAACCATGTGCGGCTTTAACGTCGCCGGGCCAAAATCTCGCGAACTTTTGCAACGCTTGACCAATCATTCGCTGGCCAATGACGACATGCCGTTCATGCGTTCCGCTAAAATCGAGCTGGCTGGCGTAAAATGTCTTGCACTGCGCGTCAGCTTCACAGGCGATCTCGGGTGGGAGCTGCATTGCAGCCTCCACGACCAAATCAAACTCTACACCGCGCTCATCGAAACGGGCAAAGACTTCGGCGCTGGCCCCGTTGGTGGCCGCGCCTTGATGTCCATGCGGATCGAAAAAGGCTACGGATCATGGAGCAGGGAATACAGCCCAGAATACATCCCCCACGAGGCCGGATTTGAAAAACTGTGCAAGATGGACAAAGACTTCTTGCACAAAGACGCTTTGGAAAAAGCGATGGCAAAACCCGCGCGGGAAAACCTAGTGCTGATCCATATCGACGAGGAAGCGGTCAATCTCTCCAACGCAGACGCAACCGGTGGTGAACCGATCTTTAAGGATGGAACACCGGTCGGTCGCGTATCCTCCGGTGCCTATGGGTATACGGTCGGCATGTCCTTGGCGCTCGGATACGTCAAAGCAGGCAAAGCCGCGCCGGGCGACAGGGTTGATGTCATGTTGCTCGGCCAACCGCACACCGCAACAATCCTGCACGAACCACCCTTCGACGCCAATGGCGTCAGACTGCGCAGTTAATACAAACGATCAAACACCATTTTGGTAGAGTCTAATTTTACCAATTACGTCTGGGAATAGTTGATGACCTGCGCCCAAAGTTCCCTTTGTTTTGACGCGCCTCAGCGTGAAAGCCCTGCATCCCGTAATTGTTCGCGATCCGGCAAATCGTGCAGCGTCTCCAAATCAAAAGCGACAAGAAACTGTTCGGTGGTAACATAGGTGTATGGCGCACCACGGCTCGGGCTTCTTGGGCCCGACCCAATTAGGTCCCGCGCATGAAGTCGCCCGATCAAGTCGCGACCAATCGATTTGCCAAAAATATCCTTCAGCCCATCACGCGTCACAGGTTGATGATACGCAATCGCAGCAAGGACAGCGAAGTCGAACTCGTTTAGGTCCATCAGTTGTTCGTTGACGTTCGCTGCCCTGCGGATTGCCACGCCATAAGCAGGGCGCGTGCGCAAAATCCAGCCATCGCCCACCTTGACCACTTCAAACGATCGATCTTTTAAATCAGCGCTTAGCGCGTCGATCAACTGTTCTACCGACGTCCCCTCCCCCACGACGCACATCAGATCACGGCGCGATACAGGCGCCCCAGTTGCAAACAGAACGGCCTCAACCCGTCTGATCCATTCACGCTGGCGTAGGTCCGGCGCAAGATCGGCAAGTTCGCGGTCTAGCTCGGTTTCGCGATCTGCCATAATCAGACCCCATAAAGACGAAATGTGTCCCGCCCCGTCAATTCGCGAACAGCACCAAGATCGACTAGGCGATCACACAACCGACGCGCAGACCGATCGGGCAAAGGCAGCGCCGATGGGCTTACTGCATCCCGAGTGCGAAACATCTCGACCGCTTGTGCGGCCGTCTTTGCCCGCAACTTTGGGGCAACCGCGTCCAATCGCGCAACCTTTCGAACCAGTTCTGCCGAAAGACGGACTGCATCAATTGCAGCGGCATGTGCAGCCCGATGACACAAAAACCGCAACGCATCACCCCGCTGACGCAAGTCCTGCCGCTTAATCCCCATAGCGAAGAGAGGCACCAAATGCCCCCACCCAAGCGCATGCGCCAACGCCGCATCCGCCAGAATCAATGCTGCACTCTCTGCCCGGGGCTTTTGGTCCAATACAGACCCTAGCACATGCGAAGCGTGAGCCACCGCCAATCCCGGCCCGTTGATGCCTCCGGCGGGAGTATTTGGGCAAGATGATACGAAAAGCCGCTCGATTAGTTCGGCATCAACATGCGGCAAAGCCTGCTTTAGGGCCTTGATCGACAATGGGCGCTGCACCGCACGGCGCCAGCACAGATAGGTTTCGCCAGCCGGTCCCGGCAAATCCCCCGCGCGCAAGAGATGGAATGTATCACGCAGATCATTGGCGCGCTCTGGCCGACCGGAAAAGGTGACACAAGCCTCCGCAGCGCTCAAGGCTAACCGTTGCGTTAAAACGTTGCCCACATGCGCGTCGCGGGCGAGCGACACATGAAGATGACTTAATGCAGCACCAGATAAAAAAGCTGCATCTTCAGGCGTTTCTGCCTTTTTAGACACTGCCCAAGGCGGTAAGTGTGGCGATTTATCTTGATAGGTTGATTCCGGCTTCATGCACATAGGCTAGCCCACAGCGGCGCTTATATCCACAAAATACAGGCATAACCGCCCCACATTGACGCTTGGAAGTTCACGAACAGCGCATAGCAACACGATGGATAACGTATCGAAGATTTACTCGCGCACTGCAACCACCCGTATTTCCCGAATGCCACGATCAATCTGTGACACTGCCGAAAGCAGCCGTGACTTAAAATGTGTCTCTACATAACCTGCAATGAACCGACTGGGCGCGGTCAGTGTCAGATGACCAACATCCACGCTGTCTTCTTCAAGCTGGGCAAACCACGCGGCAAACAATGTCGGATCCTGTTTTTCCAAAAAGGTCGCAGCAGCAGGCCAAACATCCCCTGTGCGATCAGCTGGCAAAGTGGCACGCAAAGGAACGACATTGTCAGATGCCGGAATATCGACTGGAATAGACTCTGATTGCATCATGCGCGCTTCGAAATCGGGGCCAACTGCGGCCCAATACGGACGGGTCGTGGCGAACACCGCTGGGAATACAATTTCATATTCCGCGACTCTTCCCCGCGCGGGGGGAATCGTAATCGCAATCCAGCCAAGCTTGCGTAGGGCGGACATCTCACGTTTTGCAGTCCGCTCTGTCACGTTCCACATCCGCGCAATCTCGCGTTGCCCGACATTGAACGTCCCACGTCGCCAGTTGTATCGTGCTGTAATCAAAAGGGTCAGACGCATCGCCAAACGTTGCTCTGTCCCCTGCCCGGCCGCAGCCAGCGCGAGGAGAGACGTCAAGATATCGTACTTGAGCGCTGAAGAGCCTGCAAAAGCGACTTTTCCCTGCGTCCCAACTGTCTGGGGTTGCTTTACGTTCATTCCACTGCTCCCACCGATCTCGCGCCGGCTTACCCTCTGATGGCCGTAGCTACCTGTCATGTCGCAGGCTTTTAAACGCTAATCAGTCCTCGCTAGGGATTTGCGTCTGATTTGGATCTGTTGTCAAGGATTCGTGCAGCGTTTGTTGGTTCAAAAATCTATATTAGAGATGAATCTGGTATAGATAAGGTATTAGGGGACGTTCAGAGTGTCCCCCTTAATGCCGCTGATGTCCCCCTAAGCCTAGTAGATATTTTTCCAATGTCCTCTAAACTTTGGGTCGCTACTGGTTTTTCGCCTGACATGAGCGATTCGGTGACGGGTGGCCCATAGCGCTGATTTTTAAAGCCGTGTCAGTCGATTTGTTCAGTGTCTATTGATAATAACATTCTCGACAAAGATGGCAAATTGGGCGTAAATGCTAAAAATCTTACTTTTAGCGTCCGAGGCAAAATGCTTACACATACAGATTTGCGGGCTTTGCAGTCCAAGTCCCTTAAGATGCAGGGCTTGATCCGGCAGCAGACTTTTTCTCCAGAGAATGAAAAAACTCTGCGTCGGTTTTCATCCTGGGAAGTGTCGGAACTCATACTTGGTCTTAATCAATCTACCTTCCGTGGTAAACTGGCGGCGGACCCGTCCCTGCCCGCTGGCCTTGTTGAACCAGAAGGTCGGCAGCGCTGGTTCACCCTTGAAGAAGTCAACGTTCTTCGGCGCAAGTTAAAGCCGCGTGGAAAGCCATTGATGCCTGCGCGGCCAACTGGGCGGGCCTTTCGAACTGGGATCGCGAACTTTAAGGGCGGCGCCGGTAAGTCCACTGTCGCGCTGCATTTTGCCCATGCGGCTGCATTGGACGGATACAGGGTGCTTTGCGTTGACTTCGACCCGCAAGCAACGCTTAGCCATTCCATGGGCGTCACTGATGTGAATGAGGAAAAGACGGTTTGGGGCATCATGGCGCGTGACCTTGTACGCGAGACGGAGGCGCAGAATGCGGCGCCAAAGGGGGCCTCCAGCGGGACCGCCCTACCCCAGCGCACCATCCCGACGGCGATTTCCGACCTTGGTTTGCAGGATCTGCGCGTGACGGACTTTATCCAGCCAACCAACTGGCCAACGATTGACCTGATCCCGTCCTGCGCCAACGCAGCCTTTGTTGAATTTGCCTCTGCACAGTATCGCCACCTGAACCCCGAATGGTCCTTCTTTGCTGCCGTCAGTCGGTTTTTGGATCAACTGCCGGATGACCAATGGGATCTGATTTTCTTCGATTGCCCGCCTGCGATCGGCTACCAGTCGATGAATGCGGTGTTCGCGGCTGATATGCTCTACATCCCATCAGGCCCGGGGTATTGGGAATATGACAGCACCACCAGCTTTATCGGACAGCTTAGCGAAGCGTTAGAAGACCTCGCATATGGTTTCGAAGGCACCTTATCCGCGGATAAGGTTCAGCTCCCCAAGGTGTTTCAGGATGTCCGGTTTCTGCTTACCCGGTTTGAGCCGGGCAATGATTTGCACCGCGCCATGCAAGACGCCTTTGGCAAGGTATTTGGTGATAAGCTCGCGGTGCATCCCGTTGAAATGACCCGCGCCGTTGAGCAATCCGGGCGCTTTCTCAATTCAATCTATGAGATGGATTATAGGGACATGACCCGCGAAACATGGCGTCGCGCACGCACCAGTTTTGATAAAGCCTACGAAGAATTTAAGGAATCGATGTTGCCCCATTGGGAGGCGATGCCAGTCAAAACCTTATCCGCGGATAAGGTCACCGCTGAGGGAGAAGTAGAATGAGCCGTAAGCGCCGCGTTTTTGATATTGATCTACCAGAAGACTTGGAGGCGAAATCAGCCGTTATCGATGAGGCCACGAGCCGGGGCAGGGGCCCAATGGCCGCAGCGATCGTCGAAAATGCAGAGGCTTTGCAGCAACGAAAATCCGCGGCAGAGATTATTCGCGATGAAAACGACACGCTCGCGCATGAATATGTTGCCCTCCGTGAGGCGGGGCAGGTGGTTGCCTCCGTTGCCCTTGATAAGGTTCATAGCACCGTCATGATCCGGGACCGGATGGAAGGCGATGACCCAGAACTACAGGATCTTGTGATCTCCATCCGTGATCTGGGGCTGTCCAATCCTATCCGTGTGATGGAATGGCCTGACGGCGGCGGCTACGAATTGATCCAAGGCTTTCGCCGGTTAAGCGCGTATCAGGCCCTTGCGCAGGAAACCGGTGATGCTAAGTGGCAAAAAATTCCCGCGCTTGTGATGAAGGGCGACTACGACGTTGCGGGCCTTTACCGGCGCATGGTGGACGAAAATGTTATCCGCAAGGACCTCTCCTTTGCCGAGATGGCCTTTGCCGCTGTCAACTTCGCGAACGATCCCAAAACCGAAGCCAAAGACGTCGGAGAGGCGGTCGCCGCCCTCTATCAATCTGCAGCCTATTCAAAACGGAGCTACATCCGAAACTTCGCCTTCCTGCTGGACGAAATCGGATCGAGCCTCAAGTTCCCAACCCATATTCCACGTGCTCTTGGTGTTTCTTTGGCGCGGGCGATTAAGGGCGCTGATGGGCTCGCCGCCACGATTGCGACAGAACTTGCCGCACACCAAAGCCGCGACGCGAATGAGGAGTTGACCCTGCTTGCCAAATACACAAAGCAGACTGAAGGAACGCCCGACGCCATCACTTCAGCAAAGCCAAAGGGGGCAGGGCGCCGGTCCAGCACCAAGACGACCTTTCATATCAGCAGCACAGCAGGGCAGGTCAAATGCACCGCAGCGCAAGGGCGGCTAGAGATCAAAGTTGATCGCGACTTCAGCGCTATTGATCGTGCGCGTCTGGAGCAGGCGGTTGCTGACCTCATTGATGGGCTTGCCTAATAAGATTTGCTTGGAGCAATAGTAAAAGATTCTTAAGCTATTGAAAAATATATATTTTTGAAG
>CAKZVL010000084.1 GCA_937922155.1 uncultured Paracoccaceae bacterium | reverse complement strand
GGTTTCAGGAACAGATGTTCCCATCGGCCCAAGGCTAAATTCGCCGAAGTCCAATACGCCAAGACGGATCTGTTCGATCGCATCTGGCTGACTGCCCAAAACGCCATTGTGGAAAATTCTCGCAGTGACTGCACCGCCTGTTTTCTCTGCCACTTCAGCGGCAAAAGATTCCATCGCGATTGATACGGGGTAATCTTCGACGTGAATGTTCCAGCCGCGCAACTCTTGCGCTGAAACGGCTGATGCTGCCAACGCAAGGCAACCACCAAGCAATGTGCCACGAATTGTAAGTGTATGTTTCATTTGATCCTCCCAGATTCAACTGTCGTTGACAGGCTAGTCCTGACCCATAGTAACAGACCCAGCACATCAACAAGTATACTAGTATAACTCACCGTTAGGCGAGTCAATCTGAACCTTTAAAATGCACGACTATGTTAGGGGTCAAACGGTGCCGCGTGGTGGGCGGTCATTGTCTTTGGTAAAGATCATGCCGTCCAACAATTCTGCCAACTCCGGGCGCGCAGATGGGCCGTTTGAGATGGCGATCAACAGAATGCTGCCGTCCGGGCGGATGACAAATGTGCCTGGCTCTGCGAAACGGCGGTCTGTTTCGGCATCCGATAGGGGGTCGGTGACATAAAGGCCAAGGGCGTGCATTTGCGCCTCGCTCAGGTCGTAGCCAAGTTCGAAACCCCAGCCGAACTCATCCAGATCGGCCTGCGCTTTTGCTTCAGGATCAGCGGACACAACAACAATATCAAAACCAGCGGCCTGCCAGTCAGCACGCATCTCGTTTAGGATGTTCAAATACTTTTTGCATCGCGGGCAGTGCTTGCCGCGATACACGATGAACAGGGTCCAATTCTCTTTGAGGCCGCCAACTGTCAGTTCTCCGTCACCAAGCTTTGGAAACGTCATCGGAGCAAGGATCGCGCCTGCAGTGAGTTTTGGTGTTGGCATAATGTGGTGTCCTTATTTTGTATGAAAAGCCGTTAACGAGCGAGCCATCCGCCATCGACGTTCAGCACGGCGCCGTGAATATAGTTGGCTGCGGGTGCCGCGAGAAATACGGCGGTTTGCGCAATGTCGTTTGCTTGGCCCCAGCGCCCGGCGGGAATGCGATCAAGGATTGCTTTGTTGCGGTCTGGATCGGCGCGCAGCGCTTCGGTGTTGTTGGTTTCGATATATCCTGGTGCAATCGCGTTTACATTGATGCCTTTGGCGGCCCATTCGTTGGCCATGATCTTGGTTAGTCCTGCGATCCCGTGTTTGGACGCGGTGTAGCTGGGCACGCGGATGCCGCCTTGGAAGGACAAAAGCGAGGCAATGTTCACGATCTTCCCAGTGCCACGGGGCAGGGCCGCTTTGGCAAAGGCTTGGCAGGTGAAAAAAGCCGCTTTCAGGTTCACGTCCATCACATCATCCCAGTCCGACTCTGCAAAATCAACGCTGTCATCGCGGCGAATGATGCCTGCATTGTTGACCAGAATGTCGATCTGGCGATCTGCAAACGTGTCCTTGGCGGCCATCGGATCCGCGAAATCGAGCGGCAGGCTTTCCGCGCTTTTGATCATCCCGACGGTTCCCTCGCAGGAGGAGCGGCCCGCGCAGATCACGTGCGCACCTGCATCCCCCATCGCAATCGCAATCGCCTGTCCAATTCCGGTATTAGCCCCTGTGACCAAGGCCGTTTGGCCCTCTAGCGAAAATGGGTTCATCGCAGCGCGTCCATCGCAACCATGTCCATGTCGGTAAAGTCGACGTTGTCGCCAGCCATCGCCCAACAGAATGTATAGGCGGTCGTACCGGCACCACAGTGGATCGACCAAGGCGGGGAAACGACGGCCTCTTCATTTGCCATGACAATGTGGCGGGTCTCTTCTGGCTTGCCCATAAAATGGAACACGCGGGAGTCTTCGGGCATGTCGAAATATAGGTAGGCTTCCATCCGCCGATCATGCAGGTGGGCTGGCATGGTGTTCCAAACCGATCCGGGCATGAACTGTGTGTACCCCATCAAAAGCTGGCAGGTCTCGCAAACCTCTGGGTGCAGGAACTGAATGATCACCCGTTCGTTTGAAGTTTCGCTTGATCCCATTTCAACGCGTCGAGCATCTGCGGCCTTGATCAGCTTGGTCGGGCAGCTGCGATGGGCGGGCGAGGATGTGATGTAAAAGCGACCCGCGCCCTTAAACGTCACGGGGCCTGATCCCATGCCTATATATAAAAGTTCACCGTTTTCCAGCGTATGCGTCTCACCGTTCACGTCAACTTCGCCGGTGTCGCCGATGTTAAGAACACCCATTTCACGACGATCCAGAAAACCGGGGGTTCCGGTTTCGTCCATCTTATCGAGTGTGAGTTTTTTTCCCGCAGGGACCGCAGAACCAAGGATAAAGCGATCATAGTGGGTATAAAGGAGGTTGATCTCACCGTCCTTGAACAATCCGTCCTTGTGGAAGTGATCGCGCAAACCTGCGGTATCCAGCGATTTGGCAGTTTCAGGGTCAATCGCGTAACGGTTTTCAGTCTTTAATGTCATTGGGTTTTCTTTCAGAGGAAATCATCACGGCGCGGGGTAAAGCAGTCGACCAAGCGTCCGGGTTCGAGGCAAATGCAACCATGGGTCACATTGGTGGGGATGACAAAGCTGTCACCGGGGCCAACTTCAGTCTCAACGCCGTCTACGGTAAAACGAAAACGCCCAGTTTGCACAAAGGTGGATTGGATATGTGGGTGGTGGTGCAAGGCACCGACGGCGCCTTCTTTGTTAAACGTGAAAGCCACAACCATGAGGTCAGGGTGGTCTGCTAACACTTGGCGCGTTACGCCTTCGTCGGTATCAACTACGGGAAAGTCGGTCATTCAGGTCGTTCCTTCGGCGATGCTGGCCCCATCTTTCAAGGGGAGTTGTGGACGGTCATCCATATCTGGTATGATAGTATACCAGTTTTGCAAAGGGAAACCTAAATTCGTTATGACCAGCTCACAAGACCCAAAAAAATGACCCCAGGACGCATGACAAAGTTTACGTCCATTGGGGAATGTATGGTTGAATTGGCCCCGGGGGCACAGTCTGATGACCTCAAGCTTGGGTTCGCGGGTGATACTTTCAATACAGCTTGGTACGTCAAGGTCTTAGCGCCATCCTGCCAATCATGCTATGTAAGTTGCGTTGGGACCGACGCGGTTTCAGATCAGATGTTGGGCATGATGAAGGCGGCAAAGATCAATACAGACCATGTTTTGCGGGTTCCTGACAGATCTGTTGGTTTGTACTTGATCAGTCTGCGGGACGGCGAACGCAGTTTTTCTTACTGGCGAGATACTTCTGCGGCGCGCTTGCTTGCACAAGATGGCGCCGCGCTGGCCCGCGCTGTCGACGGATCGGATGTTGTCTATTTCACAGGCATCACTTTGGCGATCCTTGGTGAAGACGGCCGCAACACGTTGCTAGACACACTGCGCGCCGCACGGGCTGCTGGGCAGACGGTGGTTTTTGATTCCAATCTGCGCCCACGGCTATGGGCATCGGTGGATGAAATGAAGCACGTGATCATGGAGGCTGCGAAGGTCTGCGATATCGTCTTGCCCTCTTTTGATGATGAAGCGGCGCATTTTGGTGACAAAAATATCGCCGCCACGCGTGACCGGTATAGCGATGCAGGTGCGTCAACTGTGGTGGTCAAGAATGCTTCGGGCGAAATTTTGTTCCTGCGAAACGGGGTCATGGGGTCCGTGATGCCAGAAGCCGTCAGCACGGTCGTTGACACGACCTCAGCAGGGGACGGGTTCAACGCGGGTTTCCTTGTGGGCCTCCAACAGAGTGATACGACCGAAGAGGCAATTCGTTATGCTTGCAAAGTGGCAGGGCATGTGATCGGCAACAAAGGGGCCCTGGTGCCCTTGCCCGCGAAAGGACTGACATGAGAGAAACTTGGCGTTGGTTCGGGCCCCTTGATGCGATCAGCCTGGCAGAGATTGCGCAAACCGGTTCGCAGGGCATTGTCTCGGCCCTGCATGAAATCCCCTATGGAGAGGTTTGGCCGCAAGACACCATCGCCCAAAGACGCGCTTTGATTGAGGACGAAGGGTTCACCTGGGACGTGGTGGAAAGCCTGCCGATCCATGAGAGGATAAAAAAGGGGGAAGATGATCTTTCAACATTGTTTGCCAACTATCGACAATCAATGGCAAATTTGGCGGCGGAGGGCGTCAAGACGATCTGTTATAACTTTATGCCGGTGTTGGATTGGACGCGCACGGATTTGGCTGCACCTGTCGCCAATGGTGGAACGTGTCTAAGGTTCTCCGCGCCCAAGATGGCGGCCTTTGAAATCCATATGCTCGGGCGCGAAGCTGCCCGCGAAGAGTATGATGCGGCCGCGGTCGCAGCGGCAGGCGCGTGGTTTCAAGCCAGTGACGCCGCCGCGCGGGATACTCTGCTGGCCTCCATCATGTCCGGTTTGCCGGGTGCCTTTGATCGCTATGATATTCCTGCGTTGAAAGAGATGTTGGCCACCTATGACGGCATCGGTCGCGATGAGCTTCGCGCGAATTACAAACGGTTCTTGCAAGAGGTGATCCCAACGGCGCAAGAACTGGGCATGAAGTTCTGCGTACACCCTGACGATCCGCCGCGCGATATCCTTGGGTTGCCGCGTATTGTTTCGGACGCGGATGACATTGGTTGGATCATGAACGCGTATGACGCCCCTGAAAACGGGTTGACGCTGTGTTCTGGATCGCTTGGGGCTAACCCGAAAAACAATGTGCCAAAAATTGCCCAAACTTACGGGGATCGCATCCATTTTGCGCACCTGCGAAACGTGCGAAAGGAGCCGGATGGATCCTTTGAAGAAGCTGAACATCTGACCGGCGACACCGACATGGTCGCCTTGATTGATGAGTTGCTAGAAGCGCAAGCGCGAACGGGCATCGTCATTCCGTTTCGCCCTGATCATGGACACGATTTGCTGGGCGATAAGGACGTAGAAAAGCAACCAGGCTATCCCCTGATCGGGCGGCTTCGCGGGTTGGCTGAACTGCGTGGGGTCATTGCCGCCCTTAGTTAGGGGGGGGTGCCATCGACGCGGGCGAGCGGTTCAAATTTCCAATAATTAAGGCACTATTTCAGTCATCATTTTGGCCGCGGTTGCTCGGCTGAAGGGAATGATGTTCTGTGGGGCGAGGAATCGCAGGTTAGTGACTGTTAAGATTGGGAAAAACCGGATCACAGCCTGTGCACAGGCTGTACACACTTGGTACACTGAAACAGGCAAAACAGCGTGGTTAACCCAGCGCGCGGTGGTGTTGCGCGGGAAAGGGTTAAAATGTGGTTACGCTGGCAGGGCCGTGGGGCCACTTGTTAACCAAGGGAGCGTGATTTGCGGCGTGGTGGTTTCGGAAAGCTTAAGGCGTGTCGCGGCTGGTTTGGGGGGATTGGCGGGGATGGGACGTCTGCCTTGAGCCCATTTGACGAGCAGCGGTCAGATCGGCGCATTTGGCTTGATTCCGGTCTGGGTGTGGGGATGTATGGCGGCAGTTCCGTCTGCGCAGTGGATCGTGGCGCTTGCGCGGGTTGATGTTGCCTCCTAGTCCACTTCGACCAATGCTGCGCCTTGCGTGAATGACTGCTCTCGTTATTGAGCATGAATCGGGTCGCTCGATGTGTAGGCATGTCGCTATCTGCGTTCCAAACAAAGAAGGAACTAGAAACATGAGTTTTCAAATTCATTCACTACCAGCTGAGGATTTTGCAGACCTTTTCGATCTCTCCGACGCTGAACTAGTCGATAAGAACGCTTGTCGTCAGATTGTACAGTCTAAGCCGGGTACACCCTGCCGCGTAAGTATGGCTGACGCTGAAGTGGGTGAAACTGTCATTCTATTAAATTATGCACATCAACCCGAACAGTCGCCTTATAGGGCGACACATGCAATCTTCGTGCGAGAAGGAGCACAGCAAGCCAAGTTGCCTGTCGGCGTTGTGCCAGAGGTTTTGCGGTCTCGTGTCATCTCGTTACGACTGTTTGATAGCGACCACATGATGATTGATGCTGATATTTTGCAAGGGGACGATCTTGCCGATGCGATCACAACCGCATTTGAAAATGATCAGGTGGCTTATGCCCACTTACACAATGCCAAACCAGGTTGCTTTGCTGCGTCAGTGACCAGAGCACACTAATGGCGCAAGGCCGGACTGTCAGCCGACCCATGGGGTGGCGATTGGATCGCTTATTTCTGGGCGGTTTCTGGTGGCAACGTTGTAGTTAGGGACCGACCACTTGCGACAGATGCCAAACCGCCGACCCGTCGTGACGGGTCGGCGATGATCGTCGCGGTCTTGGCTAGTGTGTGTGCCCAATTCCGCTACGAATACGCGGCGCTCATCTTATCTGCTTGCCGTCACCGCACGCCGTGTCAGCACGCCGACCAGATGGGCGCGGTAAGCGGCGGTGCCGTGCAGGTCGGTGATCATCTCGCTTGGGTCATCGGATAGACCTTCAATCGCCTTGGCGGAAAAGTCGCTGTTGAGGGCGGTTTCTGCCGCGGTCCAGCGATAGACGCCACTGCCGGATGCGCCGGTGACGGCCACACGCACGCCGTCTGCGGTTTTGGCGACAAAGACACCGACCAGCGCAAAGCGCGAGGCGGGTTGCACGAACTTTTGGTAGTTGCCGGCTTGCGGGATGGGAAACTGGACTGCGGTGATAATCTCATCCTCGGCCAGCGCGGTTTCGAACATGCCTTGAAAGTAGTCAACGGCATGAATGTCGCGTTTGTTGGTGGTGATCGTTGCGCCAGAGGCGAGGGCCGCCGCTGGATAGCAAGCCGCAGGGTCGTTGTTGGCCAGTGATCCGCCGATGGTGCCGCGATTGCGCACAGCCGGGTCGCCGATCCCTGCAGCCAAACCGGCGAGCGCGGGATAGACGTCGGCAGCATCGCTGGCGACTTGTGCGTGTGTTGTTGCGCCGCCAATCGTCAGTCCTGTGCCGCGACTGTCAACGCCGACCATGCCGTCCACCTCGGTCAGGCTGACCAGCGTTTCGGGCATAGCGAGCCGTTGTTTCATCGTTGGAAGCAGGGTTTGCCCGCCGCCCAAGGCTTGTGCGCCGTCTGCGGCCAAAGCTTTGGCGGCGTCTTTGATCGTTTTTGGTTTGGTGAATTCGAAGTTATACATTTATCTCTCCTCTCCGGTCACGGGGGGGCAGGTGTGCTGCCCCGCCGCGATCCGGGATCATTCGTTCATGGCGGCCCAGACACGCGCGGGGGATACCGGCATGTCGATGTGTTCAACGTCGAAACCGCCGCGCTGGAGCGCGTCGACGACGGCGTTTACCACCGTGGGAGGGGAGCCGATTGCGCCTGCTTCACCGCAACCTTTGGCCCCGATGGGGTTGTGGGTGCAGGTGGTTGCGTGGCTGTGATCGACGACAAGGTTGGGCAGATCATCGGCCCGTGGCATGGCGTAATCCATGAATGAGCCTGACAAAAGCTGCCCGTTTTCGTCATAGATACCGTGTTCCAACAGCGCTTGCCCGATGCCTTGGGCCAAGCCGCCTTGCACCTGACCGGTCACGATCAGCGGGTTCACCACGGTGCCAAAGTCATCCATCGCCACCATGGAGCAAATATCGACCTTGCCGGTTTCTGGATCGACCTCGACCTCGCACCCGTAAGCGCCGGAGGGATAGGTAAAGTTGGCCGGATCATAGAACGCGGTTTCCTCTAGCCCCGGTTCGATGGATTCCAGTGGGAAGTCGTGGGGGATGTACGCCTTGAGCGCGACCTCGCCAAAGCTGACCTTTTTATTGGTGCCTTTGACGGAAAACTCGCCCGCGTCGAAGTCGACGTTGTCGGGTTTGTCTTCCATCATGTGGGCTGCGATTAGCGTAGCTTTGGCGATGATCTTTTCCGTGGCGCGGAACACCGCAGAGCCGCAAACTGCGAGGCTGCGTGAGCCGTAGGTGCCCATGCCGAACGGGATTTTTGAGGTGTCACCGTGGACGATTTCAATCGACATTGGGTCAACGCCCAACATATCGGCGACGATCTGTGGAAAGGCCGTTTCGTGACCTTGTCCATGGCTGTGTGCGCCAACCATGACAGAGATGTTGCCAGTGGCATTTACCCGCACCGTTGCTGCATCATAAAGCCCAACGCGAGAGCCAAGCACCCCGACGAGGTTGGACGGCGCGATGCCGCAGGCTTCGATATAGCTGTTGATGCCAAGGCCGCGCAGCTTGCCGTTTTTGGCGCTTTCTTTGCAGCGCGCCTCGAACCCGGAAATATCCGCAAGCTTTTCCAAGCCGTCCATAAGGGCGTCGTAATTGCCGCTGTCATATTCCAGCCCGGCCGCAGAGGCGTAGGGGTATTGGTCGGGTTTGATGAAATTCTTGCGGCGGATTTCAATTGGGTTGATGCCAAGCTCGCGCGCAGCTTTGTCGATGACGCGTTCTAGGCTGAACGTTGCCTCAGGCCGTCCGGCGCCGCGATAGGCATCAACGGGGGCGGTGTTGGTGAACACGGCCTTTACGTTCACATAGACGTTGGGGACGGTGTAATTGCCTGCCATCAAAGTGCCGTGCAGGAATGTAGGCGTCGCGGTTGAAAAGTTCGACAGATACGCCCCGACGTTGGCCATGGTTTCGGTGCGGAAGGCGATGAAGGTGCCGTCCTTTTCGCAGGCCAGTTCGATTTTTGTGACGTGGTCACGACCGTGTGCGTCGGACAAAAATGCCTCTGTCCGAGTGGAGGTCCATTTGACCGGGCGGTTCAGCTTTTTGGCGGCTGCCAGAACGAGGGCTTCTTCGCCATAGTGATAGATTTTGGAGCCGAAGCCGCCGCCGACATCAGGTGCGTGAACGGTGAGTTTGTTTTCGGGGATGCCCATCACGAAGGCAGAGATTAAAAGCCGCGTCAGGTGCGGGTTTTGGGAGGTTGTTGTTAGTTTATAGTCGCCCGTGCCGGGATCATATTCGCCGATAGAGCAGCGTGGTTCCAAGGCGTTAGGCACAAGGCGGTTGTTGACCAGTTCCAAGGTTGTGACGTGGGGCGCGTTTTTGATCGCCTCATCTGTAGCGGCACGGTTGTCTTCGATCCAGCCCCAGTCGAAACATTGGTTGGTGCCGATTTCATCGTGGACAAGCGTTTTGGTGTTGGCCAATGCGTCGGCCATATTCACCACCGCGTCCAGTTCTTGAATATCAGCCTCAATCGCTTCAACGGCGTCTAGCGCTTGTTCGCGGGTTTCTGCGATGACCGCAGCGTAGGCGTCGCCGACGTGGCGCACTTTGCCATGGGCGAGCACGGGGCGCTTTGGTTCTTTCATCGGTTCGCCGTCGCGGCTGTTGATCAGCCAACCAGCGGGGTTTCCGCCGACTTCGACAAAGTCATCGCCGGTAAACACAGCGACAACGCCGGGCATTTTAGCGGCGGCTTTTGTGTTGATGCTTTTGATTTTGCCATTCGCCACCGTTGATCGCGCAAAGGCGCAATAGCTGGTTTTGGCGGGCACGTAGTCATCGCAATACTTGCCCCGTCCCACAAGGAAGCGCACGTCTTCACGGCGTTTGGTCGCGTGACCCATTCCACCATCTGCTGCCATATCACTATCCTCCTTATTCGGCGGCGATTGCGGGTTTTTGTCCGCTCGCTGCCATGATTGCGTTCACGATGCCTTGGTATCCGGTACAGCGGCAAATGTTGCCTTCGAGGTGATCGCGGATTTCGGTTTCTGTCGGCTTTGGGTTGTCCCGCAGAAGGGCGGTGGCGGTCATGATCATGCCGGGGGTGCAAAATCCGCACTGAAGCCCGTGGTGATCTTGAAACGCTTGTTGGATCACGTTGAGCGAACCATCGGAATGCGCCTGACCTTCGATTGTGGCGACCTCTGCGCCGTCTGCTTCGACGGCGAACATGGTGCAAGATTTTACTGCTTTGCCGTTTACGTGTACGACGCAGGCGCCGCATTGGCTGGTGTCGCAGCCCACATGGGTGCCGGTCATTCCCAAATTCTCACGCAGGGCCGTTGAAAGAACCGTTCGGTTCTCAACCTCGGCCGAGACGGATATTCCATTCACGTTCATCGAAATTGTTGGCATCTGTTCCTCCCAAAACTCTGCTGGGGTAGTTCAGCAAGAATGAGGGCAGGTGTGAAGTGAGCGGTGCGATTTTGCGCGGTCGCCCTGTTTCAAAACTGAGACAGGCCGGGTCTAATTGTTGATTTTCAACTCTTTCATACGCCGATAGAGCGTGGCGCGGGACACGCCAAGGTCGCGCGCGGCAAGGCTGACGTTGTGATCAGCACGCACCAAGGCCCGCATGACAGCCGCCCTTTGTCCGCGCGCAAACCCCTTGGACGTTGTGTCCTGACCGATCAGATCGCCGACGGGAATTGTTTTAAGCGCGCCTTCAGCGGGCAGGCCAAAGGCGCGACGTGCGGCGCGGGTGGCCCCGACAACGATGTCATCAGAGGTGGCCGCGAGCAGTGACACGCCTTCAGCCGGGTCGTCGATCACGAGGATGCGTGCGGATGCAAATGTCGATCTGAAATGGTCGGCCTCGATGCTGCGGGCCGCTTGGCGGACTAATTCGGCGATCATGCCGTTCATCGCTTCGGTCTGGTCCACGCGGGCGGAGGACACATCAAGGGCTGCGACGATATCCCCTTGGGCACCGTAAACGGGGGTGTCTATACAGCTCATCGCGATGTTGCCGGCCATGAAGTGTTGATCGCGGTGGATCACGACATCGCGGCGTTCGACAAGACAGGTGCCAATGCCGTTGGTGCCTTGGGCGGCCTCGCTCCAGTCGGCACCGGCGCCAAGGCCCCAACCTTCGAACACCGGGGCGTCGGCGGATTGATAGCGATGGTCGATGATGACTCCTTGTTTATCGCAGAGGACCACGCCGCAGCCTGAGCTGCCGACCAGTGCGAACAATTGATCAAGGCGGGGCTTTGCAAGGCTGGCCATGCCACCGAGCGCGTCTTGGCGGTGGGCGATTTCGTTGGCGGAGAGGTATTCGCACCGTTGTTTTTGCCCCGGATCGAGCCCGTGTTGCACCACAGAGCGGCACCAAGACGCGGCCAGCCAAGATTGCGCGGCGGCGCTTGTCCCGACGGTTTGGCGCACTTTTTCTATATGTAGATCAGCGGCTTTGATGTGCTCTCCTCCCAGAGACTTAAAACCTTACAGGGCTGAGATCATATTTCAAGTTTTGGCTGGGACATGTAACGTTGTTGTTTACGCAAGAATGTTGAAGTCGGCGCGGATGGCCTGATCTTGTTCGTTGGACAGATAGGTCGGGCGATGGGTTTTGAGGATGTTTCGCGCCTTTTCTTGTGCCACGCGCCACGCGTCTTGGGCGCCATTTTCGGCCCAAGCTTGCGGTTGGTCGCGGTCTGCGAGGGTGGGATAGAAGTAGTCGCGTTCCATGGCCGCGATTGTATGGGCACCGCCCAAAAAGTGCCCTTCGCCAAGGATCGCCTCGCAGATGGCGTCAAAGCCGAGGTTTTCTTTGCTTACCTCGATCCCGCGTAGGGCCCGATAGGTGTGCGAGTGCATTTCGTCATCCAGAACGAAGGCTTCGAAACTTGCGCCCAAGAGCGAGGCTGTCATGCCTGAGCTTTCGTAGATCAGGTTTCCACCGGCGAGGGCGGCGGCGAGTGAGGTTATGCCCTTTTCCATGCCGTATTGCGCGTCAATCGCCTTGGCGTCCGTCATGGAGGCGGCAACGCCGGATGGCAGGCCGAGCCAGTTGGACAGCTGTGCGGAGGCGGCGTTGAGGACGGCGGTTTCGCCGCTGCCGCCGGAAAACGCGCCTGTGCGCAGGTCAATCACCAAGGGCCAGTTGGAAAAGATCATCGGGAAACCCGGCGTCAGCACATTGACCATGACGAGGCTTGCCAGCGTTTCGGCCAGCGATTGCGCGAGGAAGCCTGCCAGCGTCGCGGGGGCTGTCGCGCCTGCTTGGGCGGCGGTGATGCAGGACATGGGGATGTTGTTGGCGATGCATTCATAAACCACCTCAACCGCGTCTTCGCCGTAGCGCATTGGCGATATCACCGGGCTGATGTGGGTTTTCATGAACGGGCGCTGCGCAAATGCGCCGGGACCACCGGCGGCGATATCGAGCATTTTGACAATCGGGGCCACATGTTCGGCGATGGTAAAGGCGGTTGCCGTTGGCTTCGTTGTATTTCGGATCAGGGCGAAGGCTGTGTTGATATCCAGATCATAATTATCAGGCACGTCGGTGGCGATGCAGCAGCGGGTGAACCAGCTGACATTGGCGAGCGTATCTTGGAGCCGGGTGAAATCGTGCAGATCGGTCAGGGTAGAGGGGCGGTAAAGGCCGCTGTCCATGTCCAAGGTTTGCACAGCCGCGCCGCCGGTGCCGAAGTGGACGCGGTTATCGCCGACCGTGATAGACCGCGCAGGGTCGCGCCCGTGCAGGGTAAAGGATTTGGCGGATGCCGCGATGGCCTGTTTCACCATGTCGCGCGGGAAACATAAGCGCCCATCACCGCCCGGCACCGCGCCCGCGGCAGTCAGGTCAGCGGCAAGCCGTTCTGGCACCTCACCCATGCCCAAGGTGTCCAACAGGCGCAGAGCGGTGTCATAGATTTGCGTCAGGTCGCTATCACTCAGCGGTTTATACATGCCGCCGCGTTGGCCGGGCGGGCAGGGGTCGACAATCGGTTTGGCCGCCCGTTTGGCGTGACGGCCTTTGCGCCCGCTTGATGGTCCTCTGCTCATTCTTTGGCCTTACTTTTGGAATGCCGACGTTGGATTTCGGCCTTAATGACAAAAAGAACATTATTTTCATGGATTAACGCCAATAAAGCGAATTTCACGACATATGTTCTTGCCCCATTGGTCCTGTTTACGTCAGAAAAAACAAGACAACTTTTTGGAAGGGGCACAAATGAAAACCAGAACGAGGGCCGTCGTCATCGGGGGTGGCATTGCTGGATGTTCCACGCTTTATCATTTGACGAAAGAGGGTTGGAGCGATGTTGTTCTGGTGGAACGCAATGAATTGACCTCTGGCACGACGTGGCATTCGGCGGCGCAGGTCACGAACTTTGGCATGAACCAGACGATGGTTGGCCTAAAGACCCATTCCATCAACCTATATAAAGAGCTGCGCGATGATGCTGATTATCCCGTGAGCTATCGTCATGGGGATGGCGGTATCCGCCTTGCCAATACAGAGGCGCAGATGCAGGGCTATCGCCATTTTGCGTCGATGGCGCGTGGGATGGATGTAGAGTTTGAGGTGCTGGACGCAGAAGAATGCGCGCGCCGCCATCCGCTGATTTCAACGGATAACCTGCTTGGCGGGCTTTGGGATGGCAATGATGGGGATATTGATCCCGCGTCCTTGTGCCAAGCGTTGGCGCGCCGCGCCCGCAAGGCGGGGGCTGAGGTCTATCGCAACACGCCTGTGACGGGCTTGACCCAGCATAAGGACGACACATGGACCGTGCATACAGAACACGGCGATATTGATTGTGATGTCGTGGTGAACGCAGGTGGGTACCGGGTGAACGAGGTTGGCGCGATGATGGGAGTGCATCATCCTGTCGCGTCGATGGAGCATCAGTATTTCGTCACCGAAGATATTCCCGCCATTGCCGACGCGGGTCATCGGATGCCGCTGCTGCGTTGCCCGATCAGCGATTATTATTGTCGCCAAGAAAAGGGTGGCTTGCTGATTGGTTTTTATGAACAAGATTGCAAAACATGGGGCATGGACGGGATTGACCCGGATTTTGTGAATGCGCTGTGCCCGGATGATTTGGATCGTGTGATGGACGTGCTGGAAGGTGCGTTTGAGCGGATGCCAGCGCTGACGGAAGTGGGCATCAAGAACATCGTTAACGGGCCGATCACCTATACCATCGACGGCGCGCCCTTGGTCGGACCGATCCCGGGCAAGCGCAATGCGTTTTGCATCATTGGCTTGCGGGCCGGATTGGGTGAGGGCGGCGGGCACGGTTGGCTATTGGCGCAGCAAATTGTGCATGGTGAGGCATGTTATGACACATGGTGCATTGACCCACGCCGATTTACCGGACACGCCAATGTGGAGTTGACGTCGTTGAAGGCGATTGAGGATTATCAGAACGAATTTCGCTTTCATTTCCCACACGAACACCGCCCTGCGGGGCGCAATGCCAAGACAACGCCGCTAACGCCGATCCTCGCGGCAGCGGGGGCTGAATTCACCGTTGTGAATGGGTGGGAGCGTGTGGACTATTTCAAACCGACCCCGGATTTTCACCCCACGCTAAGTTTTAATTTTGATGAGACGTTCGACGTGGTCGCGGCTGAGATCAAGAACGTGCAAGAGAATGCCAGCCTGTGCGAAGTCAACGGGTTTAACCGCATCGAAATCACGGGTGCTGATCGCCATGCGTTCTTGGATCGTATGTTCTGCGGCAATGTCACCAAACGCGACGGGCGCGTCGGGCTGGGGTATTTGCTGAACCATCACGGCATGATCAAGGGGGAGGCGACGATCGCCAATCTTCCCGCGTCTGATCGCGGGCCTGAACGGGTTTGGTACGGGTCGGCAGCGGCCAGTGAGTACCATGATATGGATTGGCTGCAGCAGCATTTGAACGAAGATGAGGACGTGCAATTGCGCACGATCACGGCAGAACACACGATCCTTGTGCTGGCCGGGCCAAAGGCGCGCGATGTGCTGTCCGGCTGCGCGCGCGGGGATTGGTCTAAGGGCGCGTTCCCTTGGCTGTCGGTGCGCGAATGCTTTATCGGATATGCGCCTGCGGTTGTGATGGCCGTCAGCTTTTCCGGGGAATTGGCGTATGAAATTCACGTGCCGACACCGTCGCTTTATGCCGCTTGGTTGGCGTTGCAAGAGGCGGGCAAGGAGCATGGCTTGGGCCTGTTCGGTGCGCGCGCGGTTGAGGCGATGCGCATGGAAAAAGGGTTTTTGCATTGGAAAGCCGATCTGCTGACCGAGTTTGACCCGTTTGAGACAGGGTTGGAGCGGTTTGTGAAACTCGACAAGGGTGATTTCCTTGGCAAGGATGCCTTGGTGAAGCGTCACGCTGCCGGGCCTAATGTAAAGCTTGTCACGCTGAACATCGCCAGCAAGACCGCGCCTGCCCATGGTGGCGGGTCATTGATGGATGGGGACGTTGTGGTCGGGACGATTTCGTCTGGCGATTATGGGCACAGGGTGGGGATGAACCTTGCCTATGCGTTTGTGAAGCCGAGCCATGCGGAGGTTGGGAGCAAGATGATGCTTGATCTATGCGGTGATCTGGTTGCGGCGGAGGTTATACCCGCATGCCCCTATGATCCTGAATTTGCGCTGTTGCGAGGATGAGGTTGAAGTGATGAAAACCATTGCAAATAGTCACCGCGCTGGTGCCAAGTTGGCGAATGCGCCCTATCCATCAATCGCGGCGGGGCGGGTGGCAAAGCTGTTGACGCATTGCCCGGTCGCCAAGGAAACCCCATTGACGGTTGTGGAGGGGCTTGCAGGGTCTGCCACGCTGTGGGTCAAGGATGAGCGGTCGCGGATGGGTCTGGGCAGTTTTAAGGCCCTTGGCGCCGCCTATGTCATCGCCCGCCATGCGGCGGAGCGGTCAGACGCGCCAGATGCGACGACATTGCAGGGTGAAACCTATATCACCGCGTCTGCGGGGAATCATGGGTTGTCGGTGGCGGCGGGGGCCAAGGTGTTTGGCGCTGCTGCGATCATTTGTTTGGCCGATACGGTGCCCGAAAGCTTTGCCCAGCGGTTAGTGTCCCTTGGGGCAGAGGTGCGCCGCGCGGGCCCGGATTATGCGAGCGCGATGGCGGCGGCGCAAACGGGGGCCGCGCAGGATGGGCTGACGTTATTGTCGGACAGTTCTTGGGATGGGTACATCGATTTGCCGCATCTTTTGATGGAAGGTTACACCCATATGGCGGCAGAGGCCGTGGCGCAGTGTCCTGCGGTGCCGACCCATATCATTTTGCAAGCTGGCGTTGGCGGGATGGCGGCGGCGATGGCGGCCTATCTGCGGGGCGCTTATGGGGATGCGCCGCGCATTATTGTGGTGGAACCCGAAAACGCCCCGGCTTTACAGGCGAGCATTGTGGCAGGGCGCGCAGTGGTGGCTGATGGGCCTGACAGCGTTATGGGCCGGCTGGATTGCAAAGAACCCTCGTTGATTGCGCTGAACGGATTGGCGCGGGATGCGGATGATTTTGTGACCCTTTCGGATGCGGCTGTCAGTTCGGAACTGCCTGCGCTTGCTGCCTCGGGGCTTGAAACCTCCCCCTCTGGCGGGGCGGGGGTCGCGCTGGCGATGATGGCGCAGGCTCGTGCGCGTTTCGACATCGGGAATGATGCGCGGGTTTTGACGTTTTTGTCAGAGGGGCCTGCATGATGCCGCCGCGCGGATTTGCGAAGGCGGAGTTTTTGTCGCGGACCACAGCCGCGCAGGCGATGATGGCAGAGGCGGGGATTGACGCCCTTTTGCTGACGACCGCGCAGGAGGTCTATTATTTCACAGGGTTTCTGACGCGGTTCTGGGAAAGCCCATCGCGGCCATGGTTTTTGATCGTCCCGGCAAGTGGGGCGCCGATTGCGGTTATTCCAGCGATTGGTGCTGCATTAATGGGGCAGACGTGGGTCAGCGACATCCGCACATGGGCATCACCGCAGCCGAAGGATGAAGGCGTGTCGCTGTTGCAGGATGCCTTGGCCGAGGTCGTGCCAAAGGGTGGCGCGATTGGCGTGCCATCCGGTGCGGAAAGCCATTTGCGCATGCCTTTGGCAGATTTTGAGCGATTGAAAGCGGGTCTGCCGTCGCTGTCGGTTCAGGGGGATGCGGGCATCATTGCGGCTCTGCGGATGATCAAATCTGAGGCTGAGATTGAAAAGATCGCCCATGCTTGCGCGATTGCCGGTCGCGCCTTTGCCCGTGTACCTGAGATCGCGCCTGCAAGCATGGCCTTGAGCGCGATTTTTCGCCAGTTTCAGGCGCTGTGCCTTGATGAGGGCGCGGATTGGGTTCCCTATCTGGCTGGTGCGGGGGAACAGGGGGGGTATGGCGATGTTATTTCGCCAGCGCATGATCGCGCGTTAACGCCAGGGGATGTGTTGATGTTGGACACAGGCCTTGTCTGGGATGGCTATTTTTGCGACTTCAACCGCAATTGGGCCTATGGCGCTGCAAGCGGCGATGTCGCGGATACCCATGCGGCGCTGGTCGACGCGACACAAGCCGGATTTGAAGCGGCTAAGCCGGGGGCGACCGCGGCGGATTTGTATCATGCGATGGCCAAGGTCGTGGGGGATACCGATGCGGGCCGATTGGGGCATGGTTTGGGGCTGTCGCTCACCGAATGGCCGTCGCTTATCCCGACTGACCAGACAGAGTTGAAACCGGGAATGGTGCTGACGCTGGAACCGGCCAAGGCGATTGGGGCAAAATTGATGGTGCATGAGGAGAATATCGTGATCACACAGGAAGGGGCCACGATGTTAAGCGCCGCGAGCGTGTCGCAGATACCGGTGATCGCATGAAAACCTATGAGTATTCCTTAAGTGATGCGTTTGATGTCATCCCGCGCCTTGGGTTGATTGTTCTGCAAGCTGATGAGACGTTGGAGGGTGAAGTTTGTAATGAATTCAGAGATTTAGAGAGCACAATTTATGTCAGCCGAATCCCAAGTGGGTTGGATGTGACCACCGATAGCCTTGCGCAGATGGAGCTTGATCTACCCAACGCTGCGGGGCTTTTGCCGCGTGGCTGTGCGTTTGATGTTGTCGCATATGGCTGCACGTCGGGGACATCAGTTGTAGGTGCCAATCGCGTGCGTGATCTGGTGAAGGGCGGCGTGGATGCGCGGCACGTCACGGATCCGCTGAGCGCAACGATTGCGTGGTGCCATGCGCATGGCGTCAAGCGATTGGCCCTTTTGTCGCCGTATGTGGCGGACGTGAACGAGGGGCTGCGCCGCGCTTTGTCCGACGCTGGGATCGAAACGCCTGTTTTTGGGTCCTTTAACATCGCGAAAGAGGCAGCTGTGGCGAGGATTAGTGAGACATCCATTGTTCAAGCTGGGATTGATCTGTGCGAAAGCGAGGACGTCGATGCCTTGTTCTTGAGCTGCACCAACCTGCGCACGGTTGGGGCGCGTGCGGCCATCGGCGCGGCAACGGGGCGGTCTGTGGTGTCCAGTAATTCTGTTTTGTGCTGGCACATGAAGCACTTGATAGCGGACTGACAAAGATTTGTGCGACATTCTACCTGCGACCTATGGTTACGCTTGCGCTCCGCTGTGAGTTCGTCATTATCACAAGCCGAACACGTTCGAGCGCAGATCAGATCACCTGATCGCGTCCGACAGGGGGATGAATGACCAAAGCGACCGACACTGCATTTGTCGAGTTTGATCGAGTGCAAAAAAGCTACGACGGTGAAGTCCTCGTCGTGAAAGACCTGAACCTATCCATGCCCAAGGGCGAGTTTCTGACAATGCTGGGGCCGTCAGGTTCGGGCAAGACGACTTGTTTGATGATGCTGGCCGGGTTTGAGACCGCGACCCATGGCGATATTCGCCTTGATGGGCAGCCGATCAACAACATCCCACCGCACAAGCGGGGCATTGGCATGGTGTTTCAAAACTATGCGCTGTTTCCCCATATGACGGTGGCTGAAAATCTGTCGTTTCCGTTGGAAGTACGCAACATGGGCAAATCTGACCGGCAGGAAAAGGTAAAACGCGCGCTTGATATGGTGCAAATGGGCGATTTTGGCGGGCGGCGTCCGGCGCAATTGTCTGGCGGTCAACAACAACGGATCGCCTTGGCGCGTGCGTTGGTGTTTGAACCGGAACTGGTGTTGATGGACGAACCACTGGGCGCGCTGGACAAGCAATTGCGCGAAACCTTGCAGTTTGAGATTACAAAGTTGGCCCATGATCTGGGGATCACCGTGGTTTACGTCACCCACGACCAGACCGAGGCGCTGACAATGTCGGACCGCGTCGCTGTTTTTGATGATGGCCGTATCCAACAGCTGGCCCCGCCGGATGAGTTGTATGAAAAGCCGCAGAACAGTTTTGTTGCGCAATTTATTGGCGAAAACAACACGTTGGAAGGTGTTGTTCAAGACATTAAGGGTGAGACCTGCATCGTAAAGTTGGACAGTGGCGACATTATTGATGCGATCCCTGTGAACGTCCACACCGTCGGAGAGCGGACCAAAGTGTCGATCCGACCTGAGCGGGTGGAATATGACAAATCGCGCCTGAGTGCGGATGCCCACACCCTGAAGGCAGAGGTGTTGGAGTTCATTTATATGGGCGATATATTCCGCACGCGTCTGCGCGTAGCAGGCACCGACGACTTTGTCATTAAATCGCGCAACGCGCCGGATCAAACCCGCCTGAAACCGGGCGAGATGATCGAAATTGGCTGGCTTGCGCAGGATTGCCGGGCGCTGGACGCCTGATGCGAATTGGGTGGACGCACGCCCGGTGCGTCGCCCTATCAAATACCAAACCGGGTAACAAAAACGGGAGACTTTAATGAAACTCACCAAAACACTAATGGCAACGACAGCCTTGTCCATGACATCTGTCACGGCCTTTGCGGATGGCCACATGGCATCTGAAATGACAATCGTCAGCTGGGGCGGTGCCTATTCTGCGTCACAGCAAGCGGCCTATCATGACCCCTATGCGGAAATGACAGGTGTGACGATCATCAACGATGAAAGCTCTGCTGAGGCGGTGGCCAAGCTGCGCGCGATGAACGAAGCGGGCAACGTCACGTGGGACGTGGTTGATGTGGTTGCATCTGATGCGATCCGTCTGTGCGACGAAGGCCTTGCGCTGGAGATTGATGCTGACGAACAGCTGGCACCGGGTGACGATGGTTCAACCGCGTCTGAAGATTTCGGCGACCTGTTGGTTTCCGACTGCTTTATCCCGCAGATCGTTTATTCAACAACAGCTGGCTATCGCACCGATTTGGTTGGTGACACGCCGCCGACATCTATCTGCGCAATGTTCGACCTAGAAGCCTATCCCGGCATGCGGTCGCTAGAGCGTCGCCCGATCAACAACATGGAATGGGCGTTGCTATGTGATGGCGTTGCCAAGGAAGACGTCTATGACGTTCTGGAAACAGACGAAGGCCAGGCGCAGGCATTTGCAAAGCTTGATACGATCAAGGACAACGTTGTTTGGTGGTCTGCGGGTGCGGATACACCGCAGCTGTTGGCCGATGGCGAAGTCGTAATGGGCACAACCTATAACGGTCGTCTGTTCGCGCTGATCGAAGAGCAAAAGCAACCTGTTGCCATGCTTTGGGATGCGCAGGTGTTTGACCTTGACGGTTGGATCATCCCAGCGGGCCTAAGCCCAGAGCGTGAAGCGCGTGCGCTTGACTACGTTCGTTTCGCAACAGACACGCAGCGTCTTGCCGATCAGGCCAAGTATATCTCATACGGTCCGGCGCGTGCGTCGTCTGCCCCCTTGGTTGGTCAGCACGCAACGCTGGGTATTGATATGGCGCAGCACATGCCAACCGATCCAGAGAACGCTAAGAACACCTTCCTTTACAACTATGAATGGTGGGCGGATTACCGCGACGATCTGGATGCAAAATTCCAGGCGTGGTTGGCGCAGTAAGCTAATCTAAACAATGCTTTGCAGGGCGGCGCTTATGTCGCCCTGCAACACCGGGGACAATATCATGACAGACGCAACCGGACCCATGATGGCCGCAGACGGGCGCCCGCTAAAGGCCAGTTTGAACCGTGCCTTGCGCCGACAAAAGCTGCGGGCGCTTGCGCTGATTGCCCCGCTTTTGGTGTTCATCATGTTCACCTTTATTATTCCTATTGGCCAAATGCTGTTCCGTTCGGTTGAGAACCAGATCGTTTCTGACGTTCTCCCCACGACGGTGGCCGCGCTTGAAAACTGGGATGCCGAAACTGGGCAGGCCCCTGACGAAGACGTCTTTTACGCACTGACCCAAGATTTGATGGTCGCCGTTGAGAAAAAGCAGCACACGCGGCTGGGCAGTCGTCTGAATTATGAGATGACGGGGATTTCGTCGCTGTTCCGCAAGTCGGGTCGCAGCGTTGATGATATTGGCGAAGTTTACGCGGACCAGTTTATTGATCTTGATCCGCGCTGGGGTGAGGCGGAGTTTTGGGCGGATCTGATGGGGGCCGAGGGCCTGACGCCGGATATGCCGTTTGAGATGCACCCGGACGTGTTCACGACATTCGCGCGGGCAGCACCTGCCTATGCCGCGTTTGCGGCGACGATTGCCAGTGAAGATGGCGATGATCCGCGCGAGGAAGAGCCGTGGAATAGCGTTTACCTCGCCCTTTATGAGGACCTAAAGGAAGCGCCGAAGTTTACCAATGCCCCAAAAGGCATTGAAATCATGAGCGAATTTGCGCCGCAGGTGGTTGATTTCGAAACCATCGATCTGGCTGCGGAATTTGCAGACATTGATGAGGATTGGGTGGACCCTGCGGTTTGGCAGACGATCCAAACCTATGCGCCAGAGTTCACCAATGGTTATTTCCTCAACTCCATCGACCGCCAGAAAACACCTGACGGGGCGGAATGGCGGCCTGAGGATGAACAGATTTATTTGAAATTGTTCTGGCGCACGATGTTGATGTCGCTGGCGATTACGGGGTCTTGTATCCTTCTTGGCTATCCTGTGGCGTGGCTGCTGGCCAACCTGCCGATGCGCACGGCCAATGTGCTGATGATCCTTGTGTTGCTGCCGTTCTGGACGTCGCTTTTGGTCAGAACCTCCGCTTGGAAAGTTTTGTTGCAACAACAAGGGGTGATCAATGATCTGCTGGTTTGGATCGGTATCGTGGCCGATGACAATCGCCTTGCGTTGATCAACAACGCGACGGGCACCGTGATTGCGATGACGCATATTCTACTGCCGTTTATGATCCTGCCGCTTTATTCGGTGATGAAAACGATCCCGCCGGCGTATCTACGGGCGGCGAAATCGCTGGGTGCGACGAACTGGACGGCGTTTTGGCGGGTTTATTTCCCGCAGTCGGTTCCGGGGATTGGGGCGGGGTCGATCCTCGTGTTCATCCTTGCCATTGGGTATTACATCACGCCGGAAATTGTTGGCGGGACCAAAGGTGTGTTTATCTCCAACCGGATCGCGTACCACATTTCATCCAGCCTGAATTGGGGTTTGGCGGCGGCGCTGGGGACGATCCTGCTGGCCTTGGTGCTGGTGTTTTACTGGCTGTACGACCGGATCGTCGGCATCGACAACGTAAAGCTGGGGGGCTAGGCCATGACAGTTGCACTGACAGCGGCAGAGGTCGCGGCGAAGAAAGACAACCTGTGGGGCTTTACCATCCCGATCACGGCGTTGTTTGGCGCGATATTGGGCATCCTTGCTGGACAAGCCGCGGGGCTGGGCATTTTGACCGGTTTGGTGGCTGGTTTGGTGATGGGGGCTGTTATCGCCTTTGTCCTGTGCCGGTTTTTGCCGCGCCGGACGGGGCGTTGGGCTGCGATCATCGGTTTTGCGGTTCTTGGATTTATTTTTGGACAATTGGGCGGCGCGCTTGCCGGGGCGATCTGTGGTGCGGTGCTTGGCTGGTGTGCCTATTGGCTGCATTCAGGGGATTACCGGGCCGGGGTGCCACCTTATGCGACGACGCGGCAAGTGCTTTGGCACAACAGCTTTTTGTTCATCTGCGGTTTTATCTTTTTCTTCTTGATCGCGCCGATCATTATCATCATCCCGCTTAGTTTTAATGCGCAAGATTTCTTTACCTTTACGCCTGAAATGCTGGCGCTGAAGGCCGAAGGCTTCAGCACAAAGCATTACGAGGACTTTTTCACCAACCAAGATTGGCTGCGCCCAATGCGCAATTCACTGATCATCGCGCCCTTTGCGACGGTGATTTCGGTGACGCTGGGCACGCTGGCCGCCATCGGGCTGAGCCAGTCGCATGTGCCGTTTCGTCAGACCATCATGGCGATCCTGATTTCGCCTATGATCGTGCCGCTGATTATTTCGGCCACTGGCATGTTCTTTTTCTACAGCAAGATGGGGCTGTGGATGGAAGACACCTTGGGCATTTCCAAAAGCTTGTCTGGCTATATCAAAGTGATCCTCGCCCACGCCGCCTTGGGCATTCCGTTCGTGATCATTACGGTGACGGCGACGCTTGTCGGATTTGACAAATCGCTGACACGGGCGGCGGCGAACATGGGGGCGAACCCTGTCACCACGTTTTTCAAAGTGCAGATGCCGCTGATTTTGCCCGGCGTGATTTCGGGTGGGTTGTTTGCGTTTATCACATCCTTTGACGAAGTGGTCGTGGTGCTGTTCGTTGGTGCCGCTGCGCAAAAGACGCTGCCGTGGCAGATGTTCACAGGCCTGCGCGAACAGATCAGCCCGACGATTTTGGCGGTTGCAACGATCCTTGTGATCGTGTCGATCCTACTGTTGACGACGGTGGAATTGTTGCGTCGCCGCTCAGAGCGGTTGCGCGGGATGTCACCGGGGTAGGGCGGATCTTGATCCACGCGACGCTAATGAAAATCGCGGCTTTTGGGGATGATCGACACATTGCGTGGATGGCGCCGGGTTGGGGCGGGGATGGGTTTTTTGACCTCATCCGCGTGGGCCAGCGCGGGCTGGAACCCATCGGGGGATAGGCGCAACAGCACGTCTGATTTGTCTTCCAGATGCTGGGCGACAAGGTGAATAATCTCAACATCGCGCTGCACATATCCTTCGATCACTAGCACGCGCGATTGCATCACAACGCGGCGATATTGTTCCACGAGCTTGGGCCAGACCACGGCGTTGAGCACACCAAATTCATCCTCTAACGTGATGAAACAGACGCCCTTTGCGGTGCCCGGTTTCTGGCGGATCAGCACAAGACCTGCAGTTTTGAACCGCTGCCCATTGCGGGCGTTTTTGAGGTCTTCGGTCGTTTGGAATCCTTGTTGGGTCATGGATTTGCGCAGGAAGGACAGCGGATGCGCCTTAAGGCTAAGGCGCATGGTTTGATAATCGGCGACCACCTGTTCGCACACGGGCATGACGGGCAGGGGCACGGTGATTTCATTCCCCTCATCCGCGCCGCCTAGAAACAGGGGCAGGTCTGGCGCGTCCTTTAGCCCCTTTGCCTCCCAAAGCGCCTGCCTGCGGTCGATGAACATGGATCGCATTGCATCCGCCTCTGCCAAGCGGCGCACATGGGCGGCACTGATCCCGGCGCGGCGTTGCAGATCATCCAGATCACGGTAAGGGGCATCGCGCGCGGCCATCACACGGGCGGCGGCATCGGCGCGAAACCCGCTGATCTGGCGCATTCCGATGCGCAAGGCAAAACCCTGTTCTGCCGGTTCCAGCGTGTTGTCCCAATCCGAATAATTCACATCCGCAGGCCGGACCTGAACCCCGTGTTCTTTGGCATCGCGCACCAATTGGGCCGGGGCATAAAAGCCCATGGGTTGAGAGTTCAACAACGCCGCGCAAAAGGCCGCTGGGTAATGGCATTTCAACCAGCTGGAAACATAGACAAGCTGCGCAAAACTGGCTGCATGGCTTTCAGGAAATCCATATTCGCCAAAGCCCTTGATCTGATTAAAGCAGCGGGTTGCAAAGTCTTCGTCATAGCCGCGTTTGACCATGCGGCTGACCATCTTTTCCTCAAGCAGACCAATGGTGCCTTTGGATCGGAACGTCGCCATCGCCTTGCGCAATTCATTGGCTTCTGCGGGGCTAAACTCAGCCGCGTCAATCGCGATTTTCATCGCTTGTTCCTGAAAGATTGGCACGCCAAGGGTGCGGCCCAAAATGTTCTTTAATTCCGCCGGGTCATGGGGCGCGCCGGGCGAGGGATAGGCGACAGGTTCCATCCCCTGACGGCGGCGCAAGAACGGATGCACCATGTCGCCCTGAATAGGGCCGGGGCGCACAATCGCCACCTCAATCACCAGATCATAAAAGGTGCGCGGACGCAGGCGCGGCAACATATTGATCTGGGCACGGCTTTCCACCTGAAACACACCGATGCTGTCGCCCTTGCATAGCATGTCATAGACGCGCGCGTCCTCTTGTGGGACATTTGCCAGCGTCCAGCGTTGGCCATAATGCGCCTTGATCAGGTCAAAGCATTTGCGGATGCAAGTCAGCATGCCAAGGGCGAGGATATCGACCTTTAGAATGCCAAGCGCGTCAATATCATCCTTGTCCCATTCGATGAACGTCCGATCCGGCATCGCGCCATTGCCGATAGGAACAGTGTCGATCAAAGGCCGCTCTGTCAGGATAAAACCGCCCACATGTTGACCCAAATGACGGGGCATCCCAATCAATTGCTGGGCCAAGATCAACGTGCGCCGCATAACCGGATCGCCCAGATCAACACCCGCCTCATTGGCGTGATCTTCGTCAACAGATTTGCCCCAAGATCCCCAAACGGTTTTGGCCAAGGCGCCGGTCACATCCTCACTTAACCCCATGACTTTACCGACCTCGCGGATGGCCGAACGAGGGCGATAATGGATGACAGTGGCACACAATCCAGCACGCTCACGGCCATATTTTTGATAAATATGCTGGATCACTTCTTCGCGCCGCTCATGTTCGAAATCGACGTCGATGTCGGGCGGTTCTTTGCGTTCTTCGCTGATGAACCGTTCAAACAAAAGGGCATGCTGGGCCGGGTCCACGGCGGTGATGCCCAGCACATAACAGACAGCGGAATTGGCCGCCGATCCGCGCCCTTGGCACAAAATGCCCTTGCCGCGGGCGAATTCGATCACATCGTGAATGGTTAGAAAGTACTGCGCGATGTCCAGCTTTTGGATCATCGCAAGCTCTTTGCGCAAAACCGCTTTGGTCGCCTCTGTGACGCCATCGGGATAGCGGGTCGCGGCCCCCTCCCATGTTAGTTTCTCAAGATAGGCCTGCGGTGTCATATCTTGGGGAATAACCTCAGACGGGTATTCATAGGCCAATTCCTCTAGGTCAAACTGGCAGGCTTCTGCCACACGGCGGGTGGCATGGATCGCCTGTGGCCACTGGGCAAACAGCTCACACATCTGCGCAGGCGTTTTGAGATGACGTTCTGCATTGGGTTCCAGCAGATACCCGGCCTTGTCGATGGTCGTCTTTTCGCGAATGCAGGTCATCACGTCTTGCAAGGGGCGGCGATCGGGCGCGTGATAAAGAACGTCGTTGGTCGCCAAAAGCTGCAGACGGTGCTGGCCCGACAGGGCGTCAAGCGCATTGATCCGGGCCACATCATCGCCGCGATAAAGATAGCAAGCGGCGATATAAGACAGGGTGGGAAGCTGACGTTTTAGATGGGCAAGACGCTTGGCAAAGCGGGCGACGTCCTCATCCGGGATAGCGATCAAAATGACGTCTTGGGCCTGCGCGGCCAAATCCGAAAGGGTCAGGTCGCAGATACCCTTAGCTTGCCAGTTTCCATCTGGGTCAGCCATGCGCCCTTTCGAAATAAGACGCGACAGACGGCCATAGGCTTCCCTGTTTTTGGGGTAGGCGAGGAACACTTCGCCTGTCAGCAACGCGATACGGGCGCCAATCACAGGGCGTATATTGACCTTCTTGGCCTCGCTATGCAGGCGGACAACACCAGCAAGCGTGTTTAAATCCGCGCAACCAATGGCATCATAACCATGCGCCCAAGCCGTGGTGCAAAAATCAACCGCATCCGACGCGCCACGCAGAAAGGAAAAACAGGTGGTCAGGCCAAGTTCCACAAAAGGGGCCGGCGGATTGGCGGGATAGACACCATCGTCGGGCAAGGTGCGGCGGGGATGGGCATGATCATTCTCAGGCACAGGCCGTTCCTATCATCTTGCCCAAAATACTCCCGCCGGAGGCGACAGGTTTTTTCAAAAAAACCTGCCAAATTTTTTCAAAAAAATTTTGCGGCCTCATCCAAACACACCATGCACAAACCAACGTGGGGTTTCCCCACGCCGGTCGCCCAGCACACCATTGCGGTAAATCCAGAACCGTTTCCCGGTTTGATCTTCGATGCGATAATAATCGCGCAACCGCGTGCCGGGTTTGTCGCGCCACCATTCCGGCGCGATCCGTTCTGGCCCGGCAAAGCGGATCACACGATGGGTCAACCGCCGCCAGATAAATTGCGCAGGCGGGCCTTCGGGCACGGCATAGACCACACGGATTTCTTCGGCTGGGTGAAACAGGCGGATCGGTCGGTCGCGCAGAGTATCTGCTGGTTTTGGCGCACTGGCCATGGCAGGGTGGTCGATCTGGGCGCGTTCTGGCACATGGCTTTGCACCGTGTCGGGCACCCGCACGGATTTGGCCCCCAAACGCGCGCTCAAGCGATCAATCAGCCGGGCCAGTTCTGCCCCGTCATCCACACTGCCATCCAGCCGCGTTTGTGCGACGCTGACCTCTTCGATGACGGTTGCGCCAAGGGTTATCAGATCAAAGCCAAAGCCGGGATCAAGGCGTTCCAGCTTGTCATCAAACAGACGCAGCAAATGATCCGGGTCGCGGCTCGCGCGGGCGGTGGCGACGGTGATGTGGCGCACTTCGCCGTCGGTGCGATAGACGGTGACGGTGATGCGGCGCGCGCCAAAGCCTGCGGCGTCCAGCCCCGCGCACAACTCACGGCACAAGGCGGGCAGATGGGGTGTTGGGTCTTGCACGGGTTCGGCCAGTTGCGCCTGCACCGCAAAGCGGGGCGGGTCATCTGGCGCGTTCACAGGTTCGCCCAAGCGGCCCATCATTTGGTCCAGCCGCAGCAGCGGGTTTGTCACAAGCTCTGCCCGGCTAAAGCGTCGGGCGAGCGATGCGCGCGGCACGGCGGCCAGATCGCCGATGGTTTTCAACCCCAGTCGTTTCAAAAGCAGGATGGTATCGCCCTTGAGACGCAAAGCGCGCACCGGCAAGGGTGCGACGTCGGGCGCAAGGGTTTCGGCCTGTGCCACATGGCGTACATGGCCAAAGCGGGCCAAGGCCCAAGCCGCCCCATGGGTTGGGGCGGTGGCAAGGTTGGCAGATAGGCCCAGATGCGCCAGACGTTCTTCGATCTCGCGCAGCATCGCCGCTTCCCCACCCCAGAGGTGATCAGACCCGGTGGTGTCCATCACCAACCCGTTGGGGCCATCCACCACCGTCCAAGGGCACCAGCGCCGACACCACAGCATCAGGCGGTGCAGCGCGCGCGTGTCCCCATCCAGATCGCCGAATTCCACCCGCAAATCCGGGATCAGGGCGCGGGCATCGACCACGCGGGCGTCAATATGCACGCCGACCTGTTCGGCGGCGCGGTTGGTGGCATAGATGACAGGGCCGTGGTGCCCTTCCACGGCGAGAGCCATGGGCACATCTTGAGGCGGGGTGTCGGGTTGTTGCGCCGCCCAGCGTTGCCAGCGTTCGATGGCAAAGCGGGGCAGGTGGATCGCGGTGATCCGGCGTGCAAGGGTTTGGCGATCTGTGGCGGGGCCGTTTGTGTGCCGACGCTGCGTTGGATGTTTTGGAGCATCTGAGGCGCCTTGCCCCGCACGCCCTTGCCCTGCGCGCCATGTTGGCGCCCCGAGGGGTGTGAAACTATCGTCTTGAGCCCCGTTTGATTGGCCCCAGTCTGAGGCGGGCAGATCTGGTTCCGGGTCTGGCCTTGGTTTGGCAACTTCGGCTTCCAGCGCGGATTGCAACGCCGCAATCGCGCGCGCCAGGGTGTCGGGGTCCGTGGTCTGACCTTTGGTCGCCTGACGTGGGGCCTCTTGGGGCGGAAAGGTCAGCACGGGCAGCTTGTCCAGATCTTTCATGGCCGGTCAATCCGCCTGTGATAGCGGTGGATTATGCGTATTTTAAAACCAAAGAAGCCCATGTCACGCATCCATTGCAGTCGCCTGCGGTGGGTGTTGGCCGTGATCCAGAACGATCCCCTCGGCCCCGTGTTGGGCGACCCATTGCCCCGGTGTGCGCCAGCGCGCGCGAAAAAGTTCTGCTTTCCAAAGCGCTTTGCCCGGTGCGCGCATGTCGTGGCGTACCGGGGCAGAAGGCAGGCTGTTGATCCGCCAGCGTTCGCGGGCGGCACTGAGGTTGGCCTGTGCGCCACGGCGCATGAGCCAGCAGGGCAGGCTGCGCGCCTCGGCCCGTAAGGCCAGCCGTTTGGTGGCGGTGAAATCCAGAACAGTCGGGTCGCCCCAAACTTCGCCCACCACAGCAGACAGGCCCGTGCACCGCAGCCCTTCTTCCATGGCCCAAAGCACGTCCACAGGTTTGGAGACATCCACAAAAATCAGTTTGAGCGGCACGGGCAGGCCGGGCAGGTAGGGGCGCCCGGCTTCGCGTTGTGTCAGGTAATCCTGGACCCAGAGCACTGGCGCTTCTGCCCCTTGCAAGTGCGCGCATAGAAATCCGGTGCCCGCCGCATCGCTGGCGGTGTCTGTAAACACCTCTGACAGGGTGGCTTGCCCGCTGTGACCCTGCGTGCGATCCCGCAGGAGTTGGTTGGTGGGCCGCTGTCCTTTGGTGGTAAGAGGGGGTAGGATTTGCATGTGGCAGACTCGTTTGTTCTCTTTTTGTTCTAATTCTTTCTTTGGCCCTCGTCAAATGTGAAATCGGGAAATTCCTTTTGACATGTTGAGATGGTGCCTGTCGTGGGTGATCAAAAAGGAGCCTCTGTGCAGCGCGTTTGTTTGCATGCGCCCCATATAGTTTGCGCTGGAAGTCGGACGTCTGAGCGGGCTAAGCTGACCCGCAAAAGGAGCCCCAATGTGATCAGCGCCATATTCAAAGCCTTCGGGCGCACGCATATGAATGTGACCTTGCGCACTGGTCCCGATCTGCGGGTGCAGATTATGGAGCGTCCGGGGCTTTGGATGAGTGGGCAAGAGCTGCAAGCGCTTTCGAGCGATCTGAAAACGATTGCCGCCAAGACCCTGCCGCGGGAGGGGCTGACCTATGGTGTGTTTTCCGCCGATGCCGCCCGTCTGTCGCATAGCATCGTCACCCTTGTCACGCGCAAAGATGGCACGCCGATTGCGTTCAATGCCTTGGCGATTATGGACATTGATACAGACCCCACGCCCCAGCAGATTTTGCACCTTGGGCTGGTCATGGTGGACCCTGATGAGCGTAGCAAGAACCTGTCATGGGTGCTTTATGGTTTGACCTGTTTTCTGATCTGTCTGCGCCGTCAGTTTCGCCCGATTTGGATATCGAATGTCACGCAAGTGCCCGCCGTTGTTGGCATGGTGAGCACGCTGTTCAGCGATGTCTGGCCGCAGCCGGGTGAGGGGCGGCGCACCTTGAACCACCTATTGATTGCGCGCCGGATTATGGACAATCATCGTCACGTCTTTGGCGTCGGAGAGGATGCGGGGTTTGAGGAAGATCGGTTTGTCATCACCAACGCCTATACAGGCGGGTCGGATGGGTTGAAGAAATCCTTTGAGGAGGCGACCAAGCATCGCGACGCGGTGTTCAATACCTTTTGCCAAGAACAATTGGATTACGAGAGGGGCGATGATGTGATCCAACTTGGCCTGATGGATATGGCCGCGATGCGCGGGTATTTGGCGCGGGAGGTGCCGCGATCTGCCTTGTTTGGCGTGTTGATTGCAGGGGCGGTGCAGATGGTGCAACGCCTGATCTTGCCCGCCTTGCATTGGTCGGACAGCCGCGAAACTTGGCGTGATTTGCGCCCGGCAAAGGGGACGCGAGATGTTTGATTATGGTGAAATGACCAATCGCAACATCGGCTTTGTCACCCAAGCTGAGCAGGACAGATTGCAGGACGCCTGCGTTTTTGTCTGTGGGACTGGTGGGATGGGAGGGGCCTGCCTATTGGCCTTGGCCCGCGCGGGCGTTGGTCGTGTGATCATCGCCGATATTGATGAATTTGAGGTCAGCAATCTGAACCGCCAAGTGTTTTGTTTCACCGACACCGTGGGACTGCACAAGGCGGAGGCGACAGAGGCGATTTTGCGCAAGATCAACCCGCTGATGCAGATCACGGTTTATGGCGCGGATTGGCCGGATTATGTGAAAACGGCCGTCGACCAAGCGGCGGTGGTGATCAACGGGACCGATGATTTGGGCGCGTCGTTGTTGTTGTATCGAAGTGCCAAACGAGCGGGCGTGAGTGTGATTGACGCATATGCCTCACCGTTGCCGTCGGTTTATGTCACGCGAGCCACGGACCCAGACCACGAAGACAGGCTTGGATATCCTACAATAGGAACGGCGTGGAATGCGCTGAGCGAGGATCAAAAGGCCACGGCGTTTCTGCGCGAGGCAGAGCATGTCGTGCTGCATTCGTCATCGCGCGATTATATTGATCTTGATCTGGTCGGCGATGTTGTTGCGGGTCGGCGCAGCCGTATGTCGTTTGCGCCGATGGTGATCACAACGGGTCAATTGATGGCTTATGAGGCGATAAACGTGCTGTTGGGTCGACCGCGCGGTGCGGATAATCGGGGATGGTTTTTCAATCCCTATAAGGGACGCGTTGAACGGCCCAAGCCCGCATGGTTGGCAGCCATCCTGCGCCCTGTGGTGCGGCAGTTTTTGAACAAGCTGGCGGCAGGCACATGATCCCGTCTGCGTATGTTTTGACAGACCTTTATTTGTCTGCGGCAGCGTTGATGGGGCTTGCCCTTTTGCACATGACGCTGGGGCGCGATGATCCGCTGAGCCGGCGTTTTGTCTTTGGTGTGCGGGTGACGATGCTGCTGTTTCTGGGGCGCGCGCTGGTCGTTTTGACGGGGGGTGCGGCGTTTCAGTTTGTGGTGATGTTGGCCGCGGGCCTGATCCCGCTGGCTGTCCTTTTGCTAACCGAAGGGTTATTGCGCCAGCATGCGCCTGCTTGGGTGAAGGCGCTGGGAGCGGGGGGCGCTGCCCTATTCGGCCTGCTCGCGTTCTTACCACCGGACTGGGTCGACCCCCTGCGACTGTGGGGATTGTTCCTGTTTCAGATCAGCGTCTTTGCGATTTGCGGCTGGTTGGTTGTGACGCGCGACAAGGCGGCTTTGTCTGGCGCGGAAAACGTGGCGGTCGGACGCCTTGCCCTGTCCCTTATCTTGTTTATCCCGATGATCGGTGCGGATTTTGGCACGATTCTGATCGGGTTGCCTGTGCAAGTTTCCGCCATTGGTGTGCTGACCCTGTGCTGGTTGGCCCTGACGCTGGGCAATGACACCGAGGGGCAACGGGCCACGGTGATGACGTACCTGAGCGCGCTTGGCGTGGCGTTGGTCGCGGGCGGGCTGTTCGGTGTGATTCTTGGCGTGGGGCGCGACGGTTGGGTTTTGGGCATTGTGATCGCATTGGCGGCTATCCTGCTGGTGATGATCGCCATTGATGCGCGGCGTCAACGCGCTGCCAAGCAAAGCCTGACGATCCTGCGCCACCTTGCCACGGGGCCTTTGGATGATCCGCTGGCGTTCCTTAGGGGATTACAAGACTTTCCCAGAGTAGAGGGTGCCGCCATTGTGGAGGCGCGCGCGCTTGACGATTTGCAACCTGATTTGTTGAATTTCCTGTTTGAAAGCCAGCCCGTCTTGCGAAAAACGGACATGCTGCCGAATGATCCCAGTCAGGCGGAATATGTTACGCATTTGTTTGAAAAGTTTGAATGCAGTCACATCCTGCGGGTGAGCAAAGCGCCGTTGCGGCTGGTGGCCATTGCGATACCTCAGCTGACGTCAACGCCGCAATCAGAGCTTGAGGTCGATGTTGTGCAACGCATGGCGTCCCTGATTGAAGAGCGCGGCAGATGATCACAAAGGCGCAATTGCAGGCGGTTGTGAGCCGCGCCAACCTTGCCCCATCGGTGCATAACGTCCAGCCCGCGCGGTGGCGGATGCGAGGGGATGCGATTGAAATCGCAGCAGACCTGAGCGTGCATTTAGCTGAAGGGGACCCAACGGGGCACGATGCCGGATTGTCCTGTGGTGCTGCGGTGGACGCCACGGTTTTGAGTTTGGGCGACCACGGGCTTGGCGCGGAGGTTCATGACCTGTGGGTGCAGGACGATCGCAGCACATGGCCCGGGCATCGGATGGCGGCGCGGTTGTCCTTGATGAAAGGCGCGTCTGATCCTTTGGTAGCCGCGCTTGAAGAGCGTTTCACTTGGCGAGAGCGGTTTGAAGCTGAACCCGTTCCGGCGTGGGACAACGATGGAGTGGTGTTTGTCAGCGATGAAGAGGACAAAGCCTGGATCGCGGAGCGTAATGATTTTGCCAGCCTTAACATTATGCAGCGGGCGGCCTTTCGCAAAGAACTGCTGAGCTGGATGCGCCTGTCAGAAGGGCACCCGCGCCATGCGTTTGATGGGCTGAGCCGGGACGCGATGCAGATGTCAAAGCCAGACGCGCGGCTGGCGCGTTGGGCTTTGGGGGTGCTGTGGCCGACCCTTAACTTGTTTGGGGCGACAAAGGGCATGACGGTGGAGGCTGAAAAGACGCAGAGCGCGCCGCTGATTGCTGTGTTCTGCGCACCGAGCGATGAAAGCCCCGTTGTCACTGGGCGCGCCTACTTGCGATTGTGCCTGAAGGCCGCGCAAAGGGGGTTGGCGATGTGGCCGATGGCGGCCTTGTCAGATCATCCGCAGACCAACAGGGACCTGCGCAGTCGATTTGACATCGCGCCGACGGAGCGGATTGTTCAGGTGATCCGCTTTGGCAAGGCAACAGGTCAGCGCCCCGAGCGGGCGCGAAGGCCGTTGGAGGAGATATTGACATGACCCTTTCGCGACAGCATGCGCTGGCGTTGTTCCAAGCGGGCGTCGCTGCGGCGGACCCATATGCGGCGGTGGAGCGCCATATCGGCAAGGTTGCGCGACCTGCGCTGATCATCGCTGTGGGGAAGGCTGCGATCCGTATGGCTGAAGCGGCGCTGCACGCTTTTGGCGGCGTGCCTTGCATCGTTGTGACCAATTATGAAAACGCCAAGGACTTAGCAGGGGCAACGGTCATGGCCGCGGGGCACCCTGTTCCGGATGAAAACGGGGCCCGTGCGGGGGCGGCGGTGACGCAGGCAATTCGGGGCGCGGATGGACCCATCTTGGCGCTGATTTCCGGGGGGGGATCTGCGCTATTGCCCGCACCTGTGGCGGGGGTGAGCTTGGCCGAGAAGGCGGCGGTGAATGAAGCGCTATTGGGCGCAGGGCTTGATATCGTAGAGATGAACCTTGTGCGCCAACAACTGTCGCAGCTGAAAGGCGGCGGGTTTTTGCGGCTGGCGGCACCCCATGCGGTTACGGCGCTGATCCTGTCGGATGTCATTGGCGATGATCTGTCCGCGATTGCAAGCGGGCCGACGGCGGCGTCACTGGGCACGGCTGAAGAGGCGCGGTTGATTCTGGAAAAAGCGTCGATTTGGAACGGCTTGCCGGACAGTGTTAAGGTCCATCTGAAAGCGGGCCGCAAAGCGGTTGCCGTGACCGATGGCACCAACATCCTAGTCGGGTCCAACAGCCAAAGCGTGGCTGCAATGGCCGCAGTTGACGGCGCGCACGTGATTGAGACGTCGATCGTGGGGGATGTGGAGGCGGCCGCAAAGGCGATTTGCGATGCCTGTGCGCCCGGAGTGACCGTTTGGGGTGGTGAGACGACGGTTATGCTTAAAGGCACAGGGCGCGGCGGACGCAATCAAGAGCTGGCCCTGCGCGTGGCGGTTGAAGCGCGCAAGCGGGGCTGGACGGATTGGATCTGTTTGCAAGGGGGATCTGATGGGCGTGATGGCCCGACGGATGCTGCAGGTGGGCTCGCGGATGCAGGTACGTTGATGCGTATTGCGCAGGCGGGTGGTGATATTGAGGCGCTGTTGGCCAATAATGACAGTTACGGCGCATTGGATTTGGCTGGCGATCTATTGATCACCGATGCCACGGGCACCAATGTGGCCGATCTGGGGATTATGATCCGGGGGGCGTGAGGGTATTTTTTGCGCCTCCGGCGGGAGTATTTTTGGCAAGATGATCATGGATTGGTGCCGGATGATTGGCGCGCTTCAACGATTGTTAGCTAAGTTGGCGTAGGTAAAGCGTCCAATGATGCGAGTGATCGATGATATGGACGAGACAGACTGGATGTTTGATGCGCTTTATGAGCTGTCAGAAGCTGCGGATCTTGCCGGGATGAAGCGGTTGAACCAGTTGTTGGATATTTGCATGGATGTGTATAGCGAAGAAGAACGGCTCTTGCATGAAGCGTCGATGATGTTTCGATCCTGTCGCGCGGTATCGGCGAGCCATGCGCGCAAGGTATGGCCGTTTCGCATTTTGCAGAGCGAAGGCGTGGCGATCAAGCCTGCACCGCCGGATTGGCTGGACATGCTTGAGGCGCGGATTGCCGCGGCCGGGGGCGTTGACCCTGAGATTGAAACAGGCCGGGGGTAGCGCCGTGGATTGGCGCAAGCTTTGGCTGCGCGCGCCTTTTGAGTAGTTTTGGCAAGATGATTTTGGTTAGGGGGCGCTGTAGTGTCCAGCGTGGAAGATCAGGGGCGCGCCGGGGCGGTGGTGGCATTTGGTGACTTCGCCCAGGATGATCAGGTGATCGCCTGCATCGTGGTCTGCGTGCAAAGAGCATTCGAATGTTGCCAAGGCCCCGTTGATCAGCGGGATGCCGCAATGGGATTTGTGCCATGTGATGTCGTCAAATGCGGTTTTGGATTTCACGAAAGCGGCGGCAATATCGCGTTGGTCTTGGCCCAGCACGTGGATCGCAAAGCGGCGTGAGCCTGCGAAGTGTTCGAACCGTCGCGAGGATTTCGCGGGGCACCAGAGCACCAGTGGTGGGTCAAGCGAGACGCTGGCGAAGGAATTGGCAACAATGCCGATGGGCCCTTCGCTGCTGTCGGTTGTGATCACTGTTACGCCCGTTGCAAAGCTGCCCAATGCGCCGCGAAAACTGTCGCTATCGGCGTTGGGGTCGAAAGACTGAATTGTGCCTGCTTCCATTACGGGACCTCTGCGCCGAGGGCGGCGGTATAAAGTTCGAACCAGGTTTCCCGGTCCATCTGCACCTTTTGCGCATCACAGAGTGATTTGATGCGGGAGAGGTTATTGGTGCCCATAACAGGCATGATATTCGCTGGATGCGCAAGCAGCCAAGCCACGGCCACTGCCGCGTTGTCCACGTTGTTGGCTTTTGCCACCTTGGCAATCGCGTCTTGCACCTGGCCTTTTCCAGTCATCAGGCTGCCACCGCCGAGCGGGGACCACGCCATAATCGGGGTGTTGCGTTCTTGTAAGCTAGCCACGTCGCCGTTGGTGAAAGCGTCATGCGCTGTCAGCGAGAGTTCGATTTGGTTGGTCACAAGCGGAGTTTTCATCGCCGATTGAAGTAGCGACCAGTCGTGCGGTTTAAAGTTGGACACACCGACGGAGCCGACCTTGCCGCTAACCACTGCTTCGTCAAGTGCGGCGCCGGTTTCAAGGTGGTTCATAAAGGGGTCCGGGCGGTGGATCAGCAGCGTGTCGATATGGTCGATGTTCATGAGCCCAAGCGAGTGGTCGATGCTGGCGCGGATATGATCGGCGGAGGTGTCGTAATACTTGACGCGCGCCGTTGCATATCGTCCGGCGGGGGCCACGATGCTGCATTTGGTGACAATTTCGATCTGGTCGCGCAGGTTTGGCGCTGCTTTCAACGCCGCGCCAAATACCGCTTCGGCTTCGTACCCGCCGTAGATGTCGGCCTGATCCATTGTGGTGATGCCTTGCGCGAGGCAGGCTTCGATCTTGGCCTGGACATGCGCGGGGGAGGTGTCGGTGTCATCAGACAGCCGCCACATGCCATAGATGATGCGGCTAAAGCTGAGGGTATCGGTGATGTCTATGCGGTTCACGTGCGGGGTCCTGTACCAAGGGGCGTTTCTGGGGTGGAGGCCGGCACCCGCCCATAGGCATGGGGCAGGGAGACGGTTTTGAGCTGGGGCATAACGCGTTTTCCGAAATGCTCTGCCTCTGCAATATGCGGATAGCCGGAGAAGATGAAAGAGCGAATGCCCATTTTCTGATAATCTTCGATCTTTGACAGGATCTGGTCGGTTGATCCCACAAGGGCGGCACCGCAGCCGGAGCGGGCGCGCCCGACCCCTGTCCAGAGGCCCGGTTCGGTGTAGCCGAATTTATCGGCCAGTTCGCGCGCGCGTGTTTGGTGTGCGACGCCAAGGCTGATGCTGTCGTGGGCGCGGTCGCGAATGAGTTTGCCGTATTCGTCGTCGAGCTTCGAGGCGATATACTCGGCGTATTCTTTCGCCTCTGCCTCGGTGTCGCGCACGATCATATGCACCCGCAAACCGTAATCGAGCGTGCGCCCGTGGGCGGCGGCGCGGTCGTTCACGTCTTTCATGCGCTGGGCGAGCATGTCGCGGGTTTCAGGCCACATCAGATAGACATCGCATTGTGCGCCGCAAAGTTCGAGGGCTGCGGGCGAGTAGCCGCCAAAGTAGAGCAGCGGCCCGCCGTTCTGCTGGTATGGCCGCGCTGGGCCTGTGGGCACCTTGTCGAATTGGTAGATGTCCCCCTGATGGGTAATTTCATCCTGCGTCCAGGCTTGGCGTAGGATTTCCACTACTTCGTGGGATCGTCGGTAGCGATAGGCGCTGTCTGCGACTTCCCCGGGGAAATCAGAGCTGATCACGTTGAGCGTCAAGCGCCCTTTGAGCATGTGATCAAGCGTGGCAACGGTGCGCGCCAGCATGATGGGCTGCATTTCACCGCAGCGGATCGCCGCAAGAAAGTTCATTTTGCTGGTCAGCGGAGCCATGCCTGCCACAAAGCTGAGCGTGTCCTGACCCACTTGGTAAGAGGAGGGGGCAAGGATGTTGCGAAAGCCTTGCGCCTCTGCTGTCAGGGCGATGTCGCGGCAATGCTCCCATGAAGATCGCAGGTCGCCGTCTGGTACGCCGAGGAATTGGTAGTCATCTGAACAGAGTGCGGAAAACCAGCTGACCTCCGCACCATCAAGGTCGGTGCTTGTGATTGGAACGACTTGGGTCATGCATCCCCCCCCGTTTATCTGTCTTGGTTCTTGCGTAGCAAAGCCAGCTGTGTATAGCAATGGTGTATCAATTTGTAATCTCCTTTGGAGGCGCCTTTGGCCAAGCTTGCCACACCTTCTGCGCTACCGCGCTACATACAGATCAGTGAACGTCTGATCCGTGAAATTGCGGCGGGCCGTCTTGTGGAGGGGGCGCGTTTGCCGACTGAGAAGGACATGGCAGCAGATTTTGGCATTGCGGTTGGCACCTTGCGCAAAGCGCTGGCCGATCTGGAGGCCAAGGGGCTGTTGGAGCGGATCCAAGGGTCGGGGAATTACATTCGCACCTCAGGGCAGGTCGAGAGCGTTTATTCGTTCTTTCGGCTGGAGCGGGTGCAGGGCGGCGGTTTGCCAACGGCGGAGGTGCTGTCGGTGGAGCGCAGGCAAAAGCCAAGCGATGGCTTGTCATTTGGGACAGGTGAAAGTGCGGATCGCATCAGGCGGCTGCGGTTGCTGGATGGGGACGTGGTTGCGCTGGAAGAGATTTGGCTGGATGCCGGACAACCGGCTGTGCAGCGCGCGGATTTGTCGGAGTCCCTATATTTATACTTTAAAGACGCGCTTGGCGTTGTGATCGCAGGTGTTGAGGATCGTATTGGCGTGGCAAATGTGCCCGATTGGGCGGATGTGCGATTTGGCGTCGGACCCGGTCAGCGCGCGGCCTTTGTTGAGCGGCTGAGCCGGAGCGAGGCGGGCGCGGTTGTGGAATATTCCCGGACGTGGTTTGACGAAACAAAGGCGCGCTATGTGGCGCGTATGGGCAAAGGGTAGGCGCATGAAACACTATGGTTTGATTGGCTGTGGCATGATGGGTCACGAGCATATCAACAATATCAACCTATTGCCCGAGGGACGCGTGAGCGTTGTTTACGATCCGGTGGACGAGTTGGCGCAATCGGCGGCCAAGCTGGCCGGCGGCGCGGCTGTCGCGGAAAGTCTTGACGCGCTTTTGGCGCAGGACGGTCTGGATGCTTTGGTGATTGTCAGCCCCAATTATTTGCATGTCGACAACCTGCGCCAGATCGTGAAAACCCGGCCTTTGCCGATATTGGTGGAAAAGCCGCTTTACACGCGTCCAGAGGACAAGGACGCGTTGGATGAATTGTTTGCAGGCTATCCCCATCCGGTTTGGGTGGCGATGGAGTATCGCTATATGCCACCCGTTGCGGCCCTGATCGAGCAGGCAGAGCAGGCCACAGGTGGGATTGCGATGCTGAGCGTGCGTGAGCATCGCTTTCCGTTTTTGCCAAAGATTGGCGATTGGAACCGGTTTAATGAAAACACGGGCGGGACGTTGGTCGAAAAGTGCTGTCATTTCTTTGATCTGATGCGGCTGATCCTAAAGTCGGACCCTGTGCGCGTGATGGCGAGTGCGGGGCAGACGGCGAACCATTTGGATGAGCGCTATGCAGGACGCGTGCCGGACATTTGGGACAATGGCTATGTAATCGTGGATTTCGACAGCGGCGCGCGGGCGATGTTGGAACTGTGTATGTTTGCCGAAGGATCCACCTATCAAGAAGAGATTTCAGCGGTGGGACCAAAAGGCAAGATCGAGTGTTTCGTGCCCGGACCGGGGCGGTTTTGGCCCGAGGCGCTGGGCGCGGCACCGGTGCCGGAATTGGTGATTTCGCCGCGCAGCCCTAAGGGCCCGGTGCGATCAGAGATACCGGTTGATCCGACCTTGTTGGAAGCCGGTGATCATAATGGATCGACGTTTTATCAGCATCAGCGTTTCAACGCGGTGTTGCACGGGGCGGGCGCGGTTGAGGTGACCTTGGCCGATGGTGCCTGGGCGGTGCAGATCGGGTTGGCGGCGCAAAAGTCGGCTGAATCCGGGCAGGCGGTTTATTTTTAGGTGCGGTGGGTCAAGACCCACCCTACGCGCTCCGCGCGGGAGTATTTTTGGCAAGATGATGCGTGAATGCGCCCCTTAAGAGAGCGGGTTTGTTTGAAACAGCGTGATGCGGATGCCGCCGTGCGAGATTGGACCGGCGTCTGGTTTGAAGGGCAGGTCTGTGGCTTTGGCAAGGCCCGCTTCGCTGGTGATAAGGCCGACGCGCCAGCCTGAAAATGACGTGAGGATGGTTTTGCCCAAAGCGCCGTAAAGGCCGTAGAGCAGTTTTTTGTTGCCGATGCGACCGCCATAGGGTGGGTTGACCATGATTAGCCCCGGGGGTGTATCGGGCCGTTGCAGATCGCTGACGGCGTGTTGGGTGAACTGGATGTCCACACCTGCGCGGGCAGCGTTTTCGCGCGCGCCCTTGATCGCGCCTGCGTCGCGGTCGCTGCCAAAGAAGCTGGGGGTTGCAACAGGCTTTGGCACGGTTTTCATGGCGTTAAATTGGTCGGGATCAAAGCTGGCGAGCTGTTCAAAGGCAAAGCTGCGGCTGCGCCCGGGCAGCAGGCCAGCGGCGATTTCTGCGGCCTCGATCAGGAATGTGCCCGAGCCGCACATGGGGTCGAGCACGGGTTCGCCGCCGGCGTAGCCACATTGGCGCAGGAACAAGGCGGCGAGATTTTCGCGCATCGGCGCTTTGCCGACAAAGTTTTTGTGGTTGCGGATGTGCAAAGCCTCACCGCTGGTGTCCAAGGAAAAGGTCACAAGGTTGTCGTCGATCCGTGTTTTGAGCACCAGCTGTGCGTCTGGCGTCACGGTGATTCCAGCGGTAATCAGCGCCTTTTCGATGCGTTGGCTTGCCGCCCTAGCGTGGTAGATTTTTGAAGCGCGCGTTGTGACGTCGATTTTGACGGGAACGTCTGGGCGCAGGATTGAGAGCCAGTCGAACTTTGTCGCCCGTTTGTCGAGCTGGGCAAGATGGAAAGCGCGAAAACTGCCGATGCGCGCCAGAATGCGCGTGGCGCCGCGCAAGGTGAGATTGGCGCGCCAGACGTCGGGCCATGTGCCGGTGAAGGTGACACCGCCGGGAACAGGGGTGGCGTCAAAGCCTGCCGCTGCGACCTCATCCGCTAATGTGGCTTCCAGGCCCGGGACGGTCACGGCGAATATTTCGAACGGGCTGGTTTGGGTCTGCTCAGTCACGGGGGGGTATCCTTTGTGCCCTTTGTCCTATCGGTAAGTGGCTGAGGTTGGTATCCAAAAGTGCCGTTTGCGCATTTTAAGCGGCGCGCGCCCGACTGTGCTGCGCGTTGACCCTGTTTCATCGACCAATTTTATTTTACCGTGAGACTGAGCGACGCGGTAAATGTGAGGCGATCTTGACGCTTGTGGGTGATGCGCGCGTGACCTTTGCGTCAGGTTGACCCCTGATCGATGGAAACTGCATACTGACGGCAAGCTGTTTCGGGAAGGGCAAGACTATGACTGTATCAAGACAGCCGATCTCTTTCATTGCGACGTCTGATCCTGAGGCGGCGAAGGTTTTCTATTCAGATATTCTTGGCCTGACATTGATGGAAACCTCGCCCTTTGCGCTTGTGTTTGCGGATGGTGAAAGCGTGCTGCGCGTGCAAATTGTCGTCAACTTTTCACCTGTTGCCTATACGGTTCATGGCTGGTTGGTGAGCGATTTGGAAACCGAAGTCGAAACCCTTGCCGCGAAAGGCGTCACGTTTCAATCGTTTGGCGTGCTGGGGCAAGACGACAATGGTGTGTGGACCAGCCCGGATGGTCACAAGATCGTCTGGTTCAAGGATCCGGACGGGAACATTTTGTCATTTACCCAATTTGTCAGCTAGAACGGTGGTCTAGCGCCGACAGATTGGATGTGGCAAAAGCCAGCCTATGCAGATCAAACGACACGCAAAACTATCTGTCGCACCGATGATGGACTGGACGGACCGGCATTGCCGGTACCTGCATCGTTTGATGACGGGTGAGGCGTTGCTTTACACCGAAATGGTCACAGCCCCCGCCGTCATCAACGGCGATCGCGATCGCCTTTTAAGGTTTGATCCAAGCGAACATCCTGTTGCAATCCAGCTGGGCGGGTCGGACCCTGTGCAATTGGCAGAGGCGGCGCGGATCGCTGTTGATTTTGGCTATGATGAGGTGAACCTCAACTGCGGCTGCCCGTCCGATCGGGTGAAGTCGGGATCATTTGGTGCGGTTTTAATGGAACGTCCTGACGTCGTCGCGCGCTGCTGTGAGGCGATGATCGCGGCGGTGGATGTGCCCGTGACCGTAAAATGCCGTATCGGCGTGGATGACCAAGAGCCTGAGGAGGTGCTGCCTGATTTTCTGGCGCGCGTGTCCGCCGCCGGGGTTGAGCGGTTTACAATCCATGCCCGAAAGGCGTGGTTGCAAGGCCTGTCGCCCAAGGAAAACCGCGATATTCCGCCCTTGGACTATGACCTTGTGCGTCAAATGAAGGCGACCTTTCCCAACCTGCACCTGAGCATTAACGGTGGTATCCAAGACCTTGATCTGGCAGAAGAACTGCTGGAGGCGCTGGACGGTGTGATGATTGGGCGCGCGGCCTATCACACGCCAGAGGCTGTTTTGTTAGACGCGGATCGGCGCATTTTTTGCAAGGACGTTAGCCCGCGCAGTTTGGAAGAGGTGGTGCATCTGATGGTGCCCTATATCGACGATCATTTGTCGGCGGGTGGCCGGGTTAATCACGTGACGCGCCATATGCTCGGCCTGTTTGCCGGGCGGCCGGGCGCGCGGTTGTGGCGTCGCCATCTATCGGAAAATGCGACAAAGGACGGTGTGGGCCCCGAAGTCGTGGAACAGGCTTTCGCCCATATAACAGAATTGGCGGCGTAGCATGGACATAACCCTTTTGCTGTGGATGGGCGCGCTATTGCTGGTCATTGGGGCATTCGCTGGCGTTTTGGCCGGGCTTTTGGGCGTTGGGGGCGGCATCGTTTTGGTGCCTGCGTTTTTCTATGCCTTTAGCGTTCTGGGCTTTGAAAGCCCGCAATTGATGCAGCTGTGCCTTGGGACGTCGCTGGCCACGATCATCGTTACCTCTGTGCGGTCCGTGTTGAGCCACAACAAGAAAGGGGCCGTGGATTGGGATATTCTGAAGACTTGGGCGCCGGGGATTGTTGTGGGGGCGTTGTTTGGGGTGACGGTTGCGTCGTCACTACGATCTGACGCTCTGCAGGCGATCTTTGGCTGTTTGGCGATTATCGTGGGGCTCTATATGGCCTTTGGCAACAAAAGCTGGCGTTTGGGGGAGGCCATGCCAAGGGGGTGGATGCGGGTGATATTGTCGCCGCTGTTGGGGTTTTTATCCGTGTTGATGGGCATTGGTGGCGGCAGTTTCGGTGTGCCGGTGATGAGCCTTTATAACACACCGATCCACCGGGCCGTGGCGACGGCGGCTGGGTTTGGTGTGATCATTGCTGTGCCCTCTGTCATTGGGTTTTTGATTGTTAGTCAAAGGGTTGCGCCACCTTACTCAATTGGGGCCGTTAACTTTGTGGCCTTTGCATTGGTGATCGCGATGACGTTGATCACGGCCCCTTGGGGGGCAGCATTGGCCCATAAGATGGACGCAGGGCCGCTAAAAAAGGTCTTTGGGATTTTCCTTATCCTTGTGGCGCTGAACATGCTGCGCAAGGCGTTGGGTTGGTAAAACTGGACGCCTCCGGCGGGAGTATTTTTTACAAGATGATCAGGGGTTGGCCAATTTCTTGGCGTTGAAATCGGCCAGTGCTTTTCCCGGTTCTTCAACGAAAAGGCCGGGGAGCAGGCGCAGCGTTTCGATCTGATCTATGCGCAGTTCGTCAAAATCGCGGCTGGTTTCGCACCATGCGACGCAGGTCCACAGGCGGCCCCAGTAATCCAGTTGCAGGGGGCGCAGGATTTTATCCGCGCCCTGCAGGGTGATGGCCAGTTTTTGGCGGGTGCGGATCGCTTGGCGGATCACGGGGAGGTATTGGAACCCACGTGCGGCGTTCGCAAAAGGGTAGGTGGCAAAGCTGTAACCGGCAGGCGCGCTGGTCCGGTTTTCGGGCATCACCGCCTCTAGCTTGGCCGATAGGCTGCGCGCTGCGTCGGCCAGTTCGTTGTCGCCCCCTTGGCTGACGGCCAAAAGGCCCAGATGCAGCACCTCAACCTCTGTCATGGTGAGGTTCAGCGGCGGCAGGGTGAAGGCGGCGGTGACGCGGTAGCCCAGCCCGCGCGCCCCCTCGATCGGGACGCCGGAGGCGGCCAAGGTATCAAGGTCGCGGTACATCGTACGCAACGAAACACCCAGCGTCTTGGCGAGGTCTTCTGCCCGGTGCATGCGGTCATCGCGAAGCAGTTGGATTAACTGCATCAATCGGTCTGCGCGTTTCATGTTGTGCCATTATATTGTCAACTGACAGAAAAATGGCACAAAAAGCGAAAAGATCAATTAAAAAAGGGGGGTCCTCGGGTCGATTTACCCTTTTAAGGGCCTCATTGCCCGCCTATGTGTTTGGAAAGGTTCCGGGTGCTTGGCGCCCTTTGATTGGAGAATTGAAATGCTTAACAACATCGGTTTGCCCGGTCTTTTGCTGATCGGCGTCGTCGTTTTGGTCCTGTTTGGTCGTGGGAAAATTTCCACAATGATGGGCGAAGTCGGCAAAGGCATCACCGCGTTTAAGAAGGGCGTTGATGACGGCAAGCAAGAGATCGAAGACGGATTGGCGGAAGCCAAAGACGTCACACCTGCCGAAGACAAAGACAAAGTCTAAGCGCGTATGTTCGGGCTTTCATGGGGTGAACTTATGGTCGTGGGCATTGTTGCCCTGATCGTCATTGGGCCAAAAGACCTGCCGGGTCTGTTTCGCACGATGGGAGAGTACACAGGCAAAGCCCGGCGCATGGCGCGCGAGTTTAGCCGCGCCATGGAAGCGGCGGCGGATGATGCGGGTGTCAATGACATCTCGACCACCATCAAGGCTGCGGCCAACCCGGCCAAGTTTGGCACCGATGCGATCCGCGACAGTGTGAAATCGACTTTTGAAGACGGGTCAGAGACTTCAAAGCTGTCGGAAAAGCGCAAAGCGGACAAAGCCAAGATTAACGATGCGATGGCGAAGGCCGCGACCGAGCGTCAGGCCAGAGAAGCCGCAGAGGCGGCGAAGGCTGCCAAAGCGGCGAAGGCCAAAGCGGCGCGGGCAGCCAAAGCCAAGGCAACACGTGCCGCCAAAGCGGCCGCGGCCAAAGCCACACCAGAGGCAGACGCATGAGCGTTATTGACGATGTAGACGACGTAGAAGACAGCTCAGCCCCGCTGATTGAACATCTGGCAGAGCTGCGCACGCGGCTTATCCGGGCCGCTGCGGCGTTTCTGGTGGGGATGATCATCTGTTTCAGCTTTGGCGGGTTCATCCTCGACTTTCTTTTGACGCCGATTGAAAAAACAATGCGCGGTTTGGGCAACCCGAACCCCGTGATGCAATACACAGCGCCACAAGAATACTTTTTCACGCTGGTGCGGATTTCCGTCGTTGGTGGTTTGGCCTTGGCGTTTCCTGTCATTGCCCATCAGCTTTGGCGGTTTGTGGCGCCCGGACTGTATAAGAATGAGAAGAACGCGTTTTTACCGTTTATCATCGCTTCGCCCTTTTTGTTCATCCTCGGGGCGTCATTTGCGCATTATGTGGTTGTGCCGCTTGCGATGAACTTTTTTCTTGGCTTTGCGGATTTGCCGTCGTTTGTGGCGGCGATGATCACGCCCGATGACATCGAAGGCGGCACGTTGCGCGACCAGGGCATCGACATTGTGTTCAACGGTAAGGTGAACGAAAGCCTTGATATCACGTTGAAAATGATCGTGGCCTTTGGGCTATGTTTTCAATTGCCTGTGCTTTTGACGCTTCTCGGTAAGGCGGGGCTGGCCAGTTCGCGGGGTCTGCGCAACACGCGCAAATATGCGGTTGTGGGTATTTTGATGGTGGCGGCCCTGATCACGCCGCCGGATGTTGTGACGCAGGTGATTTTGTTTGCAGTTGTTTATGGACTGTATGAGATTTCGATCCACCTAGTCGCGGCGGTTGAGCGTCAGAAAGACCGTCAGGCCCGTGCGGATGGGGTGATTGGCGAAGACGAGAGCCTGTTTGATGTGGACGACGATGATGAGGCCACAGAAGCCGAAGAGGCCGCCAAGTGAGTGATCCGATAGAGCGGATAGCGGATGCGCTGGATCGGATATCTCCGCCTGCGGCTGTGGCGCCGGATTTTTCGCAGAGTGCTGCCTTTGTCTGGCATCCCGATCCGGATCGGTTGGAGCCTGTGGCAAAGGTCAATCGCGTTGATCTGTCCCTTTTGATCGGGGTGGATCGTGCCCGCGATACCCTGCTTGCCAACACCGTGCAATTTGCGCGCGGTTTGCCTGCCAATAACGCGCTTCTTTGGGGTGCGCGGGGCATGGGAAAATCGAGCCTTGTCAAAGCGATCCACGGGACTGTTAATGCGGATCGCCCGGCCCTGAAAATTGTCGAGGTGCAGCGTGAAGATATGGACAGTATTGGGCGCTGTTTGAACCTGTTGCGCGATGCGAATGAGCGGTTCTTGATGTTTTGCGATGATCTGTCGTTCACCAATGACGATGCCCACTACAAATCGCTCAAGGCGGTTTTGGATGGTGGGATCGAGGGTCGGCCTGAGAACGTGGTGCTTTATGCGACGTCTAACCGGCGGCACCTGATGCCGCGCGATATGATCGAGAATGAGCGGTCGACGTCGATATCCCCGAGCGAGGCGGTCGAGGAGAAAGTGTCGCTGTCAGATCGTTTCGGCCTTTGGCTTGGCTTTCATCCGTGTGACCAAGATCAATATTTGGCGATGATCCGGGGCTATTGCGATGCCCATGGTGTCACCATCAGTGATGCGGACTTGCGTGCTGAGGCGATTGAATGGCAGGCGACGCGCGGCAGTCGGTCTGGGCGCGTCGCATGGCAGTATTTTGTTGATCTGGCTGGGCGTCAGGGCGTCACGTTTTAGTCGCGGGTGGTTTGGCCCTAGGGTAGGAAATCTGCCGGATCCAAAGATTGCAGACCACGCCGCACTTCGAAGTGGAGGAAGCCCGGTTCGCTGTCGCGCACTTGGCCAAGATTGTCACCCTGCGCCACGCGGTCGTCTTTTGAAACCGTCAAATTTTCCATGTTGGTATAAACGGTTAGAAGCCCACCTTCATGTCGTAGGACGACGATAGCGACACCGGAGGTATCCGTTGTCACAGCCGCCACAACACCGCTATCTGCGGCGCGCACGGGCGTTCCGGGCGTCGCAGAGATGTCGATCCCTTCGTTGCGATCTGGCGCATAGGGGCGTAAAATCGGACCATCGACCGGATAAATCAGACGCGCAGCTGTTGAGGTCGCGGGTGCAGGAGCCGGCGTTGGTGTTTCAGCGATAGGTGCAACGCTTGGCGCTTGTGGTGCAGGCACAGGTGCAGGTGTCGGCACCGCAACTTCAGGTGCTTGCGCCTGTGGTGTTGGTGCTTGCGCGCCGCCTTGGGGGATCAACAGGAACTGACCTTCCCGCACCACAAGGTCGGGCGTCAGGCTGTTCCATTCTGCGATGTCGCGCACGGGGACGTTATAAAGGCGGCTCAGCTCAAACACGGTTTGGCCCCGTTCGACCCGGTGGCGGATTGGTTCGATCCCCGGATCGGCCAATGGAGGCGTTTGTGGTGTCACCACCTCTGGCACCCGTGGGGCATCTTGCAAACCATCAAGGGAGGTTGTTGCGACCTCTTCGATGCTGAGCGGCACAATTGGGCCGGTCGTTGCCGCACCTGTTGCGGGTGAGGGTTCTGTGACGCGGCCGGGCAGGGCGACCAATTCGCCGGGGCGCAGTTTGACGTCCGGTTCGATCCCGTTGAAGGCGGCGACCGAGACGGTGTTCAGCCCCAAGCGTTCGGAAATCGTTGTGATTGTTTCATTCTGACGGGCCACGACGACCTGATAGTTGGGGTAGGATATGATCCCACGATCATCCGCCGCTGGACGGTTGGGAAGATTTGTAACCGCGGCAGAGGTATCAAACCCGTTGCCCAAATCACGTAAGTCAAAGTCTGGAAATTGTTCGCATGCTGCCAACGCAAGCACGGCTGTGCCTGTCAAAATATACCGGTGAGGTGCCATTGCACTGCTCCTTTTGCCCATTGACCCCTTGTTTTCGGGGTCTTTAACGCCTTTCTAGTCCTTCCCCATACCCTCAAGCAAGGGGACAAAGCGCACTTGGCGAAGTTCGTCGTATTCATATCCCGTTTCGGTGCGGGTGACGCGGATCAGATTTTGGACGGCATCCGATTGCCCGACGGGCAAAACCATGACCCCGCCCACGCGCAATTGCGCCAAAAGCGGGCCGGGCGGGTCTTCGGCGGCGGCGGTCAGAAGGATGCGATCAAAGGGCGCTTGTTCGGGCAAGCCAAAACTGCCGTCGGTGGCAATGGCGGTGATATTGGTGATGTTAAGCCGGTCAAAGACGGCTTGCGCTTCGGTCACCAAACGTTTGAAACGATCAACGGTGTAAACACGTCGCGCAAGCTGGCTGAGGATCGCGGCCTGATAACCGGAGCCTGTGCCGACCTCCAAGACCTTATCACGCGGTTGCACGTTCAAGGCTTGCGTCATGACGCCAACGATGGACGGCTGGCTGATGGTTTGCCCGCATGATATCGGTAGCGGCGTATCCTCGTACACGCGTTGGGCAAAGATGCCTTGCATAAATTCTGCGCGGTCAATCTTTTCCACGGCCGTCAGCACGCGGCTGTCTGTGACGCCCTTGGACCGCAGGGCGAAGAGGAACTGCATTTTGGTTTGGGCGTCCGCGCTCACGTTAGGGTCGTTTCCAAGTTGGCCAGTGTCGGCTGGCAGGTCAGATCAGCGCGCATTGGCGTCAGCGAGATATAGCCGTCAAGATTGGCGGTTGCGTCGGTTTTCGCGCCACTTGGCACGTCCTGCGCGCCACCACGCACCCAAAGAAAGTTCCGTCCCGTGGGGGAGGTTTCTTGTTGTGCCCGGAAATGGATGCCAGCGCGGCGCCCCTGTGCCACGGCTTTCATGCCCTTTACGCCTTTTGCGGCGACGGGGGGAAAGTTGACATTGTAGAACAGACGGTAGGTGGCGTCGTCCCACCCGCCATGGTCGATCAGATGCTGGACCGCTGCTGCGCCATGTTCAAGCGCTGCTTCAAACGGGTCATCAAGGTCGCGATTGCCCGGGCCGTAGTATTGCGAGAGGGCAATGGATTTAACGCCCTGCAACGCCCCTTCCATGGCCGCACCGATCGTGCCGGAATAAAGTGTGTTTTCCGCAGAATTATTGCCGCGGTTGACGCCGGACAAGATCAGGTCGGGGGCCGTGTCCATGATTTCTGAGAGCCCCGCGAGGACGCAATCTGCGGGCGTTCCCTCAAGGGCAAAGCGCCGGTCGTCCAGTTTGGCCATCAAGGTTGGGTGGGTATAGCTGATGCAATGGCCAACGCCGGATTGTTCGAACGCGGGCGCGACTGTCCAGATCTCACCCGTGGGCCCCGCGATGGTTTTGGCGATACGCTCCAAAACGGCGAGGCCGGGGGCCTGAATTCCGTCGTCATTGGTAATGAGAATGCGCATGCCCCGCCCCTAAGCTGTTGGAACTGTCCTAGACCTTGGCGCGGGGTGCGGCAAGCGGATGCGGCGCAAAAGACACGTTGATGTGGCGCGAAAGTTGCAGGGTGGAGTTGGGATGAAAGGACGCCGCCTTGGGCGCGGCACCTATAGGTCGCCGACCTGCGTGTGATAAACTGCCCAGACATTAAAGGTCCGATCGCCACCTCACGGGTCGGCTGTCAGATCGGCTGACCGGGTCAACCATCAAAGCCCTGACAACTGCGCAAGCAAACGGTCCGCTTCGGCTTGCGGAGAGGACAGGTCGTCGCGGTCTTCGCCGGGGTGGAACCTTGCGCGGGTCGCTGTGGGCATCGGCTTTGGCGTGAGGATCGTGACCTTGGGGCCGGTTTTCTGGCTTTCCACCTGCCAACTGCGGGCCAGCGCGATTTGCGCGGCTTTGCTGCTGCCATAGGTGCCAAAGAAGGGGGTGCCCCCTTGCGGATCATCGAAGAACACGGCCTGTCCAGTTTCCCCCAGCAAAGGGCTGACATAGCGTATGAGCCGGGCGGTCGCTGCGACGTTGACGTCCAAGGATTTGGACAGGTCTTTGTCGCCCACGTGACCCGCCGGGCAAAGCGGTGCGGCGTGGATCGCGGTGTGCAGCCAAAGGTTAAGCGTGCCCCAGCGGTCAAAAATGCTGCGGCACAGCTGCTGCATCGCGGCGTCGATGGTGATGTCCATCGGCGCAAGCGTCGCTTGGCCGCCTTTGGCCTGAATTGCGTCATCCACTTCTTCCAAGGCGCCGGTGGTTTTGCCCACGGCGATGATGTGATGGGTCGTACTCAGGCCGATGGCGAGGGCCGCCCCGAGACCGCGGGACGCACCTGTGATGAGGGCGGTTTTTGTCATGCGCCGCTGATGGCGGCTTCCTTTAAGATGGTCAAGAGGGTGCGATCAGTTGCGCGTAACACTCACCGAAGATTCCAACGGGCAACGCAGAACCATTTGCACCTTTTCAATATCGACAAGGATGTCGGTCGCAAGGTCGGTGGAATGGTTGTAGCGTGGAAAGCGAAAATTTTTCGGCTTGTCCGGTTTCATCCCTGTGAGGTGATAGTTCTGAACGTCCTCAACAAATTGAGCGGCCCCATTGGTGTTGCCCCCTTCAAATTCGACGACCTGACCGCCGGCCATGACGATTTTCCACAGGTACGCGTTTTCTGATTTGGTGTTACTGGTTTTGTTCGACATCTTATCACCATCCTTGGGCCTTTTGCCCGGCATAGCGATAGGGAGTTGATAAACCGTAACTGACGCTATTCTGCTGCGGGTTTCATCTCAAACCCGTCTTCGATCATGTCGGATGGCGGCACCGGGTATTCGCCGGAAAAACACGCATCGCAATAGGCGGGCGCTTTGGGATCGCGGCCATTTTCCTCGCCCACGGCGCGGTAGAGGCCATCGAGCGAGATGAACTTGATCGAATCCACGCCAAGGTGTTTGCGCATTTCTTCTTCGGTCATGGTTGCCGCCAACAGCTTTTCCCGCTGCGGTGTATCGACGCCGTAAAAACATGGCCAGGCGGTGGGCGGGCTGGCGATGCGGAAGTGAACCTCAGCCGCGCCAGCGTCCAAAATCATGTCTTTGATCTTGCGGCTGGTTGTCCCGCGCACGACGCTGTCGTCCACAAGAATCACGCGTTTGCCCTTGATCAGGGTGCGGTTCACGTTCAGCTTGAGACGCACACCCATATTGCGGATCTGCTCGGACGGTTCGATAAACGTGCGGCCCATGTACTGATTGCGGGTGATGCCCATGGCAAAGGGTATCCCGCTTTCGAGCGCATAGCCAATCGCGGCGGGCGTGCCACTGTCGGGGACAGGGCAGACGAGGTCTGCCTCAATCGGGGATTCTTTGGCCAATTCACGGCCAATCGCCTCGCGCGTTTCATAGACGGATCGCGTGCCCACGGTGCTGTCGGGACGGCTGAAATACACGTGCTCAAAGATGCAAAAGCGCGACTTTGCCGGACGGAACGGGAAATGGCTTTCCACGCCGCGCGGGGTGATGACGACCATTTCACCGGGCTTAATCTCGCGGATATACTCCGCCCCGATAATGTCTAGGGCGCATGTCTCAGACGCCAAAACCCAGCCGTCGCCCAATTGCCCAAGGACAAGGGGGCGCACGCCAAGAGGGTCGCGGCAGCCAATGAGTTTGGAGCGGGTCATTGCGACAATTGAAAACGCGCCTTCGACCTTGCGCAGGGCTTCTTCCATACGGTCCGGGATTGTGCGGCCCATGGAGCGGGCCATGAGGTGGACAATGCATTCGCTATCAGAAGAGCTTTGAAAGATTGAGCCTCGCTCGATCAGTTCACGACGCAGGGACATCGCGTTGGTGATATTGCCGTTGTGCGCAATTGCAGCACCGCCCATCGAAAATTCGCCAAAGAAGGGTTGAACATCGCGGATCGCGGTCTGCCCCTTTGATCCGGCGGTGGAATAGCGCACATGGCCGATCCCGATGCTGCCGGGCAGGCGTTCCATCATTTGGGCAGAGGTAAAGTTATCGCGCACCAGCCCCATGCGGCGATGTTGTTGAAACCCGGTTTCTGTATCGTGGGTGACGATACCTCCCGCCTCTTGGCCGCGATGTTGCAGGGCATGAAGACCAAGGGCGACGAAACTGGCTGCGTCTTGCACGCCGACGACGCCAAAGACGCCGCATTCCTCCCTTAGTTTATCATCATCGAAGGGATGTGCGGGCAAAGAACGGCAGGACACGCTGGCAGGCTCCGATTCCAGAAGGATATGAGGGTCTATTAACCTGTGCAGGCGGATGTGTCACGACCTTGTCGCAAACTCTTAGGCTGTTGCGCGCGACGTCCGGCCAAAACCTTTGTCACGGAAGCTCTGGAAGTATTTCTCAAACGTACGAAAGCTGATCTCAGAGATGATAAGCGACAGCGAAATGTAGGTGACGAACAGTAGCCAAAAATTATTTGTGAACCCCAAAAAGTTAAGTCCGCGGTACGCCACATCCAAGGCGATCAGGTGATAAAGATAAACGCCATAGCTGATCTCGCCAATGCGGGCGACGATCCGGTTTTCGAACATACCGGTGAACAGGTTTTGCGGGCGCACCAGAATGGCCACCAGACACAGGCACATAAAGGTATGGATCAGAATGTTTGGCCAGCCAAAGACATCTGTGGGGGTCAAGTGCAGGCCGAGTGCCAGCCCGACAAAGACCAAAGGCACAGCCGCGATGTTTCCTAAGAATTTAGCAGCCGCTTCGAACCCTTGACGGGAATGCAGGACCATCGCGATCAGCGCCCCCATCAGGATTGGTGCGTAGGTTGTGATCGGCAGGTGAAAATGCAGCGGCCCCCAAAAGAACGGACTGCTTTTGTATCCACCAAAGGAGGCCGCGTAGTTTGCAAGGATGGCAACGATCAGGAAGGGAATTACAAATTTTCGCGGCAAGAACAGCAGGGCCAAGGGCCAGATCATATAAAACTGTTCTTCGACGGCCAAAGACCACGTAATGCCAAGCGTTGGAATGTCGCTTGTGAGAAAGTTCGACAGGAAGAGATAGTAATAGATCCATTTGTCCAGCAGAGCAGGATTGTCGAGGATAAAAATTTGAAAGATGCCAACGACAGTCACGACCAAGAAATAGATTGGCAGAATGCGCAAAGCACGCCGCCAATAGAACCGCTTAAGCGAGAATTGACCAAAGCGATCCCGTTCGCGCAAAAGCAAAGTCGTGATCAGATATCCGCTAAGCACAAAGAAGAAGGCAACACCAAAGAAGCCGCGTCGCAGGATCATCAGGCTTTCGGCATCCCAAAGTTGCCAGCTATGATGCCATAGCACCATCGCGATGCAGATAAACCGTAAGCCATTCAAATTTAGAAAAAATTTGGTATCGCGATACTGATCGTAGGTATGGACCATGACTGTGGGGTTCCTAAAACGTGCTTGTGTATGGGTGATGCCATGGTTCTGTGCAGATTTTAAGGCGAAAATTATGGCATTCTCCACAAGGACGGGTCGAAAACCGCAGGGCGTTTGGTCACAAATTTTTCCTGTCAGAAAGGTGGCCGACGTTAAGGTGTCTTGAACAATTGGCCCCTATTCAAAGCGCACCAATATCTGAGGAGCAACCAACCCATGTTTAATCGTCTGCGTTCATTCAATGATGCAAAAAAGGCAGCCGAAGATGGGGCCGTTCTCCAAGCGTTATTCGAAACGCAAGCCATGATTTCATTTCGACCAGATGGTACGATTATTGATGCCAATGAGAAATTTTTGTCGGCAATCGGGTATCAACTAAGCGAAGTTGTGGGGCAACATCACCGGCTGTTTTGCCGCAAAGAACTGGTGGAAAGCCCGGAATATTCAGACTTTTGGACATCTTTGGTGTCCAACCAAACCAACACCGGTGAGTTTGAACGCGTTCGAAAAAATGGGTCAAGCATTTGGATTTTGGCGTCGTATTTGCCTGTGCGGGACGCCGCGGATCGTGTGGTGAAAATCATAAAGATCGCGCATGATGTTACGGACCAACGGAGTGCGTTGGAGGAATTCAAGCGCGCCATCGAAATTATGGGGTCCGGCCAGCCGGGCGCGCGGGTTAACCTCAAACCTTCGAACTCGTTTTTCGAATTTTCAGAGAACTTTAACCGCGCCATGGAAATTATTCAGGGTGAATTGACCGGGCTAAAGTCGGGTGCCGAATCCATTGCCGAAGAAGCCACGTTGCGCAAGCGTAGCAACGCCGACATGTTAGAGCGAACCAATGCACAAGAGGCGCGTGCGCGCACCATTTCTGATATGACGTCTGACATGTACGACGCGATGGAAACCGTTCAGCAGACTGTACAAACGGCAATTGATCGTTTGACGTCCGCGATGAAAGCCATTGAAGACGGTCAAGGATTGGTGGAATCGGCAAAATCAACGACAGAGTCATTGGAAAGCAAGGCAAAGTCGATGTCAGAAATCAACCGAATGATCGACGATCTATCCTTTCAGACCAACCTTTTGGCGCTGAACGCAGGCGTCGAAGCGGCCCGAGCCGGCGAAGCTGGGGCCGGTTTTTCGGTGGTTGCATCCGAAATCCGATCGCTGGCGCAGCAATCGTCGTCTGCATCTGCCCAAATCAATGACCTCATCCGTGAGACGACCCAAACATCCGCGCTGGCCGCCAAGGACGTTGGAGCGGGGTCGCAATCCTTTAGCGCCATCAAGGGTGAATTGACGGCCCTTCAGGATGCGTTTGCGCCTGTCGTTGATGAATTGTCCGCGCAGGTGGAAAAGACCCAAAGCGTCGGGAAAAGCACCGCAGACAGCCTTAGAAGCGTTGTTGCGGACCGAGATGTCGGCACGAAAAACATGGCCTCGCTAGAGAAACAAGATCAAATCTTGGCCGAGTTTTGTGACCGATTGGATATCATTTCCCAACAATTTGCAGCGCAAGCTTAGGCGTCTTCCGCAGGCGCGCCACAGGTTCCGATCAGTTGATCGTATTGTGTTGTCAACCAGCCGACGGCTGCCTCTGGGTCGCGTTCTGAAATCTGGCCGGTAAACTGGGCAAAGACCTTAGCGGAACGGCTGTCTTCGACCATGGCAATGTCCTGTGCGCTGAGCACGGTTTGATAGACGAAAAACGCAACAGCAACCAAAAGGATGCCGCGCAAGACGCCAAACAGAAAACCGATCCCTTGGTCCAAACCACCCAAAGCAGATCGTTGGATGAGGTTGGAAAACAAAGGAGTAAAGATTGAGACGACCACAAGTGTGACCGCGAACACCAAAGCGAAGGCGGCAATGATGCTCAACTCGCAGCTGTCGCCGATGAAATCGCCCAAGACAGGGATTTGACGGACAAGCGGTTCAACCTGATCGGCAAAGATAAACGCAAGAATGGCCGCGCCAATCCAACCCGCGATGGCCATTGCCTCGCGAACGAACCCGCGACTGTAGGCCAAAAGCGCTGAGATGACGATGACCGCCGCGACGATACCGTCGATGATTGTGAAACCTTCCATCGGTCACTCCTGCCTGTTAGCGCGCCCCAAACACGTCTTTTACAAATCCCGCCAAATCTTGCGGCTGCCGCAAATTCAACGCACCCACAGCCACATTCTTTTTCTGCTGGGGACATATAGCTGAGGTAAAACCAAGTTTCTCGGCCTCTTTCAATCTATTTTCGGTCTGTGACACAGGACGCAATGCACCCGACAAAGAAATTTCGCCGAAAATCACACCCTCACGGGGCAGCGATGCATCCTCGCGCGCGGACACAAGTGCAGCCGCAACGGCGAGGTCGGCAGCGGGTTCAGAAATCCGTAACCCCCCGGCAACATTCAAATAAACGTCCAAACCACCAAAGGCGACATCGCATCGCGCCTCTAACACTGCGATGATCATGGCAAGCCGCGCACCATCCCACCCGACCACCGACCTGCGGGGTTGGCTGTGTGGCGAAGGTGCCACAAGCGCTTGGATCTCGCACAGCATCGGGCGCGTACCCTCGACCCCGGCAAAGACAACGGATCCGGGGGCAGGGGTGCCGCGTTCGGACAAAAACAGGGCTGAGGGATTTTTCACCTCTGCCAACCCTTTACCGGTCATTTCAAAAACGCCGATTTCATCTGCTGGGCCGAAACGGTTTTTGACACTGCGCAAAATGCGAAACTGGTGCCCGCGTTCCCCTTCGAAATAAAGGACGGTATCGACCATATGTTCCACAACACGCGGGCCTGCGATGGCGCCTTCTTTTGTGACGTGGCCGACCAAGACGACAGACATGTTCCGGCTTTTGGCGAATGACGTCAGCTCATGCGCGGATGCACGCACCTGCGAGACGGAGCCCGGGGCGCTGTCCACGTTGTCGGCCCACATGGTTTGAATGGAGTCGATGATCGCCAAATCCGGCGCTTCGGTCTCTAGCGTCGTAAGGATGTCGCGCAAGTTCGTTTCTGAGGCGAGGCGCACAGGGCTTTCGGTCAGGCCCAATCGTTCGGCCCGCATTTGAATTTGGTTCGTTGATTCCTCGCCCGAGATATAGACCACCTTTAGCCCGTTGCGGGCAAACCGCGCCGCGGCCTGCAAAAGCAGCGTTGATTTCCCGATCCCCGGATCACCGCCGACGATCACGGCAGACCCGGCCACCAAACCACCGCCCAAGACGCGATCCAACTCACCGACGCCCGACATCGTGCGCGGCGGTGGGGCGGTTTTGCTGGCGAGATCTGTCAGCTCAATCGCTTTGCCGCGCATCGCGCCGAGGGATTTTTTCGCAGGTCCTTTGCTTAACCCTTTGTCCTCTTGGATGGTGTTCCACGCATTGCAGCTGTCGCATTTGCCCGACCACTTGCTGGTGACGGCCCCGCATTCGCTGCAAGAGAAAGACAGATCTTTGGCCATTGTGGTTACTCCGCCGGGTCTGGTTTGGCTTTTGAGGTAAAGGCGGAAATCGCGATGGACGCAAGGATGCAGGCGGTAAAAAGGTACAGCCCCCAAGCCGTTTCAACCTTGCCCACGCCGATGCCCTTAATCACCACGATATAAAGCGCGATCAAAAACACATCGGCCATGGCGAGTTTTCCAAGCCAGCTAAGGGCGGGCAGAACCTTGCGCCGCATCAATCCGAAATGCACCATCGCAAGACCAATGGTTTTGAGGTAGGGCGCGAAAAGCGCGAAGACGGTGACAAGCAGTGCAAGGATCACATCCGATTTCCAAAGCGACTGTAGGCCCGAGATCACGCTGATTTCCGACAAGCTGAACAAGGGCAAAAGCCCGGCCCGCATCAGCGGCGCAAACCACGCGATGGGGAACAGCACCAACAGCGCCAGATTTGCGATTTTTAAGATGTTCAGCACGTTGATCTAACCCTCACCCTCATCGCCGTTTAGAAAATTGCGCAGAACAGCGTCCTTGCTAGATGTAAGTTCGGATGTGGCGCCGCGCCAGTGTATCCGCCCTTGGTGCAACATCGCGACCGTGTCCGCGATGGCCTGTACGCTGGTCATATCGTGGGTGATCGTCAGCGCGGTTGCCCCGGTTTCCACCACGATCTCGCGGATCAGCCGATTGATTTTGCTTGCACGCACGGGGTCGAGCCCGGTTGTGGGTTCGTCAAATACCAAAAGCTTTGGATCACTGGCAAGCGCGCGGGCCAAGGCTGCGCGCTTTTGCATGCCGCCGGATAATTCAGCGGGCATCATGGGGGCGACGTCTGCATCAAGCCCGACGCGTTCTAGCTTGGCTTGCGCCAATGCGCGGGCGGCGGTGCGATCCATCCCTTGTTGCAGCGGGCGAAAAGCGACGTTTTCCCAGATCGTCATACTGTCAAACAAAGCACCCCCTTGGAACAAGACGCCCACATCGTCCATGTTCAGCGGGGTGGAGGAGCCGCTGTCCGGTTTCAAAAGGCCCAGTAGACATTTGATCAGAACGGTTTTTCCGCTGCCCGATCCGCCGATAATCGCGCAGCTTTCGCCCGGCTCAACGCTCAGGTCGACGCCCTTTAAGACTGGGTTGCCCGCAAAGGATTTATGAATGCCATGCGCTGCGATCATTTGGAAAAGAACGCCTCTGTCAGGATAAAGTTCGCGCCCAATATCAGGATAGAAGCGGCAACAACCGCCGATTTCGTCGCTTGCCCTACGCCTGCCGCCCCGCGCCCGGCGTTCATGCCGAAATAGCAGCCCATCAAGGCCGCGATCAGGCCAAACACGCCGCCTTTGACCAAGGAAGATATGATGTCGAGCGGTTCAAGAAAATCCACCGTGTTCTGCAAATAACTGGCCGGGTTAAAGCCCAGCCGCGTTGTCGCGATCAGATACCCGCCCATGATGCCGATAATATCGCCCACCGCGACCAACACGGGGGCGATGAGCGTCGTTCCCAAGACACGCGGCGCGATGAGGTACTGCATTGCGTCGGTCGATAACGTCTTGAGCGCGTCGATCTGTTCGCTGACCCGCATCGTTGCAATCTCTGCCGCGAAAGAGGACGTGACGCGCGCTGAAATCATGAGCCCCACCAAAACCGGACCCAGTTCGCGCACCATACCAATGGCCACGATCTGCGGCATCACTTCGGAGGCGGAAAACCGCGCACCGCCGTCAAAGATTTGCAAGGCCAATGCGCCCCCTGCGAACAAAGTCGTCAGCCCGATAAGCGGCAAGGATAGATACCCTGCCGACCAGATCGTTTTCACCACATCGCGCAGATAAAACGGCGGCGTGACCATTGCCCGCAGCACTGCAAAGATGAACAAGGTGACGCGCCCGATCCGCGCTAGAAAGGCCAAACTGGCCCGTCCAACAGCAGAAAGGAACGCCGTCATCCGCCGACGTAGTGACGCGAATACCGCGCACCGAGGGAGGTTAAGATTTCGTATCCAATCGTGCCTGCCGCCTCTGCCACCTTGTCAACCCCTTGATAGGGGCCGACCAGCGTCAGGGCCTCTGGCGGTTCATTAAGGTCGGTGACATCGACCGTGATCAAATCCATCGACACCCGGCCCACTGCAGGGCACATTCGGTTGTCGGCAAAAAACGTGGCCTTCCCAGACATCGCGCGGATCAGACCATCGGCATATCCAACCGAAATTGTGGCGATCCGGCTGGGGCGGGATGCTTGCCAGCTGTTGCCATATCCCACGACTTCCCCTTTTTTGAGATCACGGGTCTGGATAACAGGCAGGTCCATGCGTACGACAGCATGCGCGTCCCGAAATGGTAGCCCGCCATAAAGCCCGATCCCCGGACGGGTCACGTCAAAATGGTATTTCTTGCCCAGCAAAATACCGCCCGTCGCAGCCAGTGATCGGGGCGTGCTGATCCCGTCTGTCATCTTGTGAAACACATCCAGCTGATAGGCGTTCATCGGGTGATCCGTTTCATCCGCGCAGGCAAGATGGCTCATCACCAAGGTCGGGCGCAGTTGCATCGCAATCGGCGCAACCTCTGCCCATTCGTCCCATTCCATACCAAGGCGGTTCATGCCGGTATCTAGCTGAACGCCAAACGGGTGGCCGGGCAGGGCATCCATATGGCGGTTCAACTGTTCGGCGGAATTGATCATCGGGATCAAATGTGCACCGCGGATCAATTCGGTATCGCCAATCATGTGGCCGCTAAAGACGTTAATCTCCACGTCGGGGCCAAGCGCTGTGCGCAGGCTCACCCCTTCTTCGGCCACAGCGACAAAGAAGCGTCGCGCGCCCGCCTTGGCCAATGCTTTGGCGACAGGTGCAGCACCAAGGCCATAGCCATTTGCCTTAACCACAGCCGCCGTTTCGCCAGCTGATTTCGCATCCAGCGCCTGCCAATTATGGGCAAGCGCCCCTAAATCAACTGTTAAATGTCCTGTACTCATGGGGCATCTTTTGACAGGCGCAGGCAGGCACAGCAAGGGGGCGTTGGTGGGGTGGCGGCAACGCCGCTTGATGATTTGGCGAGAGGCGTTCTTTACGAAGCGGGAAACGGATTAAAACTCCGTCCCTTCGTCCTGCTGCCAAGGCTTCACAAGGTTGCCAAAGCGGGTAAAGCGCCCTTCGAAAGACAGCTCAACCGTGCCAATCGGACCATGTCGTTGCTTGCCGATCACGACCTCGGCCTTGCCGTGGAGGCGTTCCATGTCTTCTTGCCAGGCGGCCATCTTTTCCATCTCATGATCACCGGGCTTTTCGCGTTCTTTGTAATATTCCTCGCGGAACACAAACATCACCACATCCGCGTCCTGCTCAATCGAACCAGATTCACGCAAGTCTGACAGCTGCGGGCGTTTATCCTCGCGGTTTTCCACCTGACGCGACAGCTGGGAAAGCGCGATCACCGGAATATCCAACTCCTTTGCAATCGCCTTTAGCCCCATGGTGATTTCAGAGATTTCGTTCACCCGGTTCTCACTGCGCCCAGTGCCGCGCACAAGCTGCAAATAGTCCACGATCAGAACGTCCAACCCATGGGTCCGTTTCAAACGACGCGCACGCGCGGCCAGTTGTGAGATCGGCAGCGCAGGCGTGTCGTCGATGTATAGCGGGCAAGCCTCCAGCGATTTGGCCGCCTCGACAAAGCGGCGGAACTCAGCCTCCGTCATATCGCCGCGCCGGATCTGTTCGCTGGGCACTTCTGATGCCTCTGACAGGATCCGCGCGGCGAGCTGCTCTGCGCTCATCTCTAGAGAATAAAAGCCAACAACACCGCCATCCACGGCGCCTTCGCTGCCATCAGGCAGGAGGCCCTTTTTGTACGCCTTGGCGACGTTAAACGCGATGTTGGTGGCCAGCGATGTCTTTCCCATGGACGGACGCCCGGCAAGGATCAAAAGGTCAGACCGGTGCAAACCGCCCAGCTTTTTGTCCATATCAATCAGACCGGTGGACACACCCGCAAGCCCACCTTCGCGTTGATAGGCGGCATTGGCCACATTCACCGCGTCGGTTACCGCCTTGAGAAAGCTTTGAAATCCGCTGTCGCTGCTGCCCTGTTCGGCCAGGCGATACAATTCCTGCTCGGCCTCAACAATCTGCGCGCGCGGCTCACTTTCCACGTCCATTTTCTGCGCTTTTTCCGCAATCGTTTGGCCCACCATGATCAGCTCGCGCCGCACGGACAGATCATAAATCATCTGGGCATAATCGCGCGCCGCAAAGGCCGAAATCGCAGCCCCCGCCAGCCGGACAAGATAGGCGGGGCCGCCAAGCTCTTTTAGGCCCTCATCGTCTTCCAGAAACGTCTTTAGTGTCACAGGACTGGCAAGGGCGTTTTTGGCGATCCGGCTCGCCGCGGTTTCGAAAATCCGCGCATGCACGGGGTCATAAAAATGCTCTGCACTGACAACCGAAGCAATGCGGTCAAAGATGTCATTGTTGGTCAGCACAGCCCCCAAAAGCTGCTGTTCAGCTTCAATAGAATGGGGCATCGGATCTGTGCCAGCCTGTTCGACACCGCTTGCGTTAAATGCTGTGATTTCGTTCATGCCCACCTCCATTTGCCTTAGGGATGGATTAACGCCTTCTTAACCCCGGCACCACCTTTGTGTTTCTGTGGATGGCCTATGAAAAAGTCTGTGAGCAAAATGTGCATAACCATCACCGCACGACATCTAGCATGTATAACCCAGCGCGTCACTAAATATGCCGGGCCTCAGTGATTCCCTTTGATTTATGCGCCTAGGCATGTGGAAAAGTTTATGCGCTTGGCGACCAATCTTTTGGATCTTTGAGGTAAGCCTCTACAGTCGCTAGGGTTTCTGCGTCATAGGCGCCGCGCGCTTTGGCTTCGGCCAGCACATCCCACCAGGTACATAGATACAAAAGGTCGATGCCTTCTTTGGCCAGCGCATCCTCTACCCCGTCAAAAATGCCATAGTAGAATATCACAGCCGTCGCCGAACAAGCAGCCCCCGTGTCCCGGATCGCCTGCACAAAAGACAGTTTTGATCCCCCATCAGTGGTCAAATCTTCCACCAACAACACGCGCTGATCCTCAGACATCGCGCCTTCAATGCGGGCGTTCTTTCCATAGCCTTTCGGCTTTTTGCGCACATAGGTCATAGGCAGCGCCATCCGCTCTGCAACCAGCGCCGCAAAAGGAATACCTGCGGTTTCGCCCCCCGCAATGTTGTCAAACGCCTCAAACCCTGCATCGCGCATAATCGTCACGGTCAAAAAGTCCATCAAGGTGGATCGAATGCGTGGAAACGAAATCAGCTTGCGACAATCGACGTATGTTGGGGCCTTCTTGCCAGAGGCATGGGTAAACAGCTCTTCGGCATTAAAACTAATGGCACCAATCTCCAGCAGCATACCTGCGGTTAGGCGCGCCATCTCTTCTTTGGTCGGATAGGTGGAGGGGATCATGGGCTCAACGCCTTTCTTCTTTGGTTTTTAAAATACGCCCGCCGGAGGCGTGGATGAGGGGTGCAATGGTGCGCCATGCCCGCCGCAGGCGCTAGATTTTTGCAAAAATCTACACCCCGACATCAAGGGTCCACGTGCCAATGCAACGGAAATCCTGGATTAAAGACCGTTACAGGTCCGTCCTCGGTCTCAATCTGCTTGGGATAGTCCACAGGTGCGCCACGGCGCAGGGTCATGGTCGCAGAATTGGGCGGCAGCCCATAAAACAGCGGCCCATTCAGGGATGTAAAAGCTTCCAGCTTCTTCAACTTACCTGCGGTGGCAAACACTTCAGCCAAACAGGACATGGTGTTGGTGGCAGAAAATACACCTGCACATCCACAGGTCTGGATTTTGTTGGCATCCGTGTGGGGCGCGCTGTCTGTGCCAAGGAAGAACCGTTTGTCGCCCGAGACTGCCGCCTCCACAAGCGCGATGCGATGGCGTTCGCGCTTGGCCACCGGCAGGCAATAATAATGCGGACGGATGCCGCCAACCAGAATATGGTTGCGATTGATAATCAGGTGGTGCGTTGTGATCGTCGCGGCCAGATTGCGATGGTTGTCGCGCACATAATCAACGGCGTCTTGGGTGGTTATATGTTCCATTACGATCTTTAGATCGGGTGTCTTTTTGCGGATCGGCTTCAGGACTTTTTCGATGAACACCGCTTCACGATCAAAGATGTCCACATCGCTATGGGTCACTTCACCGTGGACACACAGCGGCATCCCGATCTCTGCCATTCTGTCAAGGACGGTGCGGACTTTTTCAAAATCCTGCACGCCAGAAGCAGAGTTTGTGGTCGCACCGGCCGGGTAAAGTTTGACAGCCGTGGCGGTGCCATCCGCGAAAGCGGCGGCAACATCGTCTGGATCGGTGTCTTCCGTCAGATACAGCGTCATCAGGGGTTTAAAGGCCGCCCCTTTGGGCAAAGCCGCCTCGATCCGGGCGCGATAGGCGCGGGCGTCTGCCCCCGTAATCACAGGCGGAACCAGGTTGGGCATAACGATGGCCCGATCAAAATGTCTGGCGGTTTCAGGCAAAACAGCCTGCAACATCGCCCCATCCCGCAGGTGAAGGTGCCAGTCGTCGGGGCGACGGATTGTCAGTTCGGAAATCTTGTGTGCAGCCATGAGGGGGATGTAACGCGGATTGTCACCCGTGACCAGAGTATCGCAGACTTCCCCTTGCTGACATTACGCGAATCTTATTTGTTCAGGTCGAAATCGTTAACAGGAATGGGATGTTTTCTATGATCGGATTTATTGTCGCTATTATCGCGGGATTTGTGACGCCACAAATTCAAGCCGCGGTTGCGCAACCTTTGGCAAAAGCGCTGAGCTTTTTGACAATCGAAGACGCTGAAATGCCAGTGCTTGGCTTTATGGTCGCTATGTTGGCGGCGGCTCTGATCGCTGTGATCTTTGGCAGCGGGTCTGCACTTGGTATCGCTGTTGGTCTTTGCCTTGGCTACTTTGGCACGCGTCTGGCTCAGATCGTTCAGGGCGCGATCAGCGGCAAAAAAGAAGGCTAATTACAATCTGCCGGTATAAACGGCCTGAAATGCGCTATTCTGCCGCTTCGGTGGATGGCGCATTTTGCTGTTTGCCGATGACATTGTGCAGCGAGATCAGATCGTCGCCATCGACCAGTTTTACCGCCACAGCACTTGCCATCTTTGCAAGCTTTGGGTGGCCCATTTCCTTGGCACGTTCAATAATCCAGCACAGATAGGCCGCATTTTCCCGTCGTGCCCTGAGTTGATCCGCAAAAATGGCGGTTGTCAGGCTACCAGCCATTGCGGCATGGAATAAATCTTCCAGAATATCAAAGTCTTCGAACGCTTGATCCAGGTGCACCCCAATGCCAAAGGTGCGCAATAGCGTCACGTTCTTGCGCACGAACATACCGGCGTGGATGCAATCAATGCGGCGATTGACGTCATGGATGATATAGGCGTGATCTGCGGCTTCGATCATGTCGGGCGCATATCCATAGCGGGATGTGAAATCCACACGCTTTAGGGCGCGCGACCGTGGATCAAAGGCTGCCAGTCTGGAATTCATGGTCGCCATCGGGCTTAATGCCAGAACCCGCGCGCCGGGGGCCGCCACACTAAATGCAGCAGCGGCATACCCACAGGGCCCTTGGCCATAAAAGAGAACCTGTTCGTATTCGTCAAAGAAACCGTCGTCGATCAGTTGATCGAAATATTCATAGACCGCCTCATCACGAAACCATGTCGCGCGGCTGCATAGAATTGTCAGCGTGGACCACCCGTCGCGTCGGGTATGTGCAAAACTGCGAGGTTCGCCGCCCTTGGCTGTTTGACGCAGGGCGTTTGCATCTTCAAAGCTGACCAAAAGCTTGGGGCCAGCATCCAATAAAACAGCGTTGTGGTTTGGACCAAGTTTTTTGAATTCGCCAATTGCGGTTCCAATTTCCTGCACCCGTTCCATCCAAGCGTCTGCCTTCAAATCAGCTAGGCCCGCGTCAAAAGATATCGCATGGGTTGTCATGGCTTCGTCTCCTATTCCGGTTTCCCGGCTACTCACAAACTCAAAATTAACTCGGTTATCCGATCGTTGCCTCAAGGTTAACCAGTCCAATACGGCAAAAGTGAGAGTGATACAGGCCGTTTTTGCGCCCAATCCTCTTAGAAAAAGGCTTGAAGCCCGGTTTGCGCACGTCCCAAAATAAGCGCGTGAACATCGTGTGTTCCTTCATATGTGTTCACGGTTTCCAAATTTACCATGTGACGCATGACGTTAAAATCTTCTGAAATACCGTTGCCACCATGCATGTCGCGGGCATCACGCGCAATGTTAAGCGCTTTGCCGCAGTTATTGCGCTTGAGCAGGCTGATCATTTCTGGCGCTGCGCGCCCCTGATCTATCAACCGCCCCAGTTGCAGCGCCGCGTGGAGGCCAAGGGTAATCTCGGTCTGCATATCCGCCAGCTTTTTTTGAAACAGCTGCGTTTGGGCGAGGGGGCGGTTAAACTGTTTGCGATCCAGCCCGTAACTGCGTGCCGCATGCCAACATGATTCCGCAGCGCCCATCACGCCCCAGCTGATCCCGTATCTGGCCCGGTTCAAGCATCCAAAGGGCCCCTTAAGCCCTTGAACGCCGGGCAAAAGCGCGTCTTCACCGACCTCGACCCCGTCCATCACAATTTCCCCAGTGACAGAGGCGCGCAAGCTGAGCTTTCCGCCGATCTTGGGTGCGCTCAGACCTTTCATTCCTTTTTCAAGGACAAAGCCGCGTATCTTGCCATCGTGCGCCTCCGATTTGGCCCAGACGACAAAGACATCTGCAATCGGCGCATTCGAAATCCACATCTTTGATCCCGAGATGACATAGCCATTGGCGGTCTTTTTGGCGGTGGTTTTCATCCCCGCGGGATCTGAACCCGCATCCGCCTCCGTCAGGCCAAAGCAGCCGATCAATGTGCCTGCGGCAAGGCCCGGCAGGTATTTTTCCTTTTGCGCATCCGACCCATAGGCGTGGATTGGATACATCACGAGGCTCGATTGGACCGACATCATAGACCGATAGCCGCTGTCGACACGTTCAATCTCACGCGCGACGAGGCCATAGGTCACATAAGAGGACCCAAGCCCGCCATATTCTTCGGGGATCGTAATCCCCAAAAGACCTGCCGCGCCCATCTTTGCAAAAATGGACGGATCGACAATCGCATCGCGGTTTGCAGCCGACACGCCCGGTTGCAGCTCAGTTTGCGCAAATGACGCCGCTGCGTCGCGCAACATTCGTTCGTCTTCGCCCAGCTGATCCTCAAGGCGCAGGGCGTCGGACCAGTCGAATGGGCCCAAGTCTGGGCCGAAACCATCGGTGGATTGGGATGGATTGTCTTTCATGATCTGTCCTTGGCACGTTGTCGCGCTTATCCTACTGCGAAGCGGGCCGCGCTTCAATGGAGGGCGTTTGAACCTATCGCCGCACACAGGCACGTCGTAGCTTTCGCAAAAGCGGGAAAGGCATCTCATGAGCAATTTAGTGGTATCCGAACATGACGTTTTGGCGATTGCCTTGGATTGGCACCGCGCCGGTCGCGGAGTTGCCATCGCAACCGTGATCGAAACATGGGGATCGGCCCCGCGCGGCGTTGGCAGCCTGTTGATCATAGATGCGTCCGGCGCGATGGAAGGGTCCGTTTCGGGTGGCTGCGTTGAAGGGGCCGTGATCACCGAAGCGTTGGATGCGATAGCGGATGGAAAGCCAAGGCTGCTGCACTACGGCGTGACCGATGATGAGGCATTTGCCGTCGGCCTTGCCTGTGGCGGTGAAATCCGGGTGCTTGTCGAACCTGTCGGCGGGGCCATGCCGCTGGCGATGTTGGAACAACTGGTTCAGGCGAAATCTGACGCCACACCGATGGCCTATGTGGTTAATCTGAACGGGGCAGGACGCAGGTTGGCGGACGGGCGTGAATTTGTAGACCGCTTTCGTCTGGATAGATCAGGGGTAGAGGCTGATGGCACAACATTCGTCGCGATCCACAACCCGCCATTGCGTCTGATCGTTGTCGGTGCGGTGCATATCGCGCAACCTTTGGTTGGAATGGCGCGCGCCTGCGGATTTGCGGTGACCCTGATTGACCCGCGCAGCGCCTTTGGCACCGCGGACCGCTTTCCGGGCGAGGTGTTGGTCGAAGACTGGCCAGATGAGGCGCTCACCGCGCTTTCCCCGGATGCGCGCACGGCCGTTGTAACCTTGACCCATGATCCAAAACTGGATGATCCGGCGATTGTGACGGCGCTCAGGTCTGAGGCGTTCTACCTTGGCTGCCTCGGCTCCATCCGCACCCATGCCAAACGGATCGCGCGATTGACGGATCAGGGGTTATCGTCGGATCAATTGGCGCGTATCCAAGCGCCTGTGGGTCTTGACCTTGGCGGGCGCAAACCTGCGGAAATTGCCGTCAGCATCATGGCTGAAATCATTCAAACACTGCGCAAAGTGGCATGACCTTAAGTTGCCGCTTTAAGCTGGCACAAAGGCGTGCTTAACTTCGCCGCAAGAAGACTAACTTGGGAGAGGTGCGAATGGCATCCGTCAGCATGACAGTAAACGGCAAGCCCGTGAAAAAGGACGTCGAAGGGCGCACGCTTTTGGTGGATTTTCTACGCAATGATCTGCGCCTGACCGGAACCCACACCGGCTGCGAGACGAGCCAATGCGGTGCCTGCACCATTCACGTCAACGGCAAATCCGTTAAAGCCTGTGCGATGTTCGCGCAAGAGGCTGATGGCGCAGAGGTCACAACCATCGAAGGCATGGCAAATCCGGATGGGACATTGCACAAAATCCAGCAAGCGTTCCACGAGCACCACGGTTTGCAATGCGGCTTTTGCACACCGGGCATGGTGATGACGGCAGCGGCCCTGCTTAAAGAAAACCCAAAACCGACCAAGGGTGAGGTGCAAACCTATCTGGAGGGGAATATTTGTCGTTGCACGGGGTATCAAAACATCGTCAAAGCGATCCTCGCGGCCTCTGGCCAGGACGTTTCTGACATGACAGCGGCATAGGGGGCAGGCGCGATGTATAAGTTTGAGATCGAAAAGCCGATTACCATTGCTGAGGCTGCAAAAGCGATGCAGGCGGAAGATGCGCAAGCCTTGGGTGGGGGGCAGACCTTGATCCCGACGTTGCGGGCGCGACTTGCGATGCCCGAAACGCTGGTCAGCTTGACCGGTGTGAAGGAAATGCAAGGCATTTGCATTGGCGATGACGGACGTTTGTGCATCGGCGGGGCAACGACCCATGCTGAGGTTGCGGCGAGCGGGCACAGCTTTGCCGGTTTGGCGGGCCTTGCTGCGCACATTGGTGACCCCGCAGTGCGCAACCGTGGCACCATTGGCGGATCGCTGGCCAACAACGATCCATCAGCCTGCTATCCGGCCCTTGCGCTGGGGACAGGGGCGGGGATCGTCACTGACCGGCGCGAGATTGCGGCAGATGATTTCTTTCTGGGCATGTTTGATACCGCCCTTGAAGAAAGCGAACTGGTTACAGAAGTGCGTATCCCGGTTCCTGAGGTGTCGCATTACGAAAAATTCGTCCAACCCGCGTCGCGTTTCGCGTTGGTGGGCGTGTTCGTCGCGAAATACGTCGCCGGCGTGCGCGTGGCCGTGACAGGCGCGTCAGAGGAAGGCGTCTATCGCTGGGAAGAGGCGGAGGAAGCCTTGTCAGCGGAGTTTACAGCCAAAGCCCTCGAAGGATTAGAAGTGTCTGCGGACAGAATGATCGAGGACTTGCACGGATCACGCGACTATCGCGCGCATTTGGTCAAGGTCATGACAGGCCGCGCGGTCGAGGCGGCCA
>CAKZVL010000083.1 GCA_937922155.1 uncultured Paracoccaceae bacterium | reverse complement strand
TTTGGCGTAAAGCAGGACGCGGTTCCCGGCCGTTTGGCGCAGCTGTGGTTCGCGGCAGAGCGTGAAGGCATCTATTTTGGCCAGTGTTCGGAACTGTGTGGTCAGGCCCATGCCTATATGCCGATCACCGTCAAAGTTGTGAGCCAAGAGGCCTATGACGAATGGTTGATCGCTGCCAAGGAACAAAACCCAGTTTAAAGCGCGCGGTGGGGTGACACCCACCAACGCTACTGGACCAGAGGGCGGGTTTATCCGGCCATCCAGAAGGGACAAGACCGTGAGCGACGCAAGTCTTCAAAGCGCACCTTATGAGGCGACGATGGGCGACTATTTTGCCCTGTTGAAGCCGCGCGTGATGTCGCTGGTTGTGTTTACCGCCCTTGTTGGTCTGTTGGTGGCCCCCGTGGGCGTGCATCCGTTCATCGGTTTTCTAGCGATCCTATGCATCGCTGTGGGGGCTGGTGCCTCTGGCGCGCTGAATATGTGGTGGGATGCGGACATTGATGCGGTGATGAAGCGCACAGTCAAACGCCCGATTCCATCAGGACGCGTGCAACCGGGTGAGGCGCTGGCCATTGGTATGGCGCTGAGCGGGTTTTCGATTGTTCTGCTTTGGCTGGCGACGAATGCGCTGGCCGCTGGGCTGCTGGCCTTTACGATCTTTTTCTACGCTGTGGTTTATTCCATGTGGTTAAAGCGTTCTACGCCGCAGAACATCGTGATCGGCGGGGCCGCAGGGGCGTTTCCACCGATGATTGGTTGGGCTGTGGCGACTGGTGGCGTCAGCGTCGAATCGGTATTGATGTTTATGCTGACGTTCATGTGGACGCCGCCGCATTTTTGGGCGCTGGCGCTGTTCGTAAAGACGGACTACGGCGATGCGAAAGTGCCGATGTTGACGGTGACACATGGGCGGGACGTGACGCGAAAGTATATCGTGGCTTACACTGTCTTGCTGGTGGCCACAGCGATCGCGCTTGGATTTACCTCCATCGGTGGGCCGGTTTACATGGCCGTGGCTGTTGTTTTGAACGTGCAATTCATGATCGGCGCTTGGAAGGTCTACAAGCGCACGGACGCTGATTGCGACGCCGACAATCACTTGGCCGAACGCAAGCTGTTCAAGCTGTCGCTTTGGTACCTGTTCTTGCACTTCGGCGCCTTGTTGTTTGAGGCGACCCCAATCGCAAAGGCGCTTCCATGGCTTTGAAGGTAGAACATGAGCTGCACACGCGGCGGCTGAACCGCAATGTTGGTGTTGGCCTTTTGTTGGCCGGATTTATCGCGCTGGTGTTTGGGCTGACCGTTGTCAAAGTGATTGAACTTGGTGATGCAAATAAGTTCGAAAAATTTGACCATGTCGCCCGTCCGCAGATTATTCCGCAGGATGAGGGTAATTGATGCCGTTGTTCCCTAATGTCCAAGGACCACAGCGGACCGTTCTTCAACTGGTCACTGTTGTCGTGCTGATGGGCGGGCTCAGCTGGGCCTCTGTCCCTTTTTATGATTGGTTCTGCCGGGTCACCGGATTTGGTGGCGCCACGAACATTGCCGAAAGCACCACGGGCGAAATTCTGGATCAGACGATCACCGTGCGTTTTGATGCTTCGCTAGAGCGTGACATGCCGTGGACATTTACCCCGGTTGAACGGGAGATGGAGCTGCGCATCGGTGAGATGGGATTGGCCTTTTATGAGGCGCACAACCCTTTTGATGTGCCGATTGCAGGGCAGGCGGCGTATAACGTCACGCCGTATCAGGCCGGTGCGTTTTTCGACAAGATCGAGTGTTTTTGTTTTGTGGAACAAGTTTTGCAGCCGGGCGAAACGGTGCAGATGCCCGTCAGTTTTTTCGTGGATCCGGCCATCGTGGATGATAGCGAAGGCCAGTATATTCACACGATCACGCTGAGCTACACGTTCTACCAAATCGACCTGCCAGAGAGCTATGAACAAGCGGCTTTGGATGCAGGTGAACCTTTGACAACCACCCCAACTGACGCCATAGACGTCAACTGAGACGAGCCTAAGGGAATAAGACAATGGCCCATGAAAAGAACCACGACTATCACATCCTGAACCCCTCAATCTGGCCACTTGTTGGTGGGATCGGCGCGTTTATCATGCTCTTTGGGGCGGTGTTGTGGATGTCGCCAAATGCTGGAACGAACCAACCCTATATGTTCCTGATCGGCCTCGCGCTGGTTTTGTACGTTATGTATGCGTGGTGGGCTGAGGTTGTGGAAGAAAGCCAAGTGGGTGATCACACGCCAGTTGTGCGCATCGGCCTGCGCTATGGCGTGATCTTTTTCATCATGTCAGAGGTTATGTTCTTTGCCGCTTGGTTCTGGTCCTTCTTCAAACACGCGATGTACCCGATGGGCCCGCAAAGCCCTGCGGTGGATGGTGTTTGGCCACCCGTTGGGATCGAAACCTTTGATCCTTGGCACCTGCCGCTGATCAACACGCTGATCTTGCTGTGTTCCGGCGCGGCGGCGACATGGGCGCACCACGCGTTGGTCCATGAGAACAACCGCGAAGATATGAAGTGGGGATTGATCCTCGCGGTGGCCCTTGGCGCGATTTTCACGGCATTCCAAGCTTATGAATATAGCCACGCCGCTTTTGGGTTCTCTGGCAATATCTACGGCGCGAACTTCTTTATGGCGACAGGCTTTCACGGCTTCCATGTCTTGATCGGGACGATCTTTTTGCTGGTCTGTTTGATCCGTCTGCAAAAGGGTCACTTTACCCCTGAAAAGCATGTCGGTTTTGAAGCAGCGGCTTGGTACTGGCACTTTGTTGATGTGGTCTGGCTGTTCCTCTTTGCGGCTGTTTACATCTGGGGCGGCTAAGGATTGGTGTCGGGTGGGTCTCGACCCACCGCCCTAAACGGATTAAGACGCGCGGGATTAATCCCCGCGCGTTTTCTCATATTAGGACATCTCACTTGCGCAGACTTTTGTTCCCGATTGCCCTTGGCCTGAGCGGTCTTGCTGTTTTGATCTCACTTGGGGTCTGGCAGGTGCAGCGGCTGGAGTGGAAAGAGGCGATTCTAGCTGACATCGACGCGCGAATGAGTGGGGCGGCAAACCCGCTTCCAGCCTCTCCGCGTGAAGTCGCGGATGAATATCGCGCGGTTGCGTTTTCGGGCCGTGTGACAGGGCAAGAAATTCATGTGCTTGTGTCGGGAACAAGTGCGGGGACGGGGTATCGGGTTATTTCCGCCTTTGAAACGGATCAAGGGCGACGTATCCTGCTCGACCAAGGGTTGCTGCCGCTGGATGGCAAGGCCGTTCCCGTCGCGTCGCCTCAGACAGAGGTGGTTGGAAACCTCATCTGGCCGGACGATGTGAACACTTCGACCCCTGATCCTGATTTGGCCCGCAACATTTGGTTTGGCCGTGATGTGGATGCGATGGCGCAGGCGCTCGACACGGAACCTGTGATGGTTGTTGCCTCTGCGCTAACGAACCCGGACCCGCGCACGACTCTGTTGCCTGTCGATACCTCTGGCATCAAGAACGATCATCTGGAATATGCAGTGACGTGGTTTGGACTGGCGGCAGTTTGGGCTGTGATGACTGGATTTCTAATGTTTCGCACCTGGCGGCAAAAGGACGACTAAAACATGCGCTATATTTCGACACGCGGCACAGCGCCGGTTTTGACGTTTGAAGAGGCGATGCTGACAGGCCTTGCCCGCGACGGCGGGCTTTATGTGCCTGAGGACATCCCGACGTTGAGCAAGGATGAGATCGGCGCAATGACGGGGCAGTCTTATGAGGAGATCGCCTATACCGTCATGCGCCCGTTCATTGGCGATACCTTTGGCGATGATCAATTTCGGAAATTGATTGCGAAAGCTTACGCAGGCTTTGGCCATGCTGCACGCGCGCCGCTGGTTCAGCTAGCGCCGAACCATTTTCTGTTAGAGCTGTTTCATGGCCCCACGCTGGCTTTCAAAGATTTTGCGATGCAAATAATCGGGCAGATGTTTCAGGCGGCCCTGTCGCGGTCCGGCAACCGGGTGACGATTGTTGGTGCGACCTCTGGTGATACTGGCTCTGCCGCGATTGAGGCGTTTCGCGGATTGGATGCGGTGGATGTGTTCATCCTTTATCCGCATGGCCGCGTGTCCGAGGTGCAGCGCCGCCAGATGACCACCCCGACCGAAAGCAACGTGCACGCCATCGCTGTGGACGGTGATTTTGATGATTGCCAAGCGGCGGTCAAAGACATGTTCAACGATTTCGCCTTCCGCGAAGAGGTCAGCCTTGCTGGTGTGAACTCGATCAACTGGGGCAGGGTGCTGGCCCAAGTGGTGTATTACTTTTCCTCCGCCGTCAGCCTTGGCGCGCCGGGTCGTGAGGTCAGCTATACCGTGCCGACGGGCAACTTCGGTGACATCTTTGCAGGCTATATCGCCAAGCGCATGGGATTGCCGATCAAGGATTTGGTCGTGGCGACCAATCAGAACGACATTCTGCATCGAACCTTGGAAACCGGCGCCTATACCAAGGAAGGCGTGCTCCCCAGCATTAGCCCGTCTATGGACATTCAGGTCAGCTCTAATTTTGAGCGCGCATTGTTTGATGGCTATGATCGCAATGGGGCGGCTGTTGCTTCCCAGATGGAGGATTTGAAATCGGGTGGTTTCAAGATCAGTCAAGGCGCGTATCAGACGTTGAAAGACACCTACAAATCTGGCCGCGCGTCCGAGGATGAAACATCTGCCGCGATCAGTACTTATATTAAGGCGCATGGCGAACTTTTGTGCCCGCACAGTGCCGTTGGTGTTCATGTGGCTGAAGGCCATCTTGGCACCACAACCATGGTCACACTGGCCACCGCACATCCGGCGAAATTCCCAGCCGCGGTTGAGGCGGCAACTGGCATTCATCCCCCCTTGCCCCCGCGCATGGCGGACCTGTATGAACGCGACGAAAGAGTGACCCGCGTGGCAAATGATCTGGCGGCCATTCAAACCATCATCCGGGACGGTATCGCTTGACCATTCAAACACACACGCTGTCCAATGGGCTGCGCATCATTACTGAACATATGCCGGGGATGCATTCCGCCTCTATCGGGATTTGGGTTGGTGCTGGTGGCCGTCACGAACGCCTTGAGCAGAATGGCATTGCGCATTTTCTGGAACATATGGCTTTTAAGGGTACCAAGACGCGCAGCGCCTTGCAGATCGCCGAAGCGATCGAGGATGTGGGCGGTTATATCAACGCCTATACCAGCCGCGAGATGACAGCCTATTACGCCCGCGTTTTGCAGGCGGACGTGTCCCTTGGCCTAGAGGTGATTTCAGATATTCTGCTCAACCCCGTCTTTGATGAGGCGGAGATCGAGGTAGAGCGCGGCGTGATCTTGCAAGAGATTGGTCAATCCATCGACACGCCTGACGATATTATTTTCGATTGGCTGCAAGAGGTGGCCTATCCTGATCAGGCCCTTGGCCGCACGATCCTTGGCCCGGCAGAGCGGGTTGGTGCCTTTGGGCAGGATGATTTGTCGGATTTTGTTGCAGAACATTATGGCCCCAACCAAATGATCTTGTCTGCGGCGGGCGCGATTGATCACGACAGCATCGTGCGTCAGGCCGAAGCCTTGTTTGGTCATTTGCCCGCGGTGCCGGTTCGGTCTGCGTTGCAGCCTGCCGCCTTTGGCGGTGGAGAGCGTCGTGAGGATAAGGCGCTGGAACAAGTGCATTTCGCCTTGGCTTTGGAAGGCCCCGATTACCGCGACCCCGCGATTTACACAGCACAGGTTTACAGCAGCGCCATGGGGGGCGGTATGTCATCGCGCCTGTTCCAAGAGGTGCGCGAAAACCGGGGCCTGTGTTATTCGATCTTTGCCCAAACGGGCGCCTATGAAGATACGGGGCTGATGACTATTTATGCCGGGACGTCCGCGGCTGAAATTGCCCAGCTTGCCAATATCACGATGGATGAGCTGAAACGTGCGGCTGAGGATATGTCCCAAGCCGAAGTAGACCGTGCCCGCGCGCAGATGAAGGCTGGAATGTTGATGGGGCTTGAAAGCCCATCGAACCGCGCGGAACGTCTGGCGCGGCTGATGTCGATCTGGGGGCGCATTCCGCCGGTGTCTGAAACGATTGAACAGATTGATGCGGTGACCGTGCAAAGTGTGCGGGCGTTTGCTGAGAAAACTGTGACCACATCTGGAACCGCGCTTGCGCTTTATGGTCCTGCATCTGACGCGCCGGCGCTTTCTGCGCTGAAAGAGCGTTTGGCGGCCTAACGCGATGTTGGGGGCGAAACGCAGGGTTAAGCTAGAGACAGAGCGATTGTCGCTGCGCCCGCCGCAACATTCCGATTTTCGCGCTTGGGTCGCACTGCGCCGGGAAAGCGAAGCGTTCTTAAACCCATGGGAGCCCACGTGGGCACGGGATCATTTGACCCGAAAGTCGTTTACCAATCGGGTTTATTGGGCGCATCGGGCCATTGGGAATGATACGGCTGTTCCGCTGTTTATCATCCGTCGGTCTGACAACGAATTATTGGGAGCGATCACGTTGGACAATATCCGCCGTGGTCCGGCGCAAGCGGGGACAACTGGGTATTGGATCGGTCATCCCCACGCGCGCCAAGGCTATATGCGCGAGGCCATTCAATCTGTGGTGCATTACGCCTTTACACAGCTTGACCTCAGCCGGATCGAGGCAGGGTGTTTGCCTGAAAACACAGCCTCGCGTCGTTTGCTGGAACAATGTGGGTATAAGTACGAGGGCGTCGCGCAAAGCTATTTGCAGATCGCGGGGCGCTGGCGCAACCATGTGCTTTATGCCAATTTGCGCAGTGATCGGCGGGGTAAGACGACCGCCGGTTAAACGTCGACCATCGTGCCGCTGTTGCGGGCTGCGATCCTATAGGCGCTTTGCGCTTTGGTCAGAGTTTGAACCACCGTCAATGTTCCATCCACAAATGCAGGCAGCACATCCGCTAGGGCTGCGTGCAGCAATCCGCCGCACAAGTCGATGGGGATTGCCTGGGCCCCGGCGGCAACTGCCTTTAGCGTGCCTTCGTGCACTTGGCCCGGCTTGAAACCGTTCATCAGCCAAAGCGCCTGTTCTGACAGGTCCGGCGTTAGGCCCGCTGGATCACTGGCAAGCGTCATGGCGTCAAAGGCGGCTTTTACATCTATATCGGATTGATCGGCAGGGATGGCCCAGCCTTGCCACCAGATCGGCGTCGCAGGCACTTCGCTGTTTGGCTGCATGAGCGGGCGGGCCGTTACGTTCGCGATTTTGGAAAGCCGGTGCATCGCGTTGCCAGGGGTCAGCATCATCGCGCTGTGTCCTGCGGACCAATCGTCGATTGTTGTGGTCATTGACGCATCGCCCGCAAGGTCAAGCAACAGCGTCAAAAGCTCTTGCGCGGCTTGGGTGTTGAGGTCGATATCGCCTGTGGTCTTGTCAATTGGGCTGTCCAAATGGGACAGAACGATTTGGGCCAAGGACCAGCCATCGCTACGGTCGAGCAAAAGTGGTGTTTCCAGATCGGTTTTTGTGCGCAGCGTTTTGATCGTTGCAGGAATATCAAATAGCGTCTGCGGCACATTTAAGCCTGATTTTTCGAAAATATCTGCGCGATAAGCCAGCAGGTGCGCATCCGCCGTCAAGGCGATGGCAAGGGTTTTGCCTTTGACAACGATGCGCTGATGATCGGGGATCGCGATGTCGCCTGCGTCCAAAAGGGCGTCAAGCGGTCTTATGCCCGCGTCTTGGGCCAAAATGGCCAAGGTCGCGTTGGTACATAACGTCGCTTTCGCAGTTTCAGAACCGATGGTGCTGGCGGCGGCCGACAAGGTGTGTATCGCCTCGTTCGTGGGGCCAAGATGGTCAGTTAAGATGTGCAAATTATCGCCATGGCCTGCGCCGCATGGGGCGGGTGACCACGTCCTTTCATAGTCGTTGGCCTTTAGATAATCACGCTGCGCGTTCTTGCAATCCGAAGGGATGCAGGGAATTGAAGCATGAAATTCCCACTATGAGGTCAGAATCGCGTCTCAGGCGCTTGAGGGCGCGACATTCGCGTGCAAGGGTTTAGGCGATTTCGACGCCCGGTTTGGAGGAGCCAACCCATGACAATTCGTCACTTGAAAACCGCAAGGTCCGAAGCGGACCGCGCAGAAGATGACGCCAAAGTGCGCGCCATTGTCGAGGCAGGCTTGGCAGATATCGCTGTCCGTGGCGATAGCGCTGTGCGCGACATGGCTGTGAAGTTTGATGATTATGCGCCCGCCAGCTATCGGTTGAGCGAAGCGGACATAAACGACCTGATGGCCAAAGTCAGCGACCGGGACATGGCCGATCTGAAGTTTGCGCAAGACCAAGTGCGCAAGTTTGCCCAAGCGCAGCGGGAGTCGATGTTGGACATCGAGGTGGAACCAATGCCAGGCGTCATCTTGGGTCACAAGACGATCCCCGTGCAATCGGTTGGCTGTTATGTCCCGGGGGGCAAGTTTCCCATGGTCGCCTCTGCCCATATGTCGGTGGCCACGGCGTCGGTGGCCAAAGTGCCGCGCATCATCGCCTGCACGCCGCCCTTTAACGGTGAACCGAACCCAGCGGTGATCGCGGCGATGCACCTTGGCGGGGCGCATGAGATTTATGTGCTGGGCGGTATTCAAGCGGTCGGCGCAATGGCGATTGGGACGGAAACGATTGATCCAGTCCATATGTTGGTCGGTCCCGGCAACGCCTTTGTGGCTGAGGCGAAACGGCAATTGTTTGGCCGCGTCGGCATTGATTTGTTCGCAGGTCCAACCGAAACCATGGTGATCGCCGACGACACCGTCGACGGCGAATTATGCGCCACCGATTTGTTGGGGCAGGCGGAGCACGGTTATAACTCACCCGCCGTGCTGCTAACCAATTCAGAAAAGCTCGCCCGCGAGACCTTGCAAGAAATCGACAGGTTGCTGACAATTTTGCCGACCGCGGAAACGGCTGGCAAAAGCTGGGAAGATTACGGCGAGATTATTCTGTGCGATACTTACGAGGAAATGTTGTCAGTGGCAGAGGATATCGCGTCGGAACACGTGCAGGTCATGACGGACCGCGATGATTGGTTTTTGGAACATATGACCTGCTATGGCGCGCTGTTCTTGGGGCCGCGCACCAATGTGGCCAACGGCGACAAAGTGATTGGCACCAACCATACGTTGCCAACCAAAAAGGCAGGGCGTTACACCGGTGGCCTTTGGGTTGGAAAATTCCTCAAAACGCACAGTTATCAAAAGATCACAACCGATGAAGCGGCCGCAGACATTGGCGCCTATGGGTCACGATTGTGCTTGCTCGAAGGGTTCACGGGACACGCGGAACAATGCAACATTCGTGTGCGTCGCTATGGTGGCGTGAATATCCCCTATGGCGGCCCGGCCCCGTATCAAAAGCCGGATATGTAATGGACAAATATCGTATCATCTTGCCCAAAATACTCCCGCCGGAGGCACAGGTTTGTCGTACACGCAACAGGATTTCTAGATCATGACATTGCCAACACCCCTGCCAACAACCCCTGCGTTTCGTTTGGACGGAAAACGCGCGTTGGTCGCGGGGGCCTCCTCTGGCATTGGTTTGGCCAGTGCTGTGGCATTGGGGGAGGCGGGCGCGCATGTCACCCTTGCTGCGCGCTCTGAGGATAAGTTGGCCGCCGCAGCCGAAGCGATGGCATCTGCGGGTATGTCGGTGGATACGCTCACGCTGGATGTCACTGATGTTGCGGCCACGCAAGCGGCTGTCGCCGCGCGTGGGCCGTTTGATGTTTTGCTCAATTCTGCGGGCCTTGCGATCCATGGCCCTAGTTTGGAAACGAAAGAGGCGGATTTTGATGCTGTCTCGGACCTCAACTTTAAGGGGGCCTATTTTCTGACCACCGCCGTGGCCAAGGGGCTGATCGCCGCGGGCAAGCCGGGATCACTGATCAACATCACTTCTCAGATGGCGTATGTCGGGGGTATTGATCGCGCTGTCTATTGCGGCACCAAACATGCGGTTGAGGGCTTTACCAAGGCGATGGCGATTGAATGGGGCAAACAGGGCATTCGGGTCAATACGATCTGTCCAACCTTCATTCGCACACCGCTGACAGAAGTGACCTTTGCCAACCCAGAGCGGGTTGCGTGGATCATGGACAAGATCAAGCTTGACCGGATCGGCGAGGTGACAGACATCATGGGGCCGGTGGTTTATCTCGCCTGTGATGCAAGCGCGATGATGACGGGCACACATTTGATGATCGACGGCGGCTGGACGGCGGATTAAACAAGCCCGGGCGCGAGGTGCGCCGAGCCCGTCCAATGATCCGTATCGAAGGGATGCAAAATGCTAAACCCCGCAGAGTCAGATTTCGAAGCTGGGCTGAAAGCCATTTTGCCCCAGCAGGCCTTTAAGGACGACAGTACCCATTATTTGGTAGAAAACAGAGGGCGTTGGAAAGGGCACGGATTGGTGATCGCGCCGTCCTCTACTGAAGAAGTTGCGCAGATTGTGCGCGCCTGTTTTGGGGCCAGCGTGCCGGTCATCCCTTATGGTGGTGGCACGGGGCTTGTCGGAGGGCAGCTGATCGAAGGTGGCCCGCGCCCTGTGGTTTTGTCGATGGAGCGTATGACGGCCCTGCGCGGTATATACCCAGATGAAAATGTGCTGATTGTTGAGGCCGGAATGATCCTCGCTGATGTGCAAGAACTGGCGGAGCGTCAAGGTAAGGTTTTTCCGCTTTCTCTTGCTTCTGAGGGCTCCGCGCGGATTGGCGGTTTATTGGCCACAAATGCAGGTGGGATCAACACGCTGCGGTATGGCAATGCGCGGGCGATGTGTTTGGGGTTGGAGGTCGTGCGCCCGGATGGCAGTGTCTGGAATGGCCTTGGCCGTTTGCGCAAAGACAACACGGGCTATGATCTGAAGAACCTGATGATCGGTGCGGAGGGCACATTGGGTGTCATCACGGCAGCCAGCTTGCAGATGTTTCCCCAGCCCACATCCATCGGTGCGGCGATGATCGCCGTGCCGTCACCGCAAGCTGCGTTGCGGCTTTTGGGACAGGCGCGCGCACTGGTTGGCGAGGGCGTGTCTGCTTTTGAGATTATACACAAACAGGGCTTTGTCTTTCTTGATGAAACAGGCTTGGACGTGCGCAAACCCTTTGCGCAGACGCCAGTTTGGACCGTTTTGATTGAATTGGGTGTATCGGCCGGTGCATCGGCGGATGCAGCGTTGGTGGCCTTGTTTGAGCAGGCGCTGGCGGAGGGTGTCGCAACTGACGGCGTTGTCGCCCAATCAGAGGCGGACCGCGCTGCGTTTTGGCATTTGCGTGAGATGCTGCCGGAGGCGAACCGCCGCATTGGATCGATCAGCAGTCATGATGTCTCGGTTCCGCTGGGCGTGATCCCGCAGTTTTTGGATGCGGCAGGGCAGGCGATCGCGGCGCTTGGTGATTTTCGGATCAATTGTTTTGGCCATTTGGGCGATGGCAATTTGCATTACAATGTTTTTCCTCAGTCCGGGCTTAACCGGTCAGATTTTGTCGAGCTGCGGGATGCGATCAAGCGTGCGGTTCATGATGTGACCCACGACTGCGGCGGATCGGTCAGTGCAGAGCATGGGGTCGGGCGATTGAAGGTGGAGGATTTGGAGCGCTACAGTGATCCGGCCAAACTGGCGATGTTGCGCGCGATTAAAGCAGCCCTTGATCCAAAAGGCATCATGAACCCCGGCGCGATCCTTCGACAGGATTGACCAAACGGCGCGGGCGTTGCCCGCACGACATGTTTTGACGCGGGTTTTCAAGGATCGTATACCACTTGAGTGGCTGCGCCCCGCCCGAACCCATTGGAGCCTCCGGCGGCAGTTTGATTGGACAAGAGAAAATAGGGCACGCGCCAATATCTGTAACCGCTGCCCTGGCTCCATTCTTTCGTGATCGCTTACAAAGTTTCCACTAAGACTGCAAAATTTCAATTGTCGCTTTCATGTGCGGGTGAAAAGCGCAGAAGTATGATGTTTCCATGTCGCTGGTGACAACGATCTCGCCGCTATCGCCTTTTAAAATCTCTTTGGTGTCCCAGCCAAACTCCACCGCAGTTGCCGTATGCGGGGCAAGGTCATAATTGGTCCAACGGATTGTATCACCGACACGCGCCTGCACCGTTTGGGGAACAAAATTGAAGGTTTGGATTTGAACCTCGTGGAGGGTCGGGTCTTGAGCACGCAAAGGTGTGGCGGTTAGGGCGACTGCTGATGCAGCCGCCGCCCCCATCATCACGTTGCGACGTGAATGGGTGTTTTCCATCACTGCAGCGCCTTAACCATCATTTCTGCATGCACTTCATGCGCCTTGAAAATCTCAAGACCCTGCAGGAACAGAGCTTTCACTTCTGCATTGTCGATGTTTGGGATCATCGTATTTTCAACGAGGTCATTCACAGACTGATGGTAAGCCAGTTCGTTGGCGGCGTAGGCTGCATCAAATTCTGCACCACGTAGTTTGACGAACCCGTTGATGATCTCTTCGGCGTTTGCGTTCAGTGATTGGCTGACGGCGTTATCTTGAGCTGTCGCGCCAAGCTTATCCAACAGGCCCAAAGCTGCCTCGTTCACAGCGGTATGGTCGCGGATCATCGTGTTGGCGAATTCGTGGATGTCGGGATTGTTGGACAGAGCCAGTGCGAGATATGCATATCGAATATCGATGTTGTCGGCCGTGTAGGCGATATGCGCAAATTCCAGGTCGTTCATGGCGGCAACATCTTGTGCAGAGGCCTGAGCGCCGGTCATTGCCAGGACAGCGGTAAGTGCAGAAAACAGATTTTTCATCTTAGAAGCTCCAGTTGGTGGGTCGTTAAAATCCAAGTATCGCGCCAAATTTGCCGATAAAGAATGCCCCATTGTCTAAAGTGTCATGCAGATGGTACAGATGCGGTGTAAATAAAAAATTACATGTGTATGGTTTCATATGCTTGATCTTCTCAGTGATATTTTGACCAACCTGTCGGTGCGTGGAACGCTTTATTTTCGCACGTCATTCACAACGCCATGGGGTGTTGCCGTTCCAAGCTATGAAAACGTGGCCCGGTTCCACTTTGCCCATCGGGGGGCTTGCTTGGTGAAGGTTGATGGGCAAGAAAAACCAATCTCTCTTGCTCAGGGCGATCTGATCATCATACCGCATGGGGCATCTCACGATCTGTCGTGCGGCCATACCCCTGAACACAATGTCATGCCTTTGGATGCAGTTTTGACAGAATCTGGCTACGATGGATCGGGCGTCCTTGTTTTTGGTGGTGACGAACCGGAGAGCGAGACCCAGCTGATCTGTGGCCACTTTACCTTTGATCCAAACGCGCGGCATATTCTTTTAGAGCGCTTGCCCCCCTATATTCACATCACCAACTATGGCGAACACGCTGGACGGTGGATGGAAGCCAGTTTGCAGATGATTGGAGAGGAAGCCGGCGGGCGCAAAATTGGAGGTGACTTGATCGCGCTTAGGATGTCGGAAGTGATTTTGGCGCAGGCCATCCGATACTTTGTGGAAAGTCATGAAGCCAAGGAATTTGCTTTGGGGGCTTTTACGGACAAGAAGCTAAGCCGCGCGATGGACGCCTTTCACAAAGCGCCTGCCGCGCGGTGGACGGTTGAAACTCTCGCAAACACCGCTGGAATGTCTCGGGCCGCGTTCGCCGCGCAGTTCCAGAAACAGATGCATATGTCCCCGATGGAGTATGTAACGACATGGCGGATGGAGATCGCCAAGAAAACCCTGCAGCAGGCCAGCACCTCATTGACGGATGCCGCCGAGAGTGCGGGATACGCGTCAAATTCTGCGTTTACCCGTGCCTTTAAGAAAGAGACGGGCCAAACACCGGCTGAATTTCGAAAGGGTCTTGCTGCTGTGCGTTCGTAAATTTGAGAGACCTGTAGGTTTTTGGGGACGTATGAACCGTTCAAATTCGCGACCGGTCCACCAGGCCGGCACCCAACTCAGGCGAACACAAACACAAGCCGGTGTGACCGGCGCACCGCGTTTTGAAAATCTAAGCGCCGTTTAGGAAGTGTTAGGGGGGATCGGTTTTGATCAGTTTTGCGGTACAGGCGGCAGCGTTGATGACCGCGACAAGGGAAAGTCGCCCCGTCGTTGACAGACCATGTCCGTCCTTTCAGTAGGCAGGCGGCCGGGCGCATCTACTGATTTTCTCTTGTCTGATCAAACTGTGGGGTGAGGCCCATTGGGCCGAGGGGCAACGCCCCTAGTCGTCAGAAACCTAGTCGCCTGCGAAGGCGCAAAGCGCATGGACGTCCATGCCCATGCATTCGAGTTTTGCGCGGCCGCCCAGATCGGGCAGGTCGATGACGAAGGCGCAGCCGATGACTTGTGCCCCCATGCGTTCCACCAGTTTGATCCCGGCTTCCGCCGTGCCGCCTGTGGCCAAGAGGTCATCCACGAGGAGGACGTTTTCGCCCGGGTCTAGCGCGTCCTCGTGTACTTCCATCACGGCTTCCCCGTATTCGAGCGTATAGGGTTGTTCGATTGTTTTGCCCGGCAGCTTGCCCTTTTTGCGGATAGGCACAAAACCGAGCGAGAGTTGATGTGCAATGGCGCCGCCGAGGATGAAGCCGCGCGCTTCTAGCCCGACGACGCGGTCAATGGGGCGTCCGGCGTAGGGGTGCAGCAGTTGGTCGATGGCCATTCGAAAGCCGCGCGGGTCTGAAAAGAGCGTGGTGACGTCGCGAAACATGATGCCTGCATGGGGGAAGTCAGGAATGGTGCGGATGTAGTCTTGGACGGTTTTCATAAGGTCGCTTTCAAGTTCGTTGATTTCAGTCCGTTCGACGCCACCGATGGTTGTTTGTTTGGTCTGCAAACGCCCAACGATCGGTTCCAACCTTTGCCCAAGATGCCTGAGCGGTGCAAGCCTTATGCGGGATGGGGTGACATCTGTTTCTGCCTGCGATAAGGCGCTCCACAACATATCCGATCTTTCAGGACTTTTCATGCCCCGTTCTATTTTGGCGAGCTTCGCCGACAGCCTTGCGATTACTGACGCGTCTTCGCCTTTGACAGCCAGCCGTTGGAAGACGGAAATCCTGTCTGGTCTGACCGTTGCCTTGGCCCTTGTGCCAGAGGCAGTGGCCTTTGCCTTTGTTGCAGGCGTGCACCCGTTGGTCGGGCTTTATGCCGCCTTTATCGTCGGGTTGATCACAGCGGTTTTTGGTGGGCGTGCTGGCATGATTTCTGGTGCAACGGGGGCCTTGGCCGTTGTTATGGTCAGTCTTGTGGCGCAGCATGGTGTCGAATACCTTTTTGCCACTGTTGTTTTGATGGGATTGATCCAGATTTTTGTTGGCTTGATGCGTTGGGGGAAGTTCATTCGCCTTGTGCCGCATCCGGTCATGCTGGGCTTTGTCAATGGTTTGGCCATTGTGATTTTCCTTGCGCAGATGTCGCAATTTCAGGTGCCCGGCACCGCAGAAGTGACAAGCCACGGCATGTCAGGCGGGGAATGGCTGACGGGATTGCCTTTGTTCTTGATGCTGTCGCTAGTCGCTTTGACCATGGCGATCATTTGGGTTTGGCCCAAGATCACCAATGCGATCCCAGCGCCCTTGGCGGGGATCGGGATTGTTGCAGGGATTGTGCTGATCTTTGGTCTGGACGTGCCGCGCGTGGGTGACATGGCCTCTATCCAGGGGGGATTGCCATCGTTTCATATCCCGATTGTGCCGCTGACCTGGGAGACGTTTGAGATCATTTTGCCATACGCGCTGATCCTTGCGGCGATTGGTCTGATCGAAAGCTTGCTCACCCTAAACCTTGTGGGTGAAATGACGGGTAAGCGTGGAGGTGCAAGCCAAGAGTGTTTGGCCCAAGGTGCGGCCAATACGATCACTGGTTTCTTTGGTGGGATGGGCGGTTGTGCGATGATTGGTCAGTCAATGATCAACGTCAAATCGGGCGGTCGCACCCGGATTGCAGGGATTGCGGCGGCGCTGTTCTTGTTGGCCTTTATCTTGTTCGCTTCTGGCCTGATTGAGCAAATCCCACTGGCAGCGCTCGTGGGCGTTATGTTCATGGTTGTGATTGGGACGTTTGCTTGGAACTCTCTCACTATTCTGCGCAAGGTGCCGCGGATGGATGCCTTTGTGACCATCCTTGTGACCATCGTGACGGTTGCAACCGATCTTGCCACGGCGGTGGTTGTTGGTGTGATTGTGTCGGCCCTTGCCTATAGCTGGAACAACGCGACCCGTATTCGTGCCCGGACCCATGAAACGCCAGAGGGGGCCAAGGTCTATGAAATTCGCGGGCCGTTGTTCTTCGGCTCTTCTGAGGGGTTTGCAGAGCTGTTTAATGTGGCGGACGATCCGTCATTGGTGATCGTGGATTTCGCCGATAGCCGCGTGGTGGATCAATCTGCCTTGCAAGCCATCGAAGCTGTGGCGCTGAAGTACGAGGCGGCTGGAAAATCGATCCAGTTGCGTCATCTTAGCCAAGATTGTCATCAGCTTTTGTCCAAGGCAGGACACCTGATGGTCGATAGTGATGATGACCCTGATTACGCCTTGGCCGTTGATTATGACGTGCGGACGGGAATCCTGGGCGGGCATTAAGGCCTGATCCAATCTTGTGATCTTGATCTTGCGGGTAGCAGATCGACCTGAGCTTGCCTGATTTTAGGGCATTTGCGAACTTTTGGGGCGCAAAAGGTGAATCGTATGGACAACGTCCAAAGCCTGCGATCTAACTTCCGGAGTTTAGCACATCTGGGAGCCTGCTTTATGTTCTTTCGACCACTCACAACGCTGTTTGTCGCAGCGACTGCAACGGCAACATTCGCTGACGGACATGCAACCGCTGTGCCGTTCGCGCTTGACTGGAAATTTGAGGGGCCGGCGGCACCCTATTTCGCAGCTATAGATAACGGACACTTTGAGGCCAAAGGGCTGAGCGTTGAAATCACCGCTGGATCCGGATCGCTGGATGCGATTCCAAAGGTGGCGACGGGGGCGTTTCCGATTGGATTTGCTGACATCAACAGCCTGATCAAGTTCTTGGACCAAAACCCCGGCGCGCCAGTGATTGCGGCGATGATGGTGTATGACAAACCCCCTTTCGCGGTTATTGGGCGCAAGTCATTGGGTGTTGAGGGCCCGGGCGATCTGGAAGGTAAGGTATTGGGCGCACCGCCACCCGATGGCGCATGGGCACAGTTTCCGATCTTTGCTGCGGCAAACGGGATTGATATGGCCAATGTTACGGTCGAACCTGTCGGCTTTCCCACCCGTGAACCTATGCTGGCGGAAGGCAACGTTGCCTCGATCACTGGGTTTTCGTTCAGTTCCTATCTGAACCTTGTCCGCCTTGGTGTTCCTGAGGATGATATTTCGACCATTTTGATGGCCGATTACGGGCTTGATCTGTATGGCAACGCCGTGATCGTGAACACCGAATATGCCGCTGAAAATCCTGAGGTTGTCAGTGGTTTCCTAGAGGCTGTCGCAATGGGCTGGGCGGATGCAATCGCGGATCCGGCTTCTGTCATGCCGTCCTTGATTGAACGCAACCCGGCGGCGGATTCTGATCTGGAACAGCGTCGTTTGGAGCTGTCGATCAATGCCAATGTCGTCACCGACTACACCCTTGAAAACGGGATGGGGCGGATTGATTCAGATCGCATGGCCAGCGCGCTAGAGCAGATTGCAACGGTGTATGAATTCCAGAACGCGCCGGATGCGAGCTTGTATTTCACCGACGCGTACCTGCCTGAAACTGGTTTCATGTTGAAGTGACCCCATTGAAAGGGGGGCGATCTGCCCCCCTCGAAAGCCCAATATGAAGCCTCTTATTGATATCAAAGGTGTGCGCCACACCTATCCGACCGCTGGCGGTCCTTTGCCCGTTTTGGATGGGCTGGATGTCACCGTGCAAGAGGGTGGTTTCTGCGCCGTCGTTGGCCCATCGGGGTGCGGGAAATCCACGCTGACGCGTCTGGTGGCCGGTTTGATGAAGCCGGACGAAGGCGAAGTGTGGCTACACGGTGAGCTGGTCAAAAGCCCGCGTTCGACCGTGGGCATGGCGTTTCAAAACCCCGTGCTTTTGGAATGGCGTAGTATCCTCAAGAACGTGATGCTACCGCTGGAGATTGTGCCCGGTGGTCTGAAAGGGCGCGCGGCAGAAGAACGCGCGCGCTATTTGTTGGCGCTTGTCGGCCTAGAAGGATTTGAAGATAAGCGCCCATCCGAACTGTCAGGCGGAATGCGCCAGCGTGCGTCGCTGTGCCGGGCTTTGGTGCATCAACCGGATGTGCTGATTTTGGATGAGCCTTTTGGCGCCTTGGATGCGTTCACGCGCGAGGACCTGTGGCTGACGATGCATGATGTGAAGGCCAAGGAGCCGTTCACCGCGATTTTGATCACCCATGATCTGCGCGAGGCGATCTTTCTAGGGGATCAGGTGGTTGTGTTGTCGGGGCGTCCGGCGCGGACTCAATATGTGATGGATGTTCATCGTGCCGGGACGCCGACGCTTGAGGATCTTTACACACCTGAAGCGGCAGAGCGGCTGAACATCCTGCGCCGTCAGATCGAAATCGCCCAAGGGCGTGCGGCGTGATGGGGCCTGTCGGAAAGATTTTTTTCGCCTCCGGCGGGAGTATTTTGGGCAAGATGATACTGGAATGCTGATATGATGCGAAAGATTTTGGTTCCGCTTTTCGCGATGGCGATTTTCCTATTGCTTTGGGAAGGGTTGGTTTGGGTCAACGATTGGCCGAACTACAAAATGGCCTCGCCCTCTGACCTTTGGCCTGCCTATCAGCGGTATTGGGAATTGTTCTTGGTGATGGGCTGGCAGACGCTTTGGCGCACGGTTGTTGGGTTATTGCTAGCGATTGTTGTAGGCACAGGTGTGGGCATGATCATGGGTTTTTCACGCACTATGCGCGATGCTCTTTACCCGCTTTTGGTGGGGTTTAATGCCATTCCAAAGGCCACGGTTGTTCCGATTGTCGCGCTGATGTTTGTGGGGGCGCATGATTTCAATACGGTCTTGATCGCCTTTATGATTTCGTTTTTTCCAATCGCGGTTTCCGTGTCGATTGGCCTGTCGACGCTAGAGCCTGAGTACCGCGATATTTTGCGATCCTTGGGCGCGTCGCAGACGACGATTTTTTGGAAGATCGCTTTGCCAAAGACCTTGCCGGAGTTTTTTGGCGCCTTGAAGGTTGCGGTGACCCTGGCCTTTATCGGTACCAATTTGATGGAGATCGTGAGCCCGCATGGTCGTGGCCTTGGCGCTTTGTTTGACAGTGGGAAAACCAATTCCGACTATCCGTTGATGTTTGCTGTGCTTATCGCGCTCGCGCTGCTGGGGATCGTGCTTTATTACATTGTTGTGGCGTTGGAAAAGATATTTGCCGGCTGGGCCGAGCGTCAGCCAAGTTAATCGCCTATTCGCCAGGGCGTTTGAGGCTAAAGACGTTTTCAACCACCGAATAGTCGCGGTAGCCAAGGCGCGCGAGGGGTTGGAAGGTGGTCACATCAAACAACCCGTCCACAAGGCAGTTGTCTCGCAGATGAACGCCTGTCACTTCGCCAAAGACCGCGAAATTTGCCTCTCCCAAGAGCGGAACGATCTGGGTGACGTTGCATTCCAGTGTTGCGGGTGCATCTGCGACACGCGGGCAGTCGATTGTTTCGCAGTTTGCTTTGGCGATGCCGGCGAGGGCAAATTCGTCGGTTTCTTTGTCCCAGGGCCCTGAGGTTTGGTTCATTGCATCGCGCATTGCGTGTTCCACGATGCTGATTGAAAACACGCCGGTTTCGCGGATGTTGGACAAGCTGTCCTTGGTGCCGTCGCGATCTGGTTTGCTCGCGGTAGAGGCGAACATCACTTGCGGTGGCACATAGGCAACCCCGTTGAAGAAGGAGTAGGGCGCTAGATTGTCCCCGTCGGTTCCGCGTGTGGCCACCCATGCAATCGGGCGCGGTGCGATAACTGCGTTAAACGGATTGTGTGGAAGCCCATGGCCATCTTTGGGTTTGTAAAACATTGCGCCCTCTCTTCACCTTATCCACCAGCTTAGGTAGCTTGTCTGCGGGGCAGGGACAAACGGCAAAGACATGCCAGCGATGGATTACAACATTACGGTCGAGACATCCGACGACTGGTGGGAGGTTGAGGCGTTATACGACCTGAGCTTTGCACCCGGGCGCACGGCGTTGTCATCCTATCGTTTGAGGGAGGGTGTTTTGCCTGTTGGCCCCTTATGTCTGGTGGCCCGTGATCCGGACGGAGTTTTGTCCGGCGCGATCCGCCATTGGCCTGTGCGTGTGGGGGGCGCGGCTGCGCTATTGCTTGGCCCGATTGCCGTGCATCCTACGCGTCAGGGCGAGGGACTTGCCGCGCTTTTGCTGGGGCGGGCCAAGGATGCTGCGATGAATGAGGGGTGGTCGCGGATCATGTTGGTGGGGGATGCGTCCTATTATGGTCGTTATGGGTTTGTGCGACTTGAAGGCGTAGAGATGCCGCCGCCGACGAACCCAAACCGAGTTCTTGGGCTGGCGCTGTCGTCAGGCGCATGGGACGGTGTTCGGGGGGATGTGACGCCAGCGCTCGATTGAAAAGTGGGTTCATCGTCCTTAGATCAAAGATATGAGCGTTGATGACCCTGACATGAAGCTGGTCAATCCAGATCAAACGATGCCCCCGTTGGATGATGCGGCCCTCGCGCGGATTACCGCGCTTGCCCATCGCCAGCACAAAGCCAATGGCCTTGTGATGAAGGCTGTGACCTTTGTCGGGGGGCGGGTCGAGGGTGGATTGAAAGCCCTGCCCAAAGCGGCACGTGCGCAGATTGATGTAGGGGCGCGCAAGGCGTTGGCGCATAGTTACGATCTGGCGGCTAAGACCCATGGCCCGAAGGTCACGGGCAGTGCGCGTACGGATCGTATGAACAAAGTGATGGCTACGTTGAGCGGCGCAGTTGGCGGATTGGGCGGATTGCCCACGGCATTGGCCGAGTTGCCTGTGGCCACGACGATGATCTTTCGCGCGGTGCAAGGTGTTGCGGCGCAATATGGTGAGGATCCGACGTCGCCTGAAACACGGATGCAGTGTCTGGCCGTTTTCGGATCAGGTGGGCCGGGCGAAAGCGATGATGGGATTGATACGGCGTTTTTTGGTGCGCGTATTGGAATTTCGGGTGCCGCGCTTCATGGGTTGATCGCCCGTGTCGCGCCGCGTTTTGCCACGGTGCTAAGCCAAAAGCTGGCCACGCAGGCGGTACCTATACTGGGTGCTGCGGCGGGGGCTGGGACGAATTATGCGTTTATCGATTACTACGTCGAGATGGCCCATGTTCATTTCGGCTTGCGGCAATTGTCACAGGTCCACGGAGAAGAAGCCGTAGCAGAAGCGTTTCACGTGGCTTTGGCGGCTTGCAAGGTGCCTGTGTTGCGGGCTTGATCCACAAGGAAATCACTGACGGCCCGGCGCACGGATTGCACATTTGCATCGCGCGCCGTGTCAATCACGGCTTTGACGTCGCCCAAGTCCACTTGTCGGATCAGATGTTTGACGGGCCCGACCGAGGCAGGACGCATCGAAAGGCTGCGAAAACCGATGGCGGCAAAACACAGCGCTTCGACCGGGCGGCCAGCATCTTCGCCGCAGAATGACAGTGGCGTTCCAGCCGCGTCGCAGCGGTGCACGATGTGTTCGAGGAGCCCCAGAAAACTGACGTTGAGCGTATCGTATCTGCGGCGCACCCGTTCGTTTTCG
>CAKZVL010000082.1 GCA_937922155.1 uncultured Paracoccaceae bacterium | reverse complement strand
GCACGTTGATGGAAACCGACCTGACATTGCGGTCGTCAAGCGCGGCACCGGCCCATGCGGTGATGGAGCGTGCGTTGATCCGCCTTGCGATGATGGCGCGCCGCTAAGCCTGCGCAACGGTTCGGTGTACAATTTGCCAATAACAGTGGGAATCGGGGTAAACGCCAACGTTTGTTGGGTTTTCAAGAGTCACAGCCTGTACACAGCGCGTACACAACCGGTACACCGAAATCGCCCAAATGCCCCGGTTAACGCAGCGCGCGGTGCATCTTGGTTAATGCCTGGTAAACAGCACCCCCAAACGCAAAAAGACGGGCCGAGGCCCGCCTTTCGCAAATTCGGTTTTTGAGGTCTGGGCTTAGAAAGAGCCGGACGCTGCAACCAATGCAGCCAGAACACCAAGAACGATGTAACCAGCTGGAACAGAGCCGCCGCTGACGGTTGGTGTATCAACAACGACAACAGGTGTTTCGATCGCAACTGGTGCTAGACCACCAGCAGTCGCTGCGGCACCAGATACTGCGATTGCGGCAGCTGCGGTAAGTGTTGTGAATGTACGCATGATTTTTTTCTCCGTTAAAAATGAAAAAGACGAGCCGGAGCTCGTCTTTTTTTAATCTCAGTCGTCTAAGGAAACCTTAGAAAGAACCGGAAGCAGCAACAAGTGCAGCAAGAACACCGAGAACGATGTAACCAGCTGGAACTGAACCGCCTACTGGTGCTGGGTCAACAACAACAACAGGTGTTTCGATTGCAACAGGAGCCAGGCCACCAGCGTTAGCGGCGGCACCAGTTACTGCGATTGCTGCAGCTGCGGCGAGTGTAGTAGTAAGGCGCATGTGAATACTCCGATTAGATGCACGTTTGGTCGATCATCTATGGTTTATCCACGTTTATTGGCCAAAACAAGGCGTTTGTTTACACAATGATGACGATCAAGCCGATTGCTGCCACTTTAGAGAGATCAATCCGCTCACAACTCTAAACTGCGCGCTGTGAGCAGGGAAAAAGGCAAGTTTGTCTGGTCTATTTTTGAATTAAATTCATATTTTTCATATACTTAATTGAAAGCGCCGCAAATTTGGACCGCAAGCTCGCGCTGTTGTGATCAGCGGTGCGCGGATGCAACAGTTACGATTGTTTTCGATGTCCATCGCCCTTTTTTGTGAAAGGTTGCCTGTTGGCAAAACCTTATTACGGCATTTCTGCAAGTTCTTTATGCCAGTGCAATGCGTCTTTTGCCGCTTTTCGCCCTGTTGCAAAGCAAGCGGTCAACAAATAGCCGCCGGTCGGGGCGTCCCAATCCAGCATTTCGCCCGCACAAAAGACGCCTGGGCGCTGGATCAGCATCAGCCGTTCATTCAAAGCGTCGTTTGAAACGCCGCCTGCTGTTGAAATGGCTTCATCGATTGGCAGTGGTCCGTTGTGGCTGACCTTTAACGCCTTAAGGTCGTTGGCCAGATCGACGATTTCCCCCTTGGTCATTTCCAGAAACAGCGCCACTTTGGCCGGTGGCAGCCGCAGGCCCGATTTCAGGAATTGGGTTTTGGTTCTGCCGGGTCGCCCCTTGGCCAGTCTGTCATGGATGTCTTGGCGTGAGAGGTCAGGGACAAGGTCAACGATCAGCGGATGCCCATCGCGCATTGCCGCGGACACTTCGTAGATGCCGCCGCCTTCGATGCCTTTGTGGGTGAGGACCCATTCCCCGCGCGACGTGCGTGACCCTGCAGTGAGGCAGGTTGATTTAATCGGATGCCCCAACACCCCATCCATATGGCGCGACCACGCAACCTGAAAACCGCAGTTGGAAGGTTGGAACGGACGCGTATCCGCGATGTGTTTGGTCCAAGCACCGTCAGAGCCGAGCCGTTGCCAACTGGCCCCGCCCAGCGCGAGGATCGTTATATCGGAGCGGATGGATGTTGTGCCATCTGGGGTGTCAAACCGAGCTGTATCGCCGTCCCATCCGACCCAGCGGTGGCGTGTTTGGATTGTGGCACCCTGTGAAGTTAGCCGCGCGATCCATGCCCGCAGCAGGGGGGAGGCCTTCATCATTTTGGGAAAGATGCGCCCTGTGCTGCCTTTGAAGACGTCTTGGCCAAGGTCGTTTGCCCATTCAACAACCTGTTCAGGGCCAAAGTCATCCAAAGCCCAGCGCAGTTGTGCTGGCAGATGGATGTAGGCGTTGACGAAGGTTTCGAACGATTCGGATTTTGTGAGGTTCAGGCCAGATTTTCCCGCCATCAGGAATTTGCGCCCCACTGTCGGCATTTGGTCTGTCAGCGTGACGTTGCACCCAGCCGCTGACAACACATCCGCGGCCATCAATCCTGCCGGGCCACCACCGATGACAAGGGCGGTTGTCACGCAGACAAATCAGGCGGCGTGCCTTTGAATTCGACAACGCGATGTGGGTAGGGAATTTTGATGTCGTTGTCGCGTAGTGCGTTCCAGATCACGAACAGAATGTCCGAGGTAAATCGGTTCTTACCATCGTCGATGCCTTCGACCCAAAATTCCACGCAGAAGTCGATACCGGATTCCCCAAAGCCACGCAGTTCGCAATCAGGTGGTTCGGGTTTGCTCAGCACGTCAGGGTGATCTCCCACGGCCTTTTGAATGATCGCGGGGATTTTGTTGATGTCGGTGTCGTAGCTGACGGAAAAGTTTGCTTCTAATCGGTTGGCGGACCCGCTGTCGGAATAGTTGACGACGCGGGTGACGATGAAATCTTCGTTGGGAACGACGATCCATTTGCCGTCATAGGTTTCAAGGATCGTGGCGCGGGCCATCATTTTGATGATTGTCCCGGCCTCACCCCCGTCGAGTTCGACGTAGTCGCCGACGGTTGCTTGCCCTTCCAGCAGGAGGATCACCCCGGAAATAAAGTTCGAGGCGATTTTTTGCAGGCCGAAACCAAGGCCGACACCAATGGCACCGCCAAGCACCGCGAGGGAGCCGAGCGAGATGCCGAGGATGTTCACAAGCAGGATAAAGGCGAGGCCGAAGATCGCGAATTCCGCAGCCTTTGACGCCAGTTGCCGTGTGGCCGGTTTCATGGGCTGTTGTTCGATGTAGGCGTTAGAATGGCCGTTGGACCATTGACCTAGCCAGAACAGGATGCTGCCGAACACAACGCCGCGCACAATCGACAGGATCGAAAACTGGATGTTTCCGACGCCGACGACCGTGTCCGCAAGAAACATCATGAACGGATCATAGATCCCCAGCGCATAAAGCGCAGCAGCTGGAACCAGAACGAATTTGCCAAGCAGTTTTAGGAACGGGTCAGTGATGATGTTCTTGGCCAAGGCCCGCGCGGCGAGGAAGATAAAGACACGTTTACCAAAGGCGATAACGGCGCTGGATCCGAACAACGAGGCGGTGATCTGTTCGCCGATGGCGGTGAACCCATAGGCCAGCAGCGGTAAAAGCAGTGGCAGAAAGATCAGAACAAAGCGCCGGGCGGCTGAAAAGATATTTTCGCTTTTGGGCGTGAGAAGGTTCGTCAGTCGCGGAGAGATCAGCCTGTTTGCAAACACCGCCAGAACGTAGGCGGCGATCAGCAAGGCAAATTGCGACCAGGCGGCAGGTGAGATCAGCCATTCTTTGGCCTGAAGCCAAAACGGTTCGACATATCCCCAGACGGGTTCAAGAAAAGCGAGTTGTTCCATGCCTTTGATTAACTTTGATCCACAGATGTCACAAGCGGGTCAAATGCTTGATGGCCGCAACGTGTTCCCCATTAGCCGCAATCGCGTCTGTCGATAAGGCCTGTGCCATTTCCATCAGCGCATTTGGTTCGACGATATGATCAATCAGACCCGTGCGAAGCGCATCTTGAGCGGTGAGTTTTTCGCCTGCCAGCAGTATCCGTTTGGCTGTTGATGGCCCGGCCAATTGCGCAAGGCGCATTGGATCGGAGGGTTGGGGCAAAAACCCGAGCTTCATAACGGGGTAAAAGAACTTGGCCGTTGGCACCGCGACCCGTAGATCGCAGGCAAGCGCCATGCCAAAAGCCCCGCCCGCCAAAGAGCCGTTTAGCGCGGCGATTGTCAGAGCGGGGGAATCAGCGACGGCTTTGGACAAACGTTCCCATAGCGGTGAGACGGCCAAGCCAACCTTGGCGGCATCCAAGTCAGCGCCGGCGCAAAAGACGTGCCCGGCACCGGTGAGTATCGTGACGCGGGACGATTTTTCCTCAAAGATCTGGATCAAATTTTCCAGCATCTCGGCGGTCAAAGCGTTTGCCTTGTCGGGACGGTTGAGTGTTACCACCTCAAGCCCGTCAGAAACTTCTTGCAGGATCATATCAGGCCGACAGCTTTGCGGATGGCCTCATCGCGCAAGGATACATCTTGGCCCAGATAGGCATCTGCGGCATCGCTGCACATCCACAAAAGCGTTTGGGCGGGCCATTCGGGGGCGATGTGATCTTTCCAATCCAATTGACTGACTGGATTGATGCCGGATGTTTTGATGGTGCGCTGCATGTCGGTGGCAACGGTGCCGGGCGACAGACCAAGGATGCGCAAACCTTTGTCGCGCGCTTCGAGATCGCCCACACGGGTCAGCATGAAAGCCCCAGCTTTGGACGAACAATAGGCGGACCAACCTTCGACGGGTCCGTGTGCGGCACCGGATGAAATGTTGAGGATTGTGCCATGCCCTTGCGCAATCATCCCTGGCATCGCGGCCCGCATGCCGTGCAAGACCCCTTTGTGATTGATGTCGATGACCTTGCCCCATTCGGCCGGGTCGCAGTCGGCCAGATGACCGATAGGATCAACGACACCTGCGTTGTTGATCAGGATATCAAGGCCGCCGAATGCATTATGCGTCGCCCTGACGGCGTTTTCCACATCGCCATAATCCGACACGTCGCAGGGAACGGCGATCGCTTTGGCACCGATTTCAGCGGCGAGAGCATTTATCGCGTCACTGCTGCGCGCAATTAGGGCCACATTTGCCCCAGCATCGGCGAAAGCGCGCGCAGCGGATGCGCCTATTCCCTTGCTTGCACCGGTGATAAGCACGGTTTTTGCCGATAAATCGAAGTTTTTCATGGCAGTCCCTTTCGATGGGCGCTTCGTCGTCATAGGTTAAAGTCAAGACAACCCCACCTGACCTCAAACGGCAAGGTGGGAAATGTCGTTAATACCGTTTTTGCCAAAGGATAGATTTATGTTGATCAGACAAACACTAAGCGTCAGCGTTTGCGCCGCTGCCCTTTTGACCGGCTCCACCGCTGTTGCAGACCTAACGGCCCAAGACGTTTGGGACGATTGGCAGGAACTGATGTCAATCTACGGTGAAGACGGCCTAACATTTACCGAAGCCCGCAATTCTGGCGGTGTGGTTCAGATCGACGATTTGACGATGTCGATGACAGACGAAGAAGCCGAGATATCTGTCAGTGCTGAATTGGGCACGTTGACATTTACCGAAGCAGGCGACGGTACAGTCCAAATCACCATGTCAGAAGGCTATCCGGTCAGCATTAATGACCCCGACGGCAATGGCGTTGACTTGACGGTCACACAAACTGGCATGCAGGTAATCGCATCCGGTGATCCTGACGATACTAATTATGCCGTTGCGGCGGATCGTTATGGCGTCGTCATTGATGAGATACGCTCCCCCGAGGGTGACGAGCTCATCGATATGCGTCTTATGCTGAATGACCTTACTGGCGATTATACGATCAAGACCGGTGCAATGCGTGATATCGCCTATTCGGTGACCACCGGGTCAATGGATATGTTGGCCGATATCAGGGATGCGCAATCCAATGGGACGTTTTTGATCAGCGGCAAGATGAATGACCTTGCGGTGAGTGCGACGGCAAGCATACCGCTTGATTTTGACGCGACCAATCCGGAAATGCTGTTCATGGACGGTATGAACGGTGCCGCGAATTATACGTTTTCATCGGCAGATTACATTTTTGACATCAATGACGCAGGGGATGCCGCCAAAGGGTCGATGAGCATGGGCGCGGGCTCTTTCCAAGGGGGAATCAGCGGTGACCAGCTTGCCTATGATACGTCGATCACGGATTTGGACGTGAGCATAGCAACTCCAGACGTTCCGTTTCCGGTGAATTTCAGCGTTGCTGAATATGGGGTTGGCATTGCGATGCCGCTGTCCGCGACGGAAGAGCCTGCAGACGTGGGTTTTAAGATCGCGTTGATTGATGTGGATGTGAATGATGAAATTTGGATGATGGGTGATCCGTCTGGGGCCCTGTCCCATGATCCGGTGACCTTGGCGATTGATCTAACGGGAACGGCCAAGCTGTTTTTTGACCTGATGGACCCCGACCAACAGGCCGCGATGAACAATGCGGACGTGCCTGGTGAACTCTATTCCCTGAACTTAAACGATTTGACCCTGCGTGCGGCGGGTGCAGAGGTAAAGGGAACCGGTGCATTCACATTCGACAACACCGATCTTGTGTCATTTGACGGCCTGCCCCGCCCGGAGGGTGAAGTGACTGTGAACGTTAATGGCGCGAACCAGTTGATTGATAGCCTTGTCGCGATGGGATTGCTGCCCGAGGATCAGGCGATGATGGGTCGCATGATGATGGGGATGTTTGCCCGCAATGTTGGTGATGACCAATTGTCATCGACCTTGTCTGTCAATGCAGAAGGTCACGTTGTGGCGAATGGACAGCGCATTAAATAGAGAATTGACCAAGGGCCTGTTTGCGCAGGTCCTTGGGCAGCCTTGCAGGTCGGCAGGTGGCGGGCTACCTGTTTGGCAGCAAAAAGGACGCCCGCATGTCGACATCCCTTGAATCCCTGACCCAATCCCTTTTGGAGCAAGCCCGCAAAGCGGGCGCTGATGCCGCTGACGCATTGGCGGTTGATGAAACGTCACAATCTATCGACGTTTTGGGCGGTAAGTTGGAACATGCCGAACGCTCCGAAGGGATCGACATTGGACTGCGGGTGTTTGTGGGGCAGCGCCAAGCCTGCGTTTCGTCCTCTGACGCTTCGCCTGATACATTGCGCCAGATGGCGGAGCGTGCGGTGGCGATGGCCAAAGAAGCCCCCGAAGACCCCCACATCGGCCTTGCCGACCCTGCGCAATTGGCCACGAATTTGGATATGTCCGCCCTTGATCTGTTTGATCCTGCGGACGAGCCTGATCCGGCTGATTTGCAAGAACAGGCGATCCGGTTAGAGGCCGCAGGTCTGGCCGTTGAGGGCGTGACCCAAGTGTCTGGTGCCTCTGCCGGGTATAGCCGTCGACACATCCATCTGTCTGCCAGCAACGGATTTTCCGCAGGATACAGCCGCACGGGGTCGGGCATGTCGTGCATCGCGATCGCGGGCACCGGCGCGGGGATGGAGCGTGAGTATGATGGCGATATGCGTATCCACCAAAATGATCTGCGTAGCCCTGAGGACATTGGCCGTGTTGCCGGTGAACGCGCTGTTGCCGCCTTTGGCGCGCGCAAGCCCAAGACGGGGGCATATCCCGTTGTCTTTGATGAGCGTATTTCGTCATCCCTGATCGGTCATTTGTTGCAGGCGGTGAATGGCGCCGCGATTGCGCGTGGGTCAAGCTGGGCGCGGGATTTGCTGGGAGAACAGGTTTTGCCCAAGGACCTGTCCCTGATGGAAGACCCGCATCGCGCGCGCGTGACAGGATCAAAACTGTTTGACGCCGAAGGATTGCAAACCCAGCCGCGCGCCATTGTAAAGGATGGCGTTTTGATGGGCTGGACCCTTGATCTGGCCAATGGCCGCAAGCTTGGCATGGACAGCACCGCAAGTGCAGCGCGCAGCACAGGCGGCACGCCGTCACCCAGCCTGACCAATGT
>CAKZVL010000081.1 GCA_937922155.1 uncultured Paracoccaceae bacterium | reverse complement strand
GTCGCGCCCGATGAGCTGCTGACCAAGGCAAAAGAGTGGATCTTGTCAGAGCCCCAGATCGTCAAACCATGGGATGAAAAGGGCTATAAAATGCCCGGTGGCGCGCCCTACCACCCCGCTGGCTTTATGACCTTCGTCGGGGCCTCGGCCATGGTGAACGGCAAAACCCAAGGGGTTTACCCTGCCGCCAAGGCACTGTTGTCGGCCGTCTATGAAGGGGCGATGGTGCCCTTTGACACAGCCCTGAAGATCGAGGCCCGTTGGTTCACCAACATCCTGATGAACCCAAGTTCATCGGCCATGATCCGAAGCCTGTTCATCAATAAAGAGGCGTTGGAAAAAGGGGCCAACCGCCCTGACGTGTCTGACCAGAAGGTCAGCAAAGTTGGCATCATCGGCGCAGGTATGATGGGCGCTGGCATCGCGCTTGTCTCGGCCCTTGCAGGCATCCAAGTCGTGCTGATCGACGCCAAGCAAGAGGCCGCAGACAAAGGCAAGTCCTACACAGCCGACTACATGGACAAAGGGATCGCGCGCAAGAAAGCGACGCCCGAAAAGAAAGACGCTGTGCTGGGTTTGATCAACGCGACCACAGATTACGACGCACTTCAGGGATGCGATCTGATCGTGGAGGCGGTGTTCGAAGATGTCGGCGTCAAAGCCAAGGTGACCAAGAACGTGCAGGCCCAAACCGACTGCATCTTTGCCACCAACACATCCACCCTGCCGATCACGGAATTGGCCAAGGCGGCCAAAGACCCAAGCAAATTCATCGGCATCCACTTCTTCTCCCCCGTGGACAAGATGATGCTAGTCGAGATCATCAAGGGCAAAGAGACAGGTCCCGAGGCCGTGGCCAAAGCGCTCGACTACGTGCGCCAGATCCGCAAAACACCGATTGTGGTGAACGACGAACGGTTCTTCTACGCCAACCGATGCATCATCCCCTACATCAACGAAGGCATTCGGATGGTGAAGGAAGGGGTCGCGCCCGCGCTGATCGAAAACGCCGCCAAACTGGTCGGTATGCCGCTGGGGCCTTTGCAGTTAACGGATGAAACCTCAATCGACCTTGGCGTCAAAATTGCCAAAGCGACAAAGGCCGCGATGGGCGATGCGTATGATGACGCGCAGGACGAAGTGCTGTTCTGGATGTTCGACGAAGGGCGACTGGGTCGCAAATCCAATAGCGGCTTTTATGCCTATGACGACAAAGGCAAACGCCAAGGGCTTTGGGAGGGCTTCAGCGCGAAATACGCGGTCGCCGACGAACAGCCCGACCTTGTGACCGTACAGCACCGCCTTCTCTTCGCACAGGTTCTGGAAGCTGTCCGTGCGCTCGAAGAAGGCGTGCTTGAGGATATCCGCGAAGGCGACGTGGGCGCGATCCTTGGCTGGGGCTTTGCACCATGGTCTGGTGGCCCGTTCAGCTGGCTGGACATGATCGGCACGCCCTATGCGGCTGAACGGTGCGACCAGTTGGCATCTGAATTTGGTGAACGTTTCAAGACGCCCGCGCTATTGCGTGAAATGGGCGACAAAAACCAGACGTTCTATGGACGCTTCGCCAGCAAAGCGTCCGCCGCCTAAAACAAAGGCGCGTCTGGACCCTAGCCCGGACACGCCCACGCCCGCTGATCAGGAAGGCATGAGTGTCCAATCAGAAAACGGCCTTTGGGGCTGTGTTTACTTTGGGTGTCGCCGTTATCCCGCATTTGGGCAAGTCGACTTGGTTGATGGGCGCGTCAGCGATCAAGGCGGTTAACGCGTGATCAAGAACTGAAACTCAAGTTCAAAGTTGCGGCCTAACCCGACATAACTTGCATCACTCGCTGGACAAGTTGCGATTCACGCCGGACGGCACAAGTGGAAACGCTGGCTGGGATGGTAGGATTCGAACCTACGATACACTGTACCAAAAACAGTTGCCTTACCACTTGGCTACATCCCACCAGCGATTGGCCTGATAGCTTGCCTAGACGCTTGGTTCAAGCCCCATTTCTTGGGAAATCTATTCAATCGGTGCATCAGGTTTAAGAAGGTTTTCTGCAGCGTCATTATCGCGCTCTGCCAAGATCATTTCATCAAGGGCCGCATTCTGGGACGCATGGACGTCTGACAGCTCTTCTTCGGCTGACGGTGGTCGCTTCGATACATCCGCCTCCGTTTGAAGGTTCCTTTGCAGCGAAATGTTCTGTGTGGCGTCGATGAGAGGAATTTGCGCAGTCTCTAGTGTTTGTTGCACCTTGCGGATCGCCTCACTCTTCGCGAGGAGCAACGATGTTTCCCTTTGATCCACCCAACCTGCCACAACGATAACGGCCCCGGCAGGATCCAGACGATCAATCCATGCATTGGCCGCGGGGGTGTCGATGACAAACGGTAATTCTTGCATCGTTTCTTTGATCAACACCTTGGCCGCATTCAGGTCAACGTGTTTGTCGACAAGCAGTTCAAATTTGAAACGCAGTTCAGGATTCTTGCTAAAGTTTACGATCCGACTCTTGTAAACAATCGCGTTGGGAATCCGAATTTGATTGCCGTCAAAGGAAAGCAGAATCGTGGCCCTACTCGTCAGGCGGATGACCTTCCCTTGGTCGCCACCAATTTCAATGCTGTCGTTGGGACGAAAGGGTTGACGGAATGACAAAAGAATAGAGGCGATGAAATTTTCAACTGTGTCACGCACCGCAAAACCAACGGCCAAACCGATGATCCCGGCGGCACCAAGAATGGTACTAAGGAGCGCCGTCGCGTTCAGAATATCCAACGCGATTACAGTGGCAAATATCACAAAAGCGATGCGCACCAATTGTCGGTAAATGTCTGCAATAAAAGCATTCGGCGCAATGCCATCCCAGGGCCAGCGCCGACGGGCAAGGGCAAAACCCAAAAAAACAATTACAGAAAAAACAACGGCAGAGATCAGGTAAAGCGGCAAGCGCACCAAGATTTGGTCCATCCGCGCACGAAAACGATCGACGACCGGGTCTAGTCGTCTCCCGATTTCTGCGGTTTCTGTCACGTCGTTACGAATTGCCACAACGCCGTCTAACCGCGTTGCGAGTTCGTCTAATTCGGCCGCACGTGCCAAGGCATCTGTGGTGCCGCGAAAGGTGACAACACCATCACTGACAACGACAGTAACGTCGTCATAATCGCCTAATTCGCCAAGAATATCGCGCAGCCGCGTCGCGATTTGCGCATCAACGTCTGCCGACGAAACACCGTCGATCGGACCTGATGCCTCTTGTCCAATGCTCGAATTGGTGAGCGTGAAAAAGCACACCAAGATGAATAAGAATTTGCGCAACACCTAAATGCTCCCCAGCCGAGTTCAGCACAGCCTAGGCGCAGTTGCCTCCCCCGGAAAGGGGTTTAGGACGTGACTTGTTCGCGCAAGATTGACGCGGTTAAAGAGATCATCAGATAGACGCCTGAAAAAATCAGAAACGCCAGAATCGTATTCTCAAACGCTCTTGGATATGTTGCCTCATCCGGGGCCACTGGCTCAACGCCAAGCGATAGATACCGCACCTGACGGTTGGCTTCGATTTGTGACGATTCCATCTGGGTCAATGCCTGCTGAACCAACAACGTTTGGAAGGTGTAGTTTTCTTCCGCCAGCCGGAGCTCAGTATTACGAGAAGCAAGTGAAACGCCCGTGCCCGATGCAGAGGTCATACGGCTACGAATGTCTGAAATCAGCGATTCAATATTGCTGATTTGATTTCGCAACCCCTCAACCTGCGCTTCATTCGGGCGACGCACGCCCAAACGGTCTTGCAAGGTCAATTGCAGTTCAGACCGCTGCTGTTCCAGTCGACTGATCTGCTGAACAAGTGATGCAGTTTCCGACGTCGGGTCCAAGATTTCTGTAGATTCCTGAATAGTCAGCCATTTTTCCAGCGCATCCGCGCGGCGTTGTTCTGCCGCCTCATAACTGGCACGTGCGCCTGACATCTGATCTTCGCGCAAGCGTTGCGTCAGTTGGTCAACTTGTTCTTCCGCGTAACCGATCAAGGCTTCCGAAAACTGCTGACTGGTCGCAGGATTTGCGGCGATCACTTCCATTCGAAGAATGCCTTCGGTGGGATCATAGCTAATTTTGACTTTGTTGTTGTAGATTTTGAAGGCATCTTCGTTGGTAGCGTCATCAGCCAGCCGTTGAATCGCGTCGATCTCATCGGAGCCGAAATGCGACTTGAACCCGAAATCTTCATCCAGTCGCACCATCGCGGCCCGGGATGCAAGATAGGACTGAACCGTAATGCTGTCCTGTTGCGTGGCCATCGATGTCCCTTGGAACAAACCACCAAGCCCGCCAGCCGATCCACCAGCAGGTTCAGCCGTTTGAATGACAAATTCCGAATTTGTGGCGTACATCGGCGTTGCCATCACCATAAAGTACCAACCGACAAGCGCAGTCGGCAAAAGAACGAATGCAGTTAACCGGGTCAACAGTAGTGCCATCCGCCGGCGACGTCGTTTTGCCAAATCGCGCTGGATCGCAATAATTTCGCCAGCGCGGCGTTCGGCGGTAGGAATGCTTTCCGTGGATGGCAAATTGGTTCCCGGGGCCGGAACAGTTTGGGGAAGTTGGACATCGTCATTGGGTGTCGGTGCCGTTGGCATACCGTTGGGCCCGACAAGTTCCAGAATTGTGTTGCGCTGGAAAGGATCAATCCCACGTTGGCGCAATTGGGCAACCGCATCAAAGTCCGAGGTCACAGCCAGCCCGTTTTTCTGCGCGACACGCCGTGCCATACGCAGCTGCCGCCCGGTCAGACCCTCTTTGCGGATCGTATCAATATCCGTTGCACCAACGGTTTCATTTGCCGCAGCCGCAGGGGCAGCCGCACTTGCGCTAGACGAATCTGGCGCCATCGACGCATCCTTGCGAATGCGGAATTTTTTAGCCTTGGGCTTCGTAGTCATAGAGCTGTTTCGCTTCTTCCAAGGTGTCAAACATATGAAGATGACCATCGCGTAATACGGCGGCCGACTTCGCAAATCTTTCCAGCGTCGCGGCCTGGTGGCTCACGATGATGACGGTTGTCGTTTCTAGTCGTTCACGCAGAATTTCGCCCGCCTTGCGGTTGAATTCTGCATCAGTTGTCTGCGGCATACCCTCGTCGATCAGGTACATATCAAAATCAAGCGCAAGCATCAGCGAGAAGGTAAACCGCGCGCGCATCCCTTGCGAATAGGTTCCGACAGGTTGGTCGAAATACTCTTCGATGTTACACATCCAACGGCAGAATGCCTCAACATAGTCGGGGTCCAAACCATACAAACGCGCGATATAGCGTGAATTTTCCATCGCAGAATGTTTGGTTACCACACCGCCCATAAAGCCCAGCGGAAAGGAGACCTTACAGCCCTTATAAATGGCGCCCTCATCAGGTTTTTCCAAGCCGGCCATCATATTGATCAAGGTCGTCTTGCCCGTCCCGTTTGGTGCCAAAATACCCAAAGAATTGCCAAGCTCCACCCGGAACGACACACGGTCAAGGATCACCTTGCGCTGCGTGCCCGTCCAAAACGACTTTGATACGTTTTCAAACTCCAACATCGGATCTGCTTGCCCTCGTGCTCCGCTTGTTCATAACGGATCAACCTTAACAAGCCCTGATAGGCCTGCTGTTTTTTCCCTATATGCCGAAAGATTGTGTCGAAATACAGGCGAATGATCGGTTTTGTACGAAATTATCTTTGTATTTGGGCTTTTGGACACTGGTCATTGACTTTCCGCGACTGCGTAATGAACGGCAAAAACGCAAACGATATACCCGTCCTGTCGCCTCATGGCCTAGGCTCACCCCAAATTTCGTGCCGTGGTGGTAGCGGCAGAACGCAAAACAAAGCGAAAGCGCCAAAATTAGCTGTAAGATTCCCTCACAGCGGTGAGAGGGTTTCGACACATACCGACATAAACGCTCACGCGGCGGCGATTTGCTTGAAACAACCGTGCATCACAATCTGCTGCGCGGTTTTTTTCTGTGAGGAAATGTTTCGGCTTTTGCCACAACTCGCGCATATCTCGCCCGCATTTTGTGTGGTTTTGGCAGGGTTTTGCGCATTTGTGCAGAGCATTCGTGCGCAGCTGCGCGATGCCTCGCGTGCG
>CAKZVL010000080.1 GCA_937922155.1 uncultured Paracoccaceae bacterium | reverse complement strand
CCGAACACCTCGACCTGATTGACGTCATGGTAGAACAAGGCAGCGTAGAACGGGTGTTCAACTTTGACTTTTTCACTGGCGCAGATGCCTCTGAAAGCCGGCCAGAACAGGCGGGGATGGGCGTGTCGATGCTCGGCTCATTCTTCATGATGTTAGTCGTGCTCGCGCTTGCGCTGCCCATCGGGGTTGCTGCATCGATTTACTTGGAAGAATTCGCACCGCAAAACCGGTTCACCGATTTGATCGAGGTGAATATCTCAAACCTGGCCGCGGTCCCCTCTATCGTCTTTGGTATCCTTGGCCTTGCGGCTTTCATCCAATTCGCACATCTGCCGCAATCCGCACCACTTGTCGGTGGGCTGACGCTGACGCTGATGACACTGCCTACGATCGTGATCTCAACGCGCGCGTCGCTCAAATCGGTGCCGCCATCAATTCGCGATGCGGCACTTGGGGTAGGGGCCTCCAAAATGCAATCGGTATTCCACCACGTGCTACCCTTGGCGATGCCCGGCATCCTGACCGGCACTATCATCGGTCTGGCGCAGGCCTTGGGTGAAACGGCACCGCTCTTGCTGATTGGCATGGTCGGTTACATCGCGTCCAACTATCCTGACGGGATCACGTCTGGGTTCCTCGACCCGAACTCAGCCATGCCTGCACAAATCTACGAATGGGCCAAACGCGCCGATCCAGCCTATTACGAACGGGCGTGGGGTGGCATCATCATCTTGCTCTTGTTCCTCATGACAATGAACATCATCGCCATCATCCTGCGCCGCCGGTTTGAGCGTCGCTGGTAGAGGTTAGAAGAATGGAAGACATGCAAAACGACATCAAAATTTCGGCCTCTGGCGTCCAAGTGTATTACGCGGACAACCACGCGATCAAAGACGTGAACGTCGCGATCGAAGACAAAACAGTCACCGCCTTTATCGGCCCGTCCGGTTGCGGCAAATCCACGTTCTTGCGCTGCATCAATCGGATGAACGACACGATTGATATCTGCCGGGTCGAAGGTGAGATTACCATCGACGGCGAAGACATCTATGACCCCCGCGTTGACCCGGTTCAGTTGCGGGCCAAGGTCGGCATGGTGTTTCAAAAGCCGAACCCGTTCCCAAAATCAATCTATGACAACGTGGCCTATGGGCCGCGCATTCACGGGCTGTCGCGCAACAAGGCAGAGCTGGACGAAATCGTCGAAAAATCGCTGCGCCGTGCCGCCCTTTGGGACGAAGCGAAAGATCGCCTACAATCCCCCGGCACCGGGCTTTCCGGCGGGCAACAACAACGCCTTTGCATCGCGCGGGCCGTCGCCACACAGCCCGAAGTCCTATTGATGGACGAACCCTGCTCTGCGCTGGATCCAATCGCGACAGCGCAGGTCGAAGAACTGATTGATGAGCTGCGCCAAAACTTTTCCGTGGTCATCGTCACGCACTCCATGCAGCAAGCGGCGCGTGTCAGCCAAAAAACAGCCTTCTTCCACCTCGGCAATCTGGTTGAATTTGGTGAGACAGATAAGATTTTCACAAACCCCGAAGATCCCCGCACGGAAAGCTACATTTCCGGCCGGATCGGGTAAGGAGCATTTGGTATGAACGATCACATTTCTTCCGCATACGACCGCGACCTTGAAGGCATCGTGACCTTGATCATGAAAATGGGTGGTCTGGTCGAAGAGGCGATTTTGAACGCCGCCAAATCACTGCAATCGCGTGATCTGGAACTGGCCCAATCAGTACGGGACGCAGATAAGGTTATCGACGCGCTAGAAATTGAAATCAACGACGAGGCGGCGCGCATAATCGCGCTACGCGCGCCTGTTTCCAAGGACTTACGCGCCATTCTTACAGTGCTTCGCATCGCGGCCAGCCTTGAACGCATCGGTGATTATTCCAAGAATATCGCCAAACGTACATCCGTGGTCGCCGACACGCCACCGGTCGGTGGATCAGACGCCGCGCTCGTACGCATGGCACGCGAAGTGCAGGCGATGCTTAAGGACGTTTTAGATTCTTACGTGCGCCGCGACGCGGAATTGGCCGAAGACGTGCGCCAACGCGACCAAGAGGTCGATCAGATGTACAACGCCTTGTTCCGACAATTCCTCACATTCATGATGGAAGACCCGACCCAAATCACGGTCTGCATGCACCTCCACTTTATGGCCAAGAATATCGAACGCATGGGCGATCTGACGACCAATATCGCCGAACAGGTGATCTATCTGGTGACAGGTGAAATGCCCGACGAAGCGCGGCCAAAATCCGACAGAACGTCCTATGTGAGCGAAATAGATTAACATCATGAACGGCACGCAACCTCATGTTTTAGTTATAGAAGATGAACCTGCACAGCGTGAAGTCCTCGGCTACAACCTAGAGGCCGAAGGCTTTCGAACCAGCCGCGCCAAAGACGGCGAAGAAGGCTTAATGATCGTCGCCGAAGACACTCCAGACGTTATCGTGCTGGATTGGATGATGCCTAACTTGTCGGGCATAGAAGTGTGTCGCCGTTTGAAAATCTCGCCTGAAACGCGCAACATTCCGATCATTATGCTGTCAGCCAAATCCGAAGAAATCGACAAAGTGCGCGGCCTTGAAACCGGCGCGGATGACTATGTTGTCAAACCGTATTCGGTCAGCGAGCTGATGGCGCGTGTGCGCACTCAATTGCGCCGCGTGCGGCCATCGACAGTCGGGCAGGTGCTTATTTATCAAGACATTACGCTGGATTCCGAAACCCATCGCGTGATGCGCGGCGCTGAGCAGTTAAAGCTTGGCCCAACAGAATTCCGGCTTCTTGGCACGTTCATGGAAAAGCCCGGACGCGTCTGGTCCCGCGATCAATTGCTCGACCGGGTCTGGGGGCGCGACATCTACGTCGACACGCGCACCGTCGATGTGCACGTCGGACGTCTGCGCAAGATCCTTACGACCAACGGTGGCGACGATCCAATCCGCACAGTCCGCGGTGCGGGCTATGCTTTGGGTTAGCGAACAGGGCTAAGGGTTTGAACCCTATAGCGTTAGTTTAATTAACATAATACTGATTATACGTAATAGATCAACCGACGGGGCCACACCCTCCGCATCATCTGTTACCTTTTGTTAACCAATCCTTCATCTCCTGTTAACGAACTGCACCGCACGGTGCTTTAATCAGCA
>CAKZVL010000079.1 GCA_937922155.1 uncultured Paracoccaceae bacterium | reverse complement strand
CATGAGCTTGGTCCAGGGCAGGCTCATGGTCGGACCGAACTGTTCGATAAAGTGGCGCATGCCCGCCTCACCACCGGCAATGCGATAGGTTTCAAACAACCCCATCTGCGCCCAGCGCAAACCAAATCCCATACGGATCGCGTCATCAATCTCATGCGTGGTCGCAATCCCATCGCGCACGAGCCATAGCGCCTCGCGCCAAACCGCTTCCAAAAACCGATCCGCGATATGGGCGTCGATCTCTTTCTTCACAACCAGCGGATAAAACCCAACGCCGCGCAACACCTCAGCCGCGCGCGTGGGTAAATCGCCATTCGCAGGCGTTCCCACCACTTCGATCAGGGGCAGCAAATAGACAGGATTAAACGGATGACAGACGATAATCTGCTCCGGGCGGCTTGCGCAGCCCTGCAATTCAGACGGCTTAAAGCCAGAGGTGGACGATCCAATAATCGCATCCGCCCCGCAATCCGCCTGAACCGCCTGATAGACCTTCTGCTTCAGCTCCAACCGCTCCGGCACGCTTTCTTGAATCCAATCCGCCCCTCGAACGACCTCCGATAGCGTGTCATGAAAACTCAAGGCGCCCTCAGGCGGCATCGCCACATCGTAAAGTCCGGGCAAACTCGCCCGCGCGTTCTCTAGCACTTCACCGATTTTGCGCTTGGCTTCAGGATCAGGGTCAAACACCCGCACATCCCAACCGTTCAGCAAAAACCGCGCGGCCCAACCGCCGCCAATAACGCCGCCGCCTACAATCGCTGCAACTTTCGCCAAAGCCTTAGCCTTCAGCCGCGGCGGCCGGGGGATGGTCAAACTCATCCAACGGCACGACTTTGCCCAAAACCGTCGGATCACAGGCCGTCATCGGGCTGCCCGCATCGCGGATAATCAAACCACCGCGCGCACGACATTGCTCAAAGGACATGGATGATCCAATGACCATAAACTCCTGAAACGACGTATTCCCACCAGGGGCCGCCAGTTGCATGTCGTCACACCCAAACAAGGCCAAAGAGGCCAAAAGCACCAAACGTTTCATTGCATCACCTCCATCAATCGGCTCAGATCATAGCCGTTGAAGTCCAAAATTTCACGCGCCGCCGCCAGACGATCCGCAGGGATTGTCGGCTCTCGGTTCAAAATCCAGCCCGACCGCCCATTGGGCGCGCCGACCACTGCCGTGCGATATCCTTCGTCCACCCATAACACCCAATAATCCGCAGCGCCAAAGGGGACGGAAGGGAAAGTTATCTCAAATCTTCCACGACCGACAATTTCGCCACGCCCTTCAATCACCGATCTGACTGTACCATCGAGATTGCGACAGGTGTTCTTCACACTGATAACCCCTTCAGAAATCAGGGCATATTCCGCCGTCACGCCAACGCAACCGGCCTCAAAAGGCACCGGAAACCGGGCCACCTCATACCACGTGCCCAAATACCGCGCCGCCTCAAAATTGGCTTGGCTCGCAATCGGCACATCGCGATTGCGATACACTTCAAACAGCCCACCAACCTCTTCACCGGGTGCTGCAGCACAGCCAGCCAGCAGCAAAACCGCCCAAAGACGCTTCATTTCGGCGCCATCTTCGTCAGGCCCAGCTTGGCCCGCACAGCATCCGGGCCAATCACCTTGGCGCCTAAATTTTCAATGATGCTCACAGCGCGATCCACAAGCTGGGCATTGGTGGCCATCACCCCCTTGTCCAGCATCAGATTGTCTTCCAAGCCCACGCGCACATTGCCGCCGGCAAGGACAGAGGCCGCAACATAAGGCATCTGGTTGCGCCCAAGGCCAAAGGCGGAAAAGGTCCAATCATCCGGCACATTATTCACCATCGCCATAAACGTATTCAAATCATCCGGCGCGCCCCAAGGCACCCCCATACATAGCTGCACAAGCGCGGGCGAGGTTAGCACGCCCTCCTTAACCAATTGCTTAGCATACCAAAGATGCCCGGTGTCAAAGGCCTCAATCTCAGGTTTCACGCCAAGGGCTGTCATCTGGCGACCCATCGCCACCAGCATCCCCGGCGTATTGGTCATCACATAATCAGCCTCAGCAAAATTCATCGTCCCGCAATCCAGCGTGCAAATCTCCGGCAAACATTGCGCCACATGCAACACACGCTCTGTGGCACCAACCATATCGGTTCCGTCCACCGGGGGCAGCGGTTGATCAGGGCCACCAAACACAATGTCCCCGCCCATACCCGCGGTCAGGTTCAACACCACATCGACCTCTGCGGCGCGAATACGCTCCGTCACTTCACGGTATAGCGCCAAATCCCGTGACGGCACACCGGTCTTGGGATCGCGCACATGACAATGCACAACCGCCGCCCCCGCCTTGGCCGCTTCAATCGCGCTGGTGGCAATCTGCTTGGGCGAACGGGGCACATGCGGGCTTTTGTCTTGGGTACTGCCAGATCCTGTCACAGCACAGGTGATAAACACCTCACGGTTCATCTCTAGGGGCATTCTGCGATCCTCTTATTGTTGCGCGAATCGTCCCTCATTCCGCAACCAAAGACAAGCCTTATCATCTTGCCCAAAATACTCCCGCCGGAGGCGGCCAAAACCAACCTGCCCGCACAAACATCAGATCAGACGCGGCAAAAATGTCGTGCCCGCGTCGGCGGGCGCCTTTTGACCGCTCAATAAGGCGCCGGATTGGCGCGATGCGCC
>CAKZVL010000078.1 GCA_937922155.1 uncultured Paracoccaceae bacterium | reverse complement strand
CTTTGGCGGCATCGCAGCCGCGCAAGGCATCGTCAATGTGTTGGTACAGGGGCCGGAAGAGGATTACGCCTTGGGCGAACGCGTCGGCAAAACGATATATGCCCCGGTTGTACGGTCGCACCGGGTGACGCTAAAACAATTCGCCCTGCTCGAACCGGGCCTGTCCGAGACGGTAAACGGCTCACTGATGAAAGTCCTGCGCATGGCGATGGACGAAGTCGTCAGAAAAGGCGTGCCGCACGACTGCGCTCGCGATTTTTTGCTGGGTCATATGAATATTATGGGTGCCGTCCTGTTTGATCAGCACAAGGGTGTGTTTTCGGATGCGGCCAACAAGGCCATCGAATTCGGCATTCCCGTTTTGATGAAAGACGACTGGTTGCGGTGTTTTGAGGATGATGAAATCGCAGCAAGCGTAGAGCGGATCACCTAAAGCGACTGTGGCCGATCTGCGACCTGCTACAGCATGAATTGCGCATCAATAGGACGGGTCGCCGCGCCAATCGCGCGGGCCTTGCGGCCCATGGACCCCGATTCGATCTTCGGAGGGATCAGGCCGCGCGTGTCTTGGGTGCTGACATATCGGCGGACACGCTCGATCAATTCCTGCCGAATAGCCGCAGGGAACGCGCCATCAATGAGGATCGCTTCAAAGTCGATGACAGAGCAGACGGACAAAGCAGCCTTCGACAGCTCTTGCGCGGTTTGGCCGAGCCAAGGGTCAACATAACGCGTTAGTTTTTCCCAGCAGTTAGGATCGTTCCAAAGCATACGCGGGTCCAGATCAACTTCGTGCAGGCGCTGCTCCAGTTGGCGGATCGAGGCCATCTCGACCAACTGCATGCTTTCTCCGTTGGGGCCGATACTGCGTAATGACCCGAGTGCCCCTGCGTTTCCCTGACGCCCTTCATAGACCGTATTGTCCAGCACAATGCCGCCACCAATATAGGCCCCAATGAAAAAATAGGCATAGTCGCGAAACGCCTTGCCGCGACCAAAGGAATGTTCCGCCTGACAAGCAGCGGTTGCGTCGTTGAGCAATGAGACAGGCAGACCTGTGAGGCTCTGCAATTCGCTCCGCAGATCGACCTGCTGCCAATCTGAGAATTCAACGCGTCTTTGGGCTGCATCGTCAGGCCAGTTCCAAAGTTCAAAGGCAGCACCCACGCCTAACCCACAAATCCGTGCGATCTGTTCCTGCGACAACTCATCTTTGATTTCGATTATGCTTGTAGCGACGAAATCAAAGATATCTTGAGGAAGGGCGCGCGTGTAGTTGAGTTGGCGTTCGTGGCGCAACCCACCCGTGAAATCCATCAGAACCAACTCTGCAGATCGGCGTCCTATCTTGAGCCCAAAAGAATAGGCTCCATCGGCTGACAGCCGCATAGGGGTTGACGGCTTACCCACTTTACCGCGCACAGGTTCGCCTTTTAGAACAAGCCCTTCGGCCTCAAGTCTGCGCAGAATACTGGATACTGTGGGCGGTGATAAACCAGCACGTTTCGACAAGTCAGCGGCAGGCAATCCACCATGTCTTTGGATAAGCGAAAGCAGCAGCCGTTCATTGTGATCGCGAACGCCGCGTTGGCTCAGCCCGGGGCTGATATCTCTGACTAACCCGTCGTCCATGGACACACTCTATAGGTCGCCTCCCCCGGTCTGCATAGCTGATTCCGATTAATAAGGAAAGTTAACTAATTAATTGACAGCCGCTACAGAATCAGTCCTTTTGAAAAGCACAGCGCGGAAATCTATTCGCAAAGTTGCAGGGTGCTGCTCTGCCAAATTCGTCTGGGAGGACACTATGAAAAAGCTAATGATCGGCACTGCCGTTGCCGCAATCACGTCTGCCGGGGCCGCAATGGCCGATGGGCACGCAACCTCTGCCTGCCTGATCACAAAAACCGACACAAACCCGTTCTTCGTGAAAATGCGCGAAGGCGCTGAAGCCAAGGCCCAAGAGCTGGGCATCACATTGAATTCCTACGCAGGTCAGGTCGATGGCGACCACGAAGCGCAAGTCGCGGCAATTGAGGCCTGTATCGCCAATGGCGCATCTGGCATTTTGATCACGGCCTCTGATACCGCGGCTATCGTCGAGCCAGTGCAGGATGCACGCGACGCTGGCATTCTTGTCATCGCATTGGACACCCCACTGGATCCGATTCATGCAGCTGATGCGACCTTTGCCACCGACAACTTTCTTGCGGGCGAGCTGATCGGTCAGTGGGCCGCAGGTGCGATGGGTGACGGCGCAGCAGATGCAAAAATCGCGATGCTTGACCTTGCGATTAGCCAGCCAACCGTTGGCGTGTTGCGCGATCAGGGTTTCCTGACTGGCTTTGGCGTCGACGTGGTGGACCCGAACATGTGGGGCGATGAAACGGACGAGCGGATCATCTGTAACGAAGTCACCGCCGGTAACGAAGAAGGTGGTCGGACTGCGATGGAAACCTGCCTTGCCGCCGATCCAGACATCAACGTGGTCTATACGATCAACGAACCTGCCGCCGCTGGTGCCTATGAGGCTTTGGTTGCAATTGGTCGTCAGGATGATGTCCTGATCGTTTCGGTCGATGGTGGCTGCCCGGGTGTCGCCGACGTGGCCGACAATGTCATCGGTGCGACGTCGCAGCAGTACCCTCTTTTGATGGCATCGCTTGGCATCGAAGCGATTGCGCGTTTTGCCGAAGATGGCACCCTGCCGGAAAATACGCCCGGGAAGGACTTCTTCGACACAGGCGTTTCGCTTGTGACAGGCAGCCCGGTGGATGGCGTCGAGAGCATCTCGGTTGCAGAAGGCACCGACCGCTGCTGGGGTTGATCTGATCGGGCGGTAACGTCCAAAGTCGTTACGGCAAAGGCGGGCTACGGTCCGCCTTTCCATTCTAGGTCAAGACATATGTTATAGGGGCAGAAAAAAATGGCAGACAAGCAAGACAATTACGAAGCCGCGCTTAAGGGAGCTTCACAAGATGTCGCCACTTTCGCAGTTGCCGATAAATCCCTACTGACGCGCTTTCAAAATGCCTTGCACAAAACTCCGTCGCTTGTCCCACTGATCGTTCTTGTTTGCGCGATCATGATCTTCACAGGGTGGCTTGGGCCACGGTTCCTGCCGCAAATGACGCTAGTATTCCAGCAAATCCAGATCGTCGGTATTCTGGCCCTTGCCCAGACGCTGGTGATCCTGACCGCAGGCATTGATCTGTCGGTTGGTGCGATTGCTGTGTTTTGTTCCGTCATCATGGGTCAATTCACCTTCCGATACGGGCTGCCCCCTGCCGTTGCGGTTGGTTGTGGGCTGGCTGCCGGGGCTGCCATTGGCGCGTTGTCTGGCTGGCTCGTCACCCGCATCAAAATCCCGCCCTTCATTGCGACGCTCGGCGTCTGGCAGATCGTACTGGCGGCCAACTACATCTACTCCAAGAACGAAACCATCCGCGCCCGCAACATCCGCGAAGAAGCCCCCATGCTGCAGTGGTTAGGCCTGAAACCGAATGAGCAGTTTGTCCTCTGGATCGAGAACCTGCGTGGGATCACCTATGAACGCATCCGCCCCACCGATACCGACCAGTTTTTCCTCGACCTGATCTGGCAGACAAAAATCACCTACGGCGTGCTTGTCCTGATCGCTCTGACATTCCTGCTCGCCTACATGCTGCGTTCGACCGCATGGGGACGTCATGTCTATGCGGTGGGCGACGATCCGGAAGCCGCAGAACTGGCTGGGGTCAACGTCAAGCGGACACTGATGTCAGTCTATATGCTCGCCGGGTTGATTGCCGCGCTCGCTGGCTGGTCCCTGATTGGGCGTTTCGCATCTGTGTCGCCCTCGGCCTCAACAGGTATTGAAGGCAATATTGAATCCATCACCGCTGTCGTGATCGGAGGGATATCACTGTTCGGTGGACGCGGGTCCATATGGGGCGCGTTCTTCGGAGCCCTGATTGTCGGGGTGTTCATGCTGGGCCTCGGCATGGCGGGCGTAAACCCGCAATGGACTTTCATGCTGATAGGAACACTCATCATCCTTGCCGTTGGCATCGACCAGTGGATCAGAAAGGTGGCCGCGTAATGGAACCTATTCTCAAAGGCCGGAACCTAACCAAACGCTACGGCAAGGTCGTGGCCCTCGATAACTGCGACTTTGATCTCTACCCCGGTGAAATCCTCGCCGTCATTGGGGACAATGGTGCAGGCAAATCAACGCTGATCAAGGCGCTTTCGGGGGCGGTCGTTCCCGATACTGGCACGGTCGAGCTGGAAGGCAGCTTCGTCCAGTTCGCATCCCCGAACGACGCGCGGCATGCAGGTATAGAAACCGTCTATCAGACGTTGGCCGTCAGCCCTGCGCTGTCGATTGCGGACAATATGTTCATGGGCCGCGAAATTCGCAAACCTGGCTGGCGCGGCACCTTGCTGCGTCAACTCGACAAAGCAGCGATGGAAAAAGCCGCGCGCGAAAAGCTGAACGATCTTGGCTTGATGACGATCCAGAACATCAATCAAGCGGTCGAAACACTATCGGGTGGTCAACGCCAAGGCGTTGCGGTCGCGCGTGCCGCGGCCTTTGGATCCAAAGTGATCATCCTTGATGAGCCGACCGCAGCCCTTGGAGTCAAAGAAAGCCGCAAGGTGCTTGAGCTGATTCTCGATGTCCGCTCGCGTGGCATCCCGATCATCTTGATCAGTCACAACATGCCGCATGTTTTTGAAGTGGCCGACCGCATCCATATCCATCGATTGGGAAGCCGTCTCTGCGTGGTAGATCCAAAAGATTATACGATGTCAGACGCAGTGGCGTTCATGACCGGAGCGAAGGAACCACCAAACTGACTCTATGTCGTTTGTGTCATTGGGGGCTTCGAAACTTAATTGACACGAGCATGACATCGGTGTCATGACATCGGTGTCATTATGAAATTGAGACGAATCGAAAGTCTCGCAGCGGCTTGGGAGGGGCGTCGGACATGGCTACGATTTACGACGTTGCGCGGGTCGCTGGCGTATCACCCAAGACTGTCAGCCGCGTGCTGAACGGTGACGCGCCGGTCAAGAAGCACACGAAAGAAGCTGTAAACAAGGCGATTGCTGAGTTGGGCTATGTGCCATCAACAGCCGCAAGGGCGATGCGGTCCAATAAGTCTGGTTTGGTGGGGCTGATTACGGGTGCGATTTCGCTCTCCCCCAATCGTTCAGAAAACGCGGGGCTTCCCGACCTTTACATCGTCCAAGGCATCCAGCGCGCGATGGAGGCCAGTGGCAAGACGCTCTTGATCGCAGACACAGGCGGCCAGATGGACCGTGTGCCACAACTGATCCGCACCTTTGAAGAACACCGTGTTGAAGGGCTGCTCTATGTGGCCGATCACCATCGCGAAGTGTCACTGCCGCCAGTTTCGCCAACGACAAAGATGGTTCTGGCAAATTGCTTTGACGAAAGGGCACGCCGTCGGTTTTGCCCAATGATTACCAAGGCCAGCTCAATCTGGTGAACAGCCTGATCGCCAAGGGGCACCGCCGCATTGCCTATCTTGCACTCAGCACGCAGCTTGTCGCAACGGGGCACCGCATCGCTGGATACAAGGATGCCTTGGCGGCGGCCAACGTCGTATTTGACCCAGCCCTTCTAGTGCCAGCCGAAGTCGATATTGCCGAGGGCGAAGCGGGCGTCCAACTGCTTTGGGACGCGATCGATCGTGTTTTGGCTTTACCTGATCCACCGACCGTCATCTGCTTTGGCAACGATCGCATGGCGATGCGGGCCTATGGCATTTTGCGCAGCCGTGGTGTGGCCTTGCCCGATGATTTGTCGGTTGCGGGTTATGATGGCCACCGCCTGATCACCGAAACGCTTTATCCGACCCTCACATCTGCCGAGCTGCCTTATGCAGCGATTGGCATCCGTGCCACCGAACTGCTTTTGGGCATGATCAATGGCACTGCAGACGCGCCCACCAAACCCATTCTGGTTGGTGGCCCCGTAACCCCCGGCAATTCCGTGAAGGACCTGCCAGCACCCATCACCAAACTTTCGTCAATAGGGAGGACGACACTATGAAACTTGGAACAACTTTGAGTGCAGCACTTGTTGCATCCGTCAGCTGGGCTAGCATGGCCGCAGCGCAAACCGAACTTAGCATGTGGTACCACGGTGCCGGTAACGAGGCCGAGTCTGGCGCGTTGAACATGATCATCGAAGACTTCAACGCCAGCCAGTCTGACTACGTTGTTGTGGTCGAAAGCTTCCCACAGGAATCCTACCACGACTCCGTCGTGGCCGCTGCTCTTGCTGGCAACCTGCCGGACATTCTGGACGTTGACGGCCCTGTCATGCCTAACTGGGCATGGGCTGGCTACATGCAGCCGCTCAACATCGACGAATCCGCAATTGATGGCTTCCTAGCTGGTCCGCTTGGTTACTGGGATGGTGAGCTGTATTCCGTAGGTTTCTGGGACGCCGCCGTCGCACTGATGTCGCGCCAGTCCACACTGGACGCGTTGGGCCTGCGGACACCAACCGTTGACAATC
>CAKZVL010000077.1 GCA_937922155.1 uncultured Paracoccaceae bacterium | reverse complement strand
TTTTGCGACGAGAGATCAAATTCGAAGCCGCCTAATGGACGCGCAGCTGATCTTTTCTTAAACACCTCGTCGAAGGGACGAACACATGACCTATACCGTCGCCATTTTGGGCGCGTCCGGGTATACCGGGGCCGAACTTGTCAGGCTAATCGCCACCCATCCCGATTTGACCATCGGGGCGCTATCTGCGTCGCGCAAAGCGGGCAGCGAGATGGCAGAGGTTTTCCCGCACCTGCGTCATTTAAACCTGCCCAAACTGGTCACGGTCGAAGAAATTGATTTCGACGGCATTGATCTGTGCTTTGCCGCTTTGCCGCACGGCCTGTCGCAAGCCTTGGTCGCCACGCTGCCCGAACGGGTTAGGGTCGTTGATCTTGGCGCTGACTTCAGGCTGCGCGATCCGGCGGCTTATAAGAAATGGTATGGGCTGGATCATTCCGCGCCTGATCTGCAAAAGACGGCTGTTTACGGCCTGACGGAATTCTACCGCGACCAGATCAAAGATGCGCGACTTGTGGCAGGCACTGGGTGCAACGCGGCGACCGTTCAATTTGCGTTGCGCCCCTTGATCGAACAGAACCTGATCGATTTGGATGATATCATTTGCGACCTCAAAAACGGGCCATCCGGGGCTGGGCGGTCGCTCAAGGAAAACATGCTGTTCACCGAACGCGCGGGCGACACGCGCGGCTATGCTTTTGGCGGCACGCATCGCCATTTGGGTGAGTTTGATCAGGAGTTTTCCGCGCTTGCCGGTCGGCCCATCCAAATTCAGTTCACACCGCATCTGGTCCCCAATTCACGCGGGATCGTGGCCAGCTGTTACCTCAAAGGCGACGCACAGGCGGTACACGCGGCCCTGTCCGCACAATACGCTGAGGAGCCCTTTGTCGTCGTCCTCCCATTCGGCCAACAACCGGGCTCGGGCGATGTGACGGCCTCCAACTTCTGTCACATTGGCGTTAGCGGGGATCGGATTTCGGGCCGGACCCTCGTGACTTCGGCCTTGGACAACCTATGTAAGGGATCGAGCGGTCAAGCTGTGCAGAACGCGAACCTTATGCTTGGCTTGGATGAAACCACAGGATTGATGTTGGCCCCGGTATTCCCATGAAAAGCCTCAAGAAACAGCGCAGGATACAGATCATCGCCATTGGCGCGGTGATGTTGGTGATTTCTGTCGGTCTGATCGGTTATGCGTTTCGCGACGGCATCAACTTTTTCTACTCCCCCACACAGGTGACAGAAAGCCCGCCGCAACCAAGCGAGCGTTTCCGCATCGGTGGACTGGTGGAGGAAGGATCCATCGTGCGCGGTCAGGGGACGGAAGTGTCGTTCCGTGTGACTGACGGTGTCTCCATCGTGCCGGTGACTTACGAAGGGATCTTGCCAGATCTGTTCAGCGAGGGACAGGGCATGGTGGCCCAAGGAAACTATATCAACGGCACCTTTGAAGCCGTCGAAATCCTCGCCAAACATGACGAAACCTACATGCCCAAAGAAGTGATCGAAGCGCTAAAAGAACAAGGCACCTACGTCGACCCGAACGGGAGCTAAGGACTGCGTTAACCAATCGGGCTGAGGCTGATCCCATTCATTTGAGGGATCGTCATGACCAACACAGTTCGCCAGATCGCAGAAACCATCGTCGCCCGCGAGGGCGGCTTTGTGAACGACCCAGATGATCCGGGCGGGGCCACCAATCACGGCGTCACCATCCACACAATGCGCCGCCTCGGCCTTGACCTCAACGGCGATGGCCGGGTGACAGAAGCGGACGTGCGTGTCTTGCCGCAGGCCACAGCGGTGGATATTTTTATCAAACACTATTTTGAGGCACCGGACATCAAAGCTTTGCCATCGCCGCTGCACGCCAGTGTCTTTGACATGTATGTCAACGCAGGCAACAACGCGGTCAAGATTTTGCAACGCGTTTTCAGGGCGATGCGGATTGATGTTGTCGTGGATGGCATCATCGGCCCGCAAACCATCCAAGCGGCCAAGGACGCGTTCGCGGCCGCCCCCAAACACCTTGCAGATGCCTATGCGATTGCGCGGCGCGACTATTACTACGCCCTTGCGGATCGTCGCACAGCCAGCCGCAAATATGCCCGCAGGCGGGACGGCGGCAAGGGCGGTTGGATCGTCCGTGCCGAAGAATTCATGCGCGACAAATACCGTCTCAGCGCAGCACAGCACCAACAAAGGACAGCATCATGGGGTTAATCGGACAAGTCTTGGCACAGTTTTTCGATGATGGCCGCAATGCCATCGTGGAAACGGCAGAGGTGTTTCGCGTCAATGCCGACAAAGCAGACGAACGGGCGGTCACCGTCAGCGAGGCGACGCTCAAACAATTCGCCGCTGAGTTTGCCCAAACACGTCTCGGCCTATTTGATCGCCTGATCAACGGCATAAACCGACTGCCGCGCCCGATGCTGGCACTTGGCACGATCGGATTGTTCGTCTCTGCGATGTTTGATCCGGCTTGGTTTTCGGATCGGATGTTGGGCATTGCCCTCATCCCAGAACCGATGTGGTGGCTGATGGGCGCAATCGTCAGTTTTTATTTCGGCGCGCGGCATCAGGCGAAGGGGCAGGAATTTCAACGCTCTGTCGCGCAGACCCTCGCGCTTGGCGCAGCTTTGCAAAAGCCAAAGGTTGCAGATGCGGCCGCAGAGCCCCTTACGACAGACAACGCCGCGCTCAAGGATTGGCAGGCTGGCCGTGACTGAACCTTGGGTGCAATCCGTCGAAGACCGTCTTGCCGTGCTTGAAACACGCAAAGCCGTGGATGAGGTGCATTTCGCCAATTTAACGGCGCGTTTGATCTCGATTGAGGACACCCTCAAATGGCTGGTGCGCTTGATCTTGGGCGGGTTGCTTTTGTCGGGGCTTGCGTTTTTGACCCAAGGCGGGCTGGCAGCCTAACCTGATCCGCGCCAATCCGCCGCGTGGATTTGGGCCACCCGCCTATGTTGCTTTTCCATCAACTGCGCTATTTGTCGTGGCATGTTGATTGAGCTTGCCCATTTTGCGCTGATTCTTGCGGCTGTCGTGGCCGTCGTGCAAACGATCGTTCCGATGATCGGGGCGCACAAGGGGTGGCGTGGTTGGATGGAACTGGCCCAGCCTGCAGCGACCTCGCAAGTGATCCTCGTTGGATTTGCCTTCGCTGTGCTGACTTGGGCCTTTGTTGTGTCCGACTTTTCCGTTCAGCTGGTCTTCCTCAATTCGCATACTGACAAACCGATGCTCTATAAAATCAGCGGGGTTTGGGGCAACCACGAAGGATCATTGCTTCTTTGGGTATTGATCCTCGCGCTGTTTGGCGCTTCTGCGGCGTGGTTTGGCGGCAATCTACCCGACCGACTGCGCGCCCGCGTTTTGGCGGTGCAGGCCAGCATTTCTGTTGCGTTTTATGCGTTTATCCTTTTCACATCCAACCCCTTCACGCGGCTGGATTTCGCCCCCCTTAATGGCCGCGACCTGAACCCGCTGGTGCAAGACCCCGGCTTGGCGTTTCATCCGCCGTTCCTCTACCTTGGCTATGTCGGCCTTAGCATGTCGTTTTCCTTTGCCGTTGCCGCCCTGATTGAGGGGAAAGTCGACGCCGCTTGGGGCCGTTGGGTGCGCCCGTGGACACTGGCAGCTTGGGTATTCTTGACCATCGGCATCGCGCTCGGCTCTTGGTGGGCTTACTATGAGCTTGGCTGGGGCGGGTTCTGGTTCTGGGACCCCGTCGAAAACGCGAGCTTTATGCCATGGCTGATCGCCGCTGCCTTGCTCCATTCCGCGATTGTTGTGGAAAAGCGCGAAGCGTTGAAAAGCTGGACAATCCTGCTGGCGATTCTTGCGTTCGGTTTCTCTCTCCTCGGCACATTCATCGTGCGCTCCGGCGTTTTGACCTCTGTGCATGCGTTCGCCAATGATCCTGAACGCGGCGTTTATATCCTCGCCATCCTTGCCTTCTTTGTCGGTGGGTCGCTGATCCTTTACGCGCTTAGGGCCGGGGCGATGCAATCAACGGGCGTGTTCGGCACCGTCAGCCGGGAAAGCGCGCTGGTGCTCAACAACATCCTTTTGGCGGTCAGCTCCTTTGTCGTCTTTATCGGCACCATCTGGCCCCTGATTGCAGAGATGTTTTTTGGCCGTGTTCTATCCGTTGGTCCGCCGTTCTTTGACGCGGCATTCACACCCTTCATGGTCGGCCTGGCTATCATCTTACCGCTTGGCTCGATGCTGGCGTGGAAGCGCGGCGCGCTGAATAAGGTCGGCCGCCCACTTGCGCTTTGGGCGGTGCTGGCCGCTGCGCTGGCGCTGCTTGCCTTTGCGGTGCAATCGGGCAAATCCGCGCTTGGCCCTGCGGGTGTGGCACTCGGCGTTTGGGTGGTTGGCGGCGCGACGCTCGACATCTGGCAGCGTACAGGGCGCGGCACGACCTCACACCGCTTAGGGCGCTTGATGAGGCTGCCCGGTGCGGATTGGGGTAAGGCTGTGGCCCATGCCGGGATGGGTGTCACCGTCTTTGGCGTCGCTGCAATGCTCGCCTGGGAGGTCGAAGACATCCGCGTGGCCGACATCGGCGAAAGCTACAGCGTCGGCCCCTACGAGGTTACCCTAACAGACGTACGCGACGAACGTGGCCCGAACTATGTGACCACAATGGCGATCTTGGACATCACCCGCGGCGGGCGCACATTTACCCTAGCCCCGGAAAAGCGGTTCTACCCCGTGGCACAAATGCCCACGACAGAGGCCGCGATCAGAAACGGGATCCTGCGCGACGTCTATGTCGTGATCGGTGATCGGCAAAGCGGCGGCGGCTACGCGACGCGCTTTTACATCAAACCCTTTGCCAATTGGATCTGGGGCGGCTGTATTTTGATGGCACTTGGCGGCTTCTTTTCGCTGGCTGATCGCCGCATGCGGATCGCGGCGGGGGCATCAAGGCCAAAGGTCAAATCAACCACGGTGCCAGCGGAATGAAGCGGCTGGCGTTGATCTTGGCCCTTTTGGCCGCGCCCGTCTTGGCGGTAGAACCCTCCGAAATCCTCGACGATCCGCTGCTTGAACAACGCGCCCGCGAGATTAGTCAAGGCCTGCGATGCCCGGTCTGCCAGAACGAAAGCATTGATGAATCCAGCGCGCCGATTTCTTCGCAACTGCGCGTGCTTTTGCGCGAACGCCTTGTCGCAGGCGACAGCGATCAGGAGGCGGTAGATTACCTTGTCGCGCGCTTCGGTGAATTTATTCTGCTGCAACCAGATGCCAAAGGCGCCAATCTGATTTTATGGCTGGCCGCGCCGGCGATGTTACTGGCGGCCCTTGGCGTCGGCTGGGGCGTGATCCGGCGCAGGCCGCAGGTTGATACGTCGCTCAGCGAGGCAGAAAAAGCCGAGCTTGAAAAGATTTTGCGCCCGTGACGCCCCGTTGCTCTTTTCTAAAGAGAAGAGTTCACTAGGTTGTCGTCACGCCGCAGCAAAGGAATAGCCCATGAAATACGACGCAATCTCATACGTGAACCGTGGCGGCGTGGGTGTGCTGAAACTCAACAGACCAGACGTCATGAACGCGCTGAACACGCAGATGCGGGCAGAGATTACCCATTGCGTCAAAGCGGCCCAAAAGGATGCCCGCGTTCTGGTCATCACTGGCGAGGGGCGCGCATTTTGCTCGGGCCAAGATTTGTCCGATGGCGGCAATGCCGCAAACATTGATCTGGAACGCACTTTGCGTGACGAATACGTGCCAATGCTGGAAGCGATTGTAAGCAGCCGCATCCCGACCATCAGCGCGGTGAACGGCCCCGCCGCAGGGGCAGGGGCCAACCTCGCATTGGTCGCAGACGTTGTCATCGCCAGTGAGGCTGCCTATTTCGTCCAAGCTTTCGCGCGCATCGGTCTGATCCCCGACGCCGGCGGCACATGGGCGCTCCCGCGTCAGGTCGGTCTACAGCGGGCGATGGGTGCGTCGCTGTTTGCGGATAAGATCAGCGCCAAACAGGCGATGGACTGGGGCATGATTTACGAGGCCGTGCCAGAGGAAGAGTTTAACAGCCACTGGGCCAAACGGGCCGCGCATTTGGCCACAGGCCCGACCGAAACCTATACCCACATCAAAACCGCGCTGCGATCCTCATTCGATAACACGTTAGAGGATCAATTGGACCTTGAAGCAACCTTGCAAGGCAAATGCGGCAAAACCCGTGATTTCAAAGAAGGCGTCATGGCGTTCTTGGAAAAACGCCCTCCCGCGTTTGAGGGACGCTAGGTCGGGCGGAACAAGCTTCGATGTCTGCTGCGCGGGTGTGGTTTCAAGTGATCGCCGCAACACAGGCTTCAAATTTCTCAGCTGGGGTTTGGTATTGCAAGGTCTTTCGAGGTCGCTCGTTAAGCTGGCGAGCGACAGCGCTGAGCCTGGCTTGGCTGAAGCCTGATATATCGGTGCCTTTCGGGAAGTATTGGCGAAGCAACCGGTTGGTATTTTCATTGCTGCCGCGTTGCCAAGGTGACTGCAGATCACGCGTCAATGTTTACTGGGAGATTTGTTGAATGAGGCCGACGCGGTCAGAAATTTGCCAGCTTTCGCTGATCCGTCCACCCTCAAGTTTGTGCACCGCGATCGCGCCGAAGGACACATGGTTACCGGTCCCCGAGATGCCATAGATATCACCGGTGTGACGCCCCGTGATTTCCCCAATTACTGTCACCACGTCGTCGGTGATATAGATGTCTTCAACAGTGAAGTTACGCTCTGTTAGCCCGCTGGTCACGTCTTTCACATCGTCGAGAAAATTCTCGAGGCTTTGTTCCTCTTGGCCATCGGAGGTTCCACGCGCTACCCAACCGTCGGTAAGCAAGGTCCTAAGCGTTTCCAGGTCCTGTGTGCCCACGGCCTGATAGTAGCGTTCGATCATGTTGAAGGCTTCATTGCCTTCAAGAAGAGGGGATTCCAGTGCGTCCCCGAAGTGCCCCACATCTGGTCCAGCGGAATCCATACGGAAGTAGCCGATGACGCGGTTGTCGCGTTTTGGGTCAATGACAAGGACTTCGCCTTCGAAAACACGAAACTGAGTAAGTTCTTCAATATTGGTGTAGTGGGAAATGATCATAAGTGGGCCGGAGCGGTTTTCATTCCCGTCCCAGTCGGAGATGCGCTCGCGAAGACGTTCGACAGAGCTGGCACCTTGAAGGGACAAAAGTAGGTTCGCTTCCGAGTCGACTTCCACAGGCATGTCCTCGGCGATTTTGGGGTCGACGACAGAGAAACCGCGCATGAGTGAATCGAGGGTTTGCTGGTTACGGCACCATTCGCTGACGACGATTTGGCTTGGGATAATGTCGTTGTTGGCGAGGATTTGGCCCATACGCGCCATCTGACCTTGGCCGTCGAGCGTCATGATGCGTTGGTTTTCACAGTCATCGGGAGCCACGTCATATATGTCGAGCTTGGACCAATCGGTCGGGCCGTGGCGCATTAAGAATACAACGTCATCGCGTTTGAACATATCATCAGCAAGTTGAAATGGCTCAAAACCAAGATCACCTTTCGGTAGATCATCTTCGGTTGAAAGGGTCGCTGTCATCCTCCCAATGTGGGTCGAGATTTGCGTAACTGCTTCCCATTCGTCTTGTTCGGCAGAGCCAACTTGCGGGAATAAAAGAAGGGCTATGCTAAAGAAAGGAATAGTGATCTTCATGCTTTTTTCCTGGCTTGAAAAAACTGGGGTGGGACAGCCATAACGTGATATCGTTTTGGTTTAATTTCTTCTATGCCTGCCGAACGACGTAGCTACAACAGAAAAGTGAGTGGGCAGTTTAGTGGCCAAGAGGAAAAACGCCATGGCGCTAGCCGCCTCAAAGCCATTATACAACTGACCCTAGACCCGCGGGAGGACCACCGCAGCGTCAGACAAAAACGGCACCTCGACAGACTGCCATTTTGCAACCAAGACAGTACTTTCTGAGGTGAGACCTTCGCTGCAGCCCGCATATGAAAAAGGCCACCCGAAGGTGGCCCCAATTCTTAGCGCTTTTCGATATCGACATAATCGCGTGCTGTCTCGCCCATATAAAGCTGACGAGGACGCCCAATTTTTAGGTTCGGATCGCTCAGCTGTTCTTTCCACTGCGAAATCCACCCAACGGTGCGCGACATCGCAAAGATCGGCGTGAACATGGATGTGGGGAAACCCATCGCCTCTAGAATAATACCGGAATAGAAATCGACGTTGGGGAACAGTTTTTTGTCAGCGAAATACGGATCGTCCAAAGCCTGCTTTTCCAGCTCCATCGCGACCTGCAATAGCGGGTTGTTTTCAACGCCCAACAGCTCCAGCACCTCATCAGCGCTTTCTTTCATAACCGTGGCACGGGGATCAAAGTTTTTGTAAACTCGGTGGCCAAAGCCCATGAGGCGATAATTGTCGTCTTTGTCCTTTGCGCGGGCAATAAATTCAGGAATGCGGTCAACCGTGCCAATCTCCTTGAGCATTTCAAGACAGGCTTGGTTCGCACCACCATGCGCAGGCCCCCAAAGACAGGCAATCCCGGCCGCGATACAGGCAAACGGGTTCGCACCAGATGAGGACGCCAAACGCACGGTCGAGGTTGACGCGTTCTGTTCGTGATCCGCATGCAGGGTAAAGATACGGTCCATCGCACGGGCAAGGATCGGATCAATCTGATAATTTTCCGCAGGCACGCTGAAGCACATGTTCAAAAAGTTCGACGCATAATCCAAATCATTGCGCGGATAAACAAAAGGCTGACCGATGTGATATTTATAGGCCATCGCAGCAATCGTCGGCATCTTGGCAATCAGGCGGATCGAGGCGACCTCGCGCTGCCACGGGTCGTTGATGTCTGTTGAATCGTGATAAAACGCGGACATCGCCCCAACGACACCCACCATAATCGCCATTGGGTGCGCATCGCGGCGGAACCCACGGAAGAAATTCATCATCTGCTCGTGCAGCATCGTGTGATGGGTGATGCGGTTCTCAAAATCCTCAAGTTCAGCGGCGGTTGGCAGCTCTCCATAAAGAAGGGCGTAACACACCTCCAGATAGTGGGATTTTGCCGCCAGCTGATCAATCGGGTACCCGCGGTGCAACAATTCGCCTTTGGCCCCATCGATAAAGGTGATTGTGCTGTCAGTTGACGCCGTTGACGTAAAACCGGGATCATACGTGAACACACCTGCCTGACCATAAAGCTTGCGAATGTCCAAAACATCAGGGCCAGCAGTGGGGGAATGGATAGGAAGCTCATAAGTCTTGCCGTCTATCGTCAGCGTCGCGGTTTTTGTATCAGCCATGTCATTCCCCATGTCAGCCGAAAGCCTGACGCCTTCAGCAGTTTCGTCATTGTGTGCCCGTAACCAGTATGTGTTACGAAATGGTGTCAGCGTGTCGCGTCGCCCAGACGTGCGATGGTTTCATCACGGCCCAAGACTAGCATCATATCAAACACCGAAGGAGAGACCGTGCGCCCCGCAAGCGCCGCGCGAAGCGGACCTGCAAGCTTGCCGAGTTTCGTTTCGTGCGCCTCTGCAAGGGAAGTGACGAGAGTCTCCAGTGTATTGCGATCCCAGCTAGCATTTTGCAACTGCGGCGTCAATTCGGCCAGTATACCTTTGTGTACATCATCAAGCGATTTTGCAGATTTTTCATCTGGCGTGATCGGGCGGCTGATCAAAACAAAATGTGCCTTATCAATGAGTTCCGGGAAAGACTTCGCGCGTTCTTTCAGTGACGGCATCGCCGCCAATAGTCCCGCAGCCTGTGCCGCGGTTAATTCAGGGGCATTTGTTGCGGCCAGAAACGCCTTTAATTCGTGCAGCAGCGCAGCATCATCAGCAACGGCAATCTGTTGGCCACAAATGTTTTCCAGCTTTTTAAAATCAAATCGCGCCGGGCTTTTTCCGATTCCCGGCAGATCGAACCACCCCTTTGCCTGCGCATCGGTAAAAAATTCATCGTCCCCATGGCTCCACCCCAAACGGGTCAGATAATTGCGCATCCCCGCCGCCGGATAGCCAAGCCGCTGATACTCAGACGCGCCCGTGGCCCCATGCCGTTTGGACAGTTTCTTACCATCCGGGCCAAAAATCAGCGGAATATGCGCCAACACCGGTTTGTCCCAGCCCATCGCCTCATAGACGAGGTTCTGGCGAAACGCATTGGCAAGGTGATCATCGCCGCGAATGACGTGCGTCACACCCATATCGTGATCATCGACTACAACTGCCAGCATATAAACCGGCGTGCCGTCTGATCGCAGCAGGATCATGTCATCCAACTGATCATTGGACCATGTGACATCGCCTTGCACCTCATCATGCAGGGTCGTTTGTCCGTCGCGCGGCGCCTTTATCCGCACAACATAGGGCGCATCTGGGTATTCCGCCTCAGCCACATCGCGCCAGGGCGATCGGAACAGTGTTGATGCTTTTTCAGACCGCGCTTTCTCGCGAAAGGCCTCGATTTCATCCTGCGTGGCAAAACACTTATAGGCTGCGCCTTTGGCCAACAGCTCATGCGCAACCGCAACGTGGCGCGCGGCATTCGCCGATTGATGAAACGGATCGCCATCCCAGTCCAGACCCAGCCAATTCATCCCATCCAAGATGATCTGCGTATTTTCATCCGTGGAACGGTCCTTGTCTGTATCTTCGATCCGCAACAAGAATTTGCCACCGCGCCCGCGCGCATAAAGCCAGTTAAACAGCGCGGTTCTGGCCGATCCGATGTGCAGGGCCCCGGTCGGCGAGGGGGCAAATCGAGTGACAACGGGGGCGGTGCTCATAGCGTTTAACCTTTGCTTTACCATGTTGGATCACTGTCAGGAGGGAAGGCCTGAATAAGGCCAAAGTTCCGGACGGAGCCAGAGTTTCGACGGGAATAGGCAAAACATGACCATGACACAAGTCCGACCCATCGCATGGTGTGAAACCGCGCTGAACGCGCAGCGCGGGTCCTTGTTTCTGTGGGTGCCGATCTGCCTGGCCATTGGAATCGGCCTCTATTTCTCGTTGCGCTTCGAACCTGATGGCAGGCAATGGGTGATCGCTGGTACCATCGCACTGTCCCTTATGGGCCTGCGTCGCCTGTTGCCCGAATGGTGCGGCCCGGTCTTGTTCGCGCTGGTCCTTGTCATAGGCGGGGCAGGCGTTGCGAAATGGCGGGTCGAACGGGTCGCAGGCCCCGTGTTGGAATTTCGCTATTACGGCCCTATCGAAGGACGGGTGGTCAAGATTGATCGTTCCGCCTCTGACGCTGTGCGGCTCACGTTGGATCGTGTGGTGCTCAAAAACCTGCGCGCAACGCCATTGCGGGTGCGCGTCTCCTTGCATGGCGAACAACCGATCTCGACGTTTTTGCCCGGCGAAGTTTTGATCCTAACTGGTCATCTCTCCCCACCTTCGGGACCGGCAGAACCGACAGGCTTTGATTTCCAACGCCACGCATGGTTCGCCCGCCTCGGCGCGGTTGGGTATACCCGCACGCCCGTGCTGCGGATCGAAAGCGCGCAAGAGGGATTGATGATCCAACGCATGCGCAGCCAGCTGTCTGCAGCGGTCCAAAACAGCCTGCCGGGGGAAACTGGGGCCTTTGCCGCGGCCATCATGACGGGGGATAGATCCGGCATGACCAAACAAACGTTAGAAGATTTGCGCGCCTCTAACCTTGCGCATCTGCTGGCTCTGTCGGGGCTGCATATGGGGCTGGTCACGGGATTTGTTTTCGTCACGCTGCGCTATTGCATGGCGTTGATCCCCCCGCTCGCGCTGCGCTACCCGGTGAAGAAAATGGCGGCCTGCGTCGCGCTTCTGGTGGGGGCATTCTACCTCGCGCTATCGGGCGGGAACGTCGCAACCGTGCGGGCCTATATCATGGTGGCCGTGATGTTCGGCGCGGTCCTCTTGGATCGGCGGGCGCTGACGCTGCGATCCGTCGCGATTGCAGCCACCATCGTTCTGGTCACGATGCCAGAGGCGCTGGTCGGCCCCGGTTTTCAGATGTCATTTGCCGCGACAACGGCCTTGGTCGCTAGCTTTGGCACGCTGCGCCGGGTGCAGATGTATCGCTGGCCGCGTTGGGTGCAGGTGGTGGCCAATACCGTCATCGCCTCTGCCGTTGCGGGCCTTGCCACCGCACCCATCGCCGCCGCCCACTTTAATCAAATCGCCCACTATGGCCTGATCGCCAATGTGATCAGCGTGCCTGTGATGGGGCTTTTGGTCATGCCTGCGGCTGTCCTTGCCATTTGCTTGGCCCCCTTAGGGCTTTGGGACGTCGGACTTTGGGTTATGGACCTTGGCATGCGTTGGATCATGTTCGTCGCCCATACAACCGCGCAACAACCCGGCGCCCTCAGCCATGTGCCAGCACCGGACTCCCAAACGCTGATCCTCTTGCCACTCGGGGCTTTGTTCATATTGCTATGGAAAGGACGTCTGCGCTGGATCGGACTGCCTGTCGCGGCCAGCGCCTTTGTCCTTTGGGCCGGGGCAGATCGCGCGGGCGTTTTGATTGCCGATAGCGGCGCATTGGTCGGCGTGCTTGGCCCCGAAGGGCGGGTGTTGTCCAAACCCAAAGGCGACGGTTTCGTCGCCGGCATCTGGCTTGAAAACGACGGCGCGCCTGTCTTGCAAGACATCGCAGCCGCACGCGACGGGTTCACCGTCAACGGCCGCGTGAAACACACAACCCTCCAAGGATGGGACATCGTTCAGGTGTCTGGTAAAACCGCACTCGCCGACATGATCGGATGTGACGGCGCGGACATTTTGATCAGCAATCAAGCCAGCGCAGGCCAGCGCCCGTGCCTGACCTTTGACCTAAACGTCTTGCGGGTCAGCGGCGCTGTGTCCTTTGACACAATGCCAGACGGCAGCTTGCAGATCAAAACAGCACGGGATGTCACAGGGCTGCGCCCGTGGAACCAAGTCGGATGGAACCCAGACATTACATGGCCGCGCCGCGTAACCACGCAGCCAAATGTGATGGCAGATACTCAATAAGTGCGGATCAACCCGACCAAGATACCCTGAACCTTCACCTGATCTTCGTTAAAGATGCGCGGCTCATAGGCGGCGTTCGCAGCCTCCAGAATGATCGAACGCCCATTGCGGCGCAACGTCTTGAGCGTGGCCTCTTGATCCTCGACCAAGGCCACAACGATATCACCATCGTCTGCTGTCTGGGTTTCCTTAATCACCACGATGTCGCCTTCGTTGATACCAAGGTCGATCATGGAATCGCCCTTCACCTCCAGCGCGTAATGCTCACCTTGTCCCAACATACTGTGCGGCACTGCGACGTTGTGAGACACCTCAGAAATGGCGGCGATGGGGGAACCAGCGGCGATGCGTCCCATAACGGGAATTTCAGTCGCCGACACTTCCACAACCTTAGATGCCGCAGGCTTTCTATCCGGCTTATCACCATCAATCACAATCGGGCTAAACCCTGCACTTTTCATACTATCGGGCAGTTTCACGATCTCAAGCGCGCGGGCACGATGGGCAAGACGTCGAATAAATCCACGCTCCTCAAGGGCTGTAATCAATCGGTGAATCCCAGATTTTGACCGCAGGTCCAGCGCTTCTTTCATCTCATCAAAGGATGGCGGAACACCGTCGCGCTGCACCCGTTTATGAATGAATTCAAGCAGGTCGAGTTGTTTCTTGGTTAGCATGCTGCACCTCGTCAGATTGGTCATTTGACCTATGTTTGTTAATTGTTCTTAACATGTTCTTGTTTTGTGTCAAGTATCTGACGGTTTTCGGACCGTTTGGGTGCGATGGAACAGATTTTTGTTAAGGACCGTTACGAGGAAATTATGGTAAAGAGCTTAATGATTTCTAAATTTTCACCCTGTGATCGCGCGGGATCATTGGGCTGACGCACGGCAAGGCAATTGGCATCGGCCAAAACCCGCAACAGTGCGCTATCTTGCCGTTCAAAAACCTGCAAACCATCCGGGCCAAGCCTTGCGCGCATATAATGTTCGCGCGGACCATTGGCCGGGATGTCATGGTTGAGCTTTGCAATATCTCGCGGCGCCGCCTCAGCCGCCAGCCCCAACATTTTGCGCAAAACGGGCAGAACAAAAACGTGACCACAGACCATCGCAGACACCGGATTGCCCGGCAGCCCGATCATTGTCGCGCGGCCTAAACGACCCGCCATCAGCGGCTTTCCGGGGCGCATCGCAACCTTATAAAACTGTTGCTCTAGCCCCATCCCGCTCGCGGCCTCAGCCACAAGGTCATGATCCCCGACAGAGGCACCACCAATAGTGATGATCAAATCAGCGTCCTCAGCCAGCCCAAGGCACAGCGTCAGGCTCTCAATCTGATCCTTGGCAATCGGCAACAGACGCGCCGTTGCCCCGTGGGCTTCGATCAACGCTGCCAAACCATAGGAATTTGACGCGATGATCTGATCCGGCCCCGGTTCTTCGCCCGGTTGCACCAGTTCATCGCCCGTTGGCAAAATCGCAACCACGGGTTTTCGCGTCACCGGAACCTGTGCGACGTTCATCGCCGCCAAAAGCGCGATGTCAGAAGCGCTCAAAACCCGCGGCGCGCTCAAGGCGTCGCCTGCCATAAAATCTTGCCCCGCAGGACGGATGTGAAACCCCGTGTCCAACCCATCCTTTAGGGTGATCGTGTTCCCGTCGCGCACCACATCTTCCTGGATCACAACGCGATCCGCGCCTTGGGGCAGGGGCGCGCCTGTGAAAATACGCACCGCGTCGCCCTGCGGAACAACCCCCTCAAACCGGTGACCTGCCGCAGATTCACCGATCACCCGCAACGTCGCGCCCGGTGTGATATCAGCGTCGCGAACCGCATAGCCATCCATCGCACTGGCATCAAAGGGTGGTTGGGTCCGCGCCGCCTTAACATCGCGCGCCAAAACACGACCCGCCGCCGCACGCAGCGGCACGGTTTCAACCGGCAAAGGTTCCGCAAGGGAAAACAGCTGATCCAGCGCCTGTGCGACGCTGATCATGCTTCAAACCGGCCAGATTTCCCGCCGTCTTTCAACGTCACACGCACACCGCTGATCACCATGTCCTTTTGCACCGCTTTGACCATGTCATAAACGGTCAGCAAGGCAACGGAGGTGGCCGTCAATGCCTCCATCTCCACCCCGGTTTGACCCGTGGTCTTGACCGTTGCTGTTACCTTTACACCGGGCAGGGCATCATCAGGGATAAGATCCACACTGACCTTGCTGATTGGTAACGGATGACACAACGGGATAAGGTCCGAACATTTCTTCGCCGCCATAATCCCGGCCAGTCGGGCCGTGCCAAGAACATCGCCCTTTTTGGCTGTGCCATCCTTGATCAACGCCAACGTTTCCGCCGCCATTGTGATGTGACCTTGCGCCGTCGCGATCCGGTCGGTGATGTCTTTATCCGACACATCCACCATATGCGCATGGCCTTGATCATCAAAATGGCTCAGCGGCATCAGACAGATCCCGCAACAGGGTTGGCGAGCAAAGTGCGCGTGGCCTCTGCCACATCGTCTTGGCGCATTAGGCTTTCGCCGATCAAAAACGTGCGCGCCCCATACCCGGCCATGTCGGCAAGGTCGCCGGGCGTGAACAGCCCGCTTTCGCACACAATCATCCGATCATCCGGCACGTCCCGCGACAAGACGCGCGTGGTGTCGAGCGTGGTTTCAAACGTCTTCAAATTGCGGTTGTTGATCCCCATCAGCGGTGATTTCAATTCACAAGCGCGCTCCAACTCTTGTGCGTCATGTACTTCCAGCAGAACATCCATGCCCCATTCAAATGCAGCCGCCTCAAGCTCTGCGGCCTGCCCGTCGCTGACAGAGGCGAGGATGATCAAGATACAATCCGCGCCCAACGCACGCGCCTCTGCCACTTGATAGGTGTCATACATAAAATCCTTGCGCAGGGCGGGCAGGGACGTCGCGGCGCGTGCAGCAACCAAATAGCTGTCATCACCCTGAAAACTCGGCCCATCGGTCAGCACAGACAAACACGCCGCACCGCCGTCTTCATAGGCTTTCGCCAACACGGGCGGGTCAAAATCCGCGCGGATCAATCCTTTAGACGGGCTCGCCTTCTTCACTTCCGCAATCAGCGCATACCCGGTCTTGCTGGCGCGCACCAAGGAATCTGCAAACCCGCGTGTGGGCGCAGCATCTTTCGCGGCGGCTTCAACGTCGCCCAAAGGCCGCGCAGCTTTGCGCGCTGCGACCTCTTCCAGCTTATAGGCTTTGATCTTGTCCAGAATGGTATCGGTCATGGGTCTGCCCAGTTGATTGGCGTTTGACCTTGATCTCTAAGCCACTGGTTCGTGCGCGAAAAGGGGCGAGAGCCGAAAAACCCACGATAAACCGACAAGGGCGAGGGGTGCGCAGAGGTTAAAATCAGATCACGCTCCCCCAATAGCGGCGCAAATTTCTGCGCTGGACCGCCCCAAAACATGCCCACACGGGGCCGATCCGCCAGTTTTTCAAATATCTGCGGGATCAGTTTGGACCACCCCAGTTTCGCATGGGCCTTGGGCTTGCCCGGTGGCACGGTCAGTGCGGTGTTAATCAACAGCACCCCTTGATCCGCCCAATCAGACAGATCGCTGCGCGTGCGCGTCACATTCAAATCGCTTTCCAACTCTTTGAAAATATTTCCTAAACTATCCAAGCGCCCGCCTAATCCCTGCGGAATGGAAAACGCCAGCCCATCCGCCTTGCCCGGCGTATGATAGGGGTCTTGCCCGATGATGATTACCTTGGTCTGATCCGGCTGACACCGCTCAAGCGCGGCGAACGTCCGCTCGGGCGGGGGCAGGATATCTTGCCCTTCTAGCGCCGCCTCGATTTGGGGCAAGTCTTGCGCAAAGAATGGCAAGTCTGCCCAACCGCCCAATCGTGACAGATCAAACATCACGCCGCCGATGTGATCCGCGCCAGTCCTTCGACCTTGGCCTTTGCGGCACCGCTACCAATGCTTTCGCGGGCTTGGTCGACACCATCGCGCAAATCACTCACCTTACCCGCAACCTTCAACGCCGCCGCCGCGTTCAAAAGCACGGCGTCGCGGTATGCGCTCGCCTCTCCATCCAGCAACGCACGAAACGCGTTTGCATTGTCCTCAGGCGTCCCGCCCACAATTGCCTCAAACGGGTGCTCAGGTAGACCCGCATCCTCTGGCGTAATCTCAAAATCGCGCACGGTGCCGTCTTCGATGGCCGACACCCAGGATACACCGGTGATCGTCAACTCATCCGTGCCGTCCGATCCGTGCACGAGCCAAGCCGCCTCTGACCCCAGTGACAGCAGCGTTTCCGCCATCGGGCGGATCAGATCACGATTAAACGCCCCCGTCAGTTGGCGCGTCACACCAGCAGGGTTGGTCAATGGTCCCAAGATGTTAAAGATCGTTCTTGTGCCAAGTTCCGCACGTGTCGGCATCACATGGGCAATTGCGGGATGGTGCATCGGCGCCATCATGAAACCAATGCCCACCTCATCCAGTGCCTGCTCAACCACCTTTGGGCCGACCATGACGTTGATGCCCATCTGTGACTGCACATCAGACGCGCCGGATTTGGACGACAGGTTCCGATTGCCATGTTTGGCCACCGGAACACCTGCACCAGCCACAACAAAGGCGGTCGCGGTTGATATGTTGAGCGTATGCTTGCCATCGCCCCCCGTACCAACAATATCCATCGCCCCACTTGGCGCTCTCACTGCCTTGCACTTGGATCGCATCACAGCGGCAGCGGCTGCATATTCATCCACCGTTTCGCCCCGCGTGCGCAGCGCCATCAAAAGCCCGCCAATCTGGGATGGTGTCGCATCGCCGTTGAACAGAATTTCAAACGCATCTTGTGCCTGCGCGCGCGTGAGTGGCCCTTCTGCGGCGGCGTGGATCAGAGGTTTTAATGCGTCACTCATGCCGGAACCTTTGTCAGATCAAGAAAGTTTTGCAGCAGTTTATGACCATGCTCTGACGCAATCGACTCTGGATGAAACTGCACGCCATGGATCGGCAAGGTCTTGTGCTGCAGGCCCATGATCGTGCCATCCTCTAGCTCTGCTGTGATCTCTAGGCTGTCAGGCAGGCTGTCGCGATCAACCGTCAACGAATGATACCGCGTGGCCTCAAACGGCGTAGGCAGGTCTTTGAACAGGCCCTTGCCTGTGTGCTGCATACTACCCATTTTGCCATGCACAATCTCATGACAACGCACGACCTTACCGCCAAAGGCTTCACCAATCGTTTGATGCCCAAGGCACACACCCATCAGCGGAATTTTCGCCTCTGCCGCCGCCGCCGTCAGTGCCAAACAAATCCCCGCCTGTGCCGGGTCGCACGGCCCCGGCGACAACAGAATCGCCTCAGGGCGCAGCGCCATCGCCTCTTGCACGTTTAGGGCGTCATTTCTGTGCACTTTAACATCTGCACCCAGCTCCCCAAGGTAGTGAACCAGGTTGTAGGTAAAGCTGTCGTAGTTATCGATAAGCAAAAGCATGATCAAATCCGGCTAACGTAGAGTTTGGGCTACCTTTCCCCACTCAGGTAGAGGTATATAGGCCCTGATACATGGCCTTGCCCGGGTTCGGGCGTCAAGGCCAGTCTAATGGATATGGCGATATGACAACGATTTTGTCGATTTTTAGGGGAAGCGTTTACGGCGCAGCGCTTGGCGGTTTCCTGCTGACGATATTGGCTTTGTTGGGGCCACAACCTGATGGCAGCCGCCTCTGGGACAGGCCAGATCGGGAACCGGCCCAAGTCGCCTTGCAAGATGAAGAAGCCCAAATGGACGAGGCCGCGCCAGATGATGATCTGGCAGAACTCAACGTCGGCGCTGTCCAAGAAAACACAATCGAATTTGGCGACCCTTCGGTCCCGGCGGATGCCGCCGATCTTGGCAACGCTGTGATTACCGGCACAGAATCCGCCCCCGTGCCGCGCGTTGGCCTGACATTGCCCGCGCCCACAACACCAAATGACGCGAATTTGGCTTTGCCAGAAGCCGAAACCTTTACGCCAGTTCTGCCAAACCCCCTGTCAGTGGCGCCAGAGGTCCCGCAATCAGAACAAGACATCATCATCGCGACGACGCCCGCCACACCACAGCCTCCTGTCGTCGTCGTCGAAGATGACACATCAAACGGTGAATCCGACGCAGAGCCCGTGCAAGAAGTCGTCATCGTCACGGATGTGCCCGGAACCGGAACCGAAGAAACCACTGATCCGGCCCCCGTCGCCGCAGATGTAGCCTCAGCTCCGGCAACCCCAGATGCCGCCCCCATTTCTGAGGATGCAACCCCAACGCTTGAGGTCGAACTGGCAGAGGCACCTGTTGCCGCCACCCCAACGCTCGACACTCAAGAACAAGAATTGCTTAGCCCTCAGGCCACCAACAGCCTAATTGCACCCGCAGAAATAGCCGACCCCGGCACAGCCCCCGTCGTGGAAGGAACTGCGCCAAACCTTGACGTCGCCGTGGCAGAACCACCCGCCACCACGATCCCGACCTTAGATGCGCAAACCGCAGGGGAGGTCAGCCCGCAAGCAGCCAATAGCATCGACGCGCCGCAAAGCTTGGTTGACGCCGAAACAGCAACAGCCGTCGAAGAATTCGCGCCAACGCTAAACGTTGAACTGGCAGAGGCACCTGCCGCCACGATCCCGACCCTAACCGCGCAAAACGCAGGCGAGGTCAGCCCGCAGGCGACCAACACCATCAACACGCCCGACACATTGGCAGAGGCCGCAACGCCGCAAGATTTGGCCGCACTCGACGACCTGAGCGCGACACAGTCAGACACCGCACCGCCGCCCGCCACCGACCCGCTGGCGACACCTGACGAAGCCGTTGAATTGGCCATCGCAGATGAAACCGCTACCCGACCCGCGCAACCGCGCGCCAGCGTGAACGAAGACGCGGTTGACCTCGCAACCGCCGCACCAGCCGGGACAAGCGACGCACCGGATCTTGGCGATCTTGCCGACACCACCGAACCCGTGTTGCGCGTGCTCACGCCGCGCACAAACACCGATACCCCAGACCCAACGGTTGCAGCCGCCTTGCCAGAGGACAGCGTTGACGATGTGACGAACCCCGCTGAACCTGCAGAGGTTGACGTGGCACAAGCCGTGGTTCCGGCAGAACCCGAAGCCGCGCCAACCGTGCGCATCCTCGGTCGCGACAGCTTGGCCACAGCGCTGCCCACCAGCACCAGTGGCGTGCGGATCAACCGATCCATCACCCGCGATGCACCTGAGGCGGAAACGACAGACGCGACCCCCACAGCACCCCAAACACCAACCGACGGGCCAGCCCTCGCACGCTTTGCCGCGCCATTTACGAACGCGGCCGACCTTCCGCTTATCACCTTGCTGCTTAAGGATGATGGCGCGTTAGAGAATGCGACCGACGCGCTTTCCATCCTCCAAGCGCCGGTCACAATCGTCCTCGACCCGACATTACCAGACGCATCTGACCGTGCAGAAACCTACCGCGCTGCGGGGTATGAGGTGGCGATGTCCATCGCGCTGCCCTTTGGCGCAAACGCAAGCGACGCCGCCATCGTGCTCGAAGCGGGCCTGCTCGAAGTGCCGGAGGCTGTCGCCCTTGTTGATTTGACGCAAAACGGGCTGATGTCCAATCGCGACATCGCAGGCCAAATCCGACAAGCCGCAAACGAAGATGGCCGCGGCCTGATCGTGCCTATTGTCGGCTTGGGCGGCCTGCGTTCGGGGTCGATTGATGTGCCGATGGCTGAAATCTATCGTGACCTGAACAGCGCGCAACAAAACGCGCGCACCTTGGGACGCTTTCTTGATCAAGCCGCGTTCGAAGCACGCCAGCAAGGGGCCGTGGTCCTGACCGGACAGCTCAACGCAGAAACGATAGACGCCATTGTCGCGTTTAAAGACTCGCAGCGCGGGCGTCAGGTAGCCTTGGCCCCAGTCTCCGCCGCGCTGAAATAGGGCCTAGCGGTTCTTGCCATCATCAAACATCGCAGCATCTGCGGCGGCTTTGCGGATGGCGTTGGATTTGTGAACCGTCTCTTGATACTCGGCCTCTGGATCGCTGTCATAAACAACGCCGCCACCGGCTTGGATGTATAGCTTTTCATCCTGAACCACAGCCGTGCGCAGCGCGATACACATATCCATATCGCCATTGGCGCTGAAATACCCGCAACCGCCGCCATAAACGCCGCGCTTTTCCGGCTCCAGCTCATCAATGATTTCCATCGCCCGAACCTTTGGCGCACCAGACACCGTGCCCGCAGGCATGCCCGCAAAAAACGCCGACAACGCATCCTGATCATCGGCCAATTCACCCACGACGTTGGACACGATATGCATCACGTGGCTGTAACGCTCGATAATGAACTGCTCCGTCGGGCGCATCGTGCCGACCTTGGTGACTTTGGCCGTATCGTTGCGGCCCAAATCCAGCAGCATCAAATGTTCGGCCAATTCCTTTTTGTCGGCCAGCAAATCCGCTTCCAACGCCAAATCCTCAGCAGGGGTTGCACCGCGTGGGCGGGTGCCAGCTATGGGGCGGATCGTAACCTCTTTGCCAAAAACCCGCACCAGAATCTCCGGTGACGCGCCGATGACCTGAAAGCCACCAAAGTTGAAATAGAACATGAACGGCGACGGGTTCGTGCGCCGCAAACTCCGATACAGCGCGAAGGGCGGCTCCTTAAACTCTTGCGTCCAGCGCTGGCTTGGCACCACCTGAAAAATATCGCCTGCCTTGATGTATTCCTTGGCCGCGTTGACCGCATCAAGATAGGCTTGATGGGAAAAGTTTGACGTGGGCGCTGCAATTGGTGCGGCCTCCGCCAAGGTACGCGTGCTTGGCACACCGCGTTCCAGCGCGCGCTGCGCATCCATCACACGTTCGGCAGCTTGGGCAAAGGCGGCTTTCGCCGTCACACCTTCTTGCGCCCAGGCAGGCGCCACAAGAATCACATCGCCTTTCACCCCGTCCAACACAGCAACCACAGACGGGCGCAGCATCATCGCATCCGGCAGGCCCAGCGGGTCAGGGTTCACATCCGGTAGATGCTCCACCAGACGGATCATATCATAGCCCAAATACCCAAACAGCCCGGCCGAGGCGGCAGGTAAATCAACCGGCAAATCAATCCGGCTTTCGGCGATCAAATCGCGCAAGGCCGTCAGCGGATCATCAGCGCAGTCCTGAAATGCCGCCGGATCAAACCGGGCCTCGCGGTTCAGGCGCGAGGTCTCACCGCGACATTCCCAAATCAAATCGGGGTTCATCCCCACGATGGAATAGCGCCCCCGAACCTCGCCGCCCGTCACACTTTCCAACATGAAAGAGTTCTGCCCCGCATCTGCAAGCTTCAGCATCAAGCTGACAGGCGTGTCCAGATCAGCCGCAACACGGGTGTAAACAACCTGACTTTTCCCAGCCTCAAACCCGGCGGCAAAATCGGCGTACTCAGGGTGCAGCGCCATCCTACCGCTCGATCGAGTTGTGCACGAGGTTCAGCGCGTTTTGATCAACCACCACATTCGTGCGCAGCTGAACGTCGCCCGCAAAGGCCCCGTAAAGGTCATTGGCAATTCCGGCGGTGACGCTTTCGGCAATCTGCGCACGCTGTGCGGCAACTTGCGGGTCGCTATCATCCGCCGGGCTGATCCCGTCAAGGCGCACAACAATGGCTGTATCGCCGTTGTCGATCACACGATTTTGGCCAATTTCCATTTCAAAGACTTCGGTCATGAACCCCGGCGGCGTACCCGCGATAAAGCTCTGACGCGTCTGGCCGGTTTCAATCGTCGCCGTCACGCCAAAACTGGCAAGATCAGACAAAGGCGCAAGCTCTGCTGCGATCTCCTTTGCGCGGGCAAAAATGGCCGTGCGTTGCGCATCGGCACGATAGGCCTCTACCAGTTCATCTGCCACATCCGCCTGCGGGCGCAGGGTCGGCGGTGTGATCCCGTTCAAGCGCAACGCCAATAGCCCACCATCGGGCAGGCGTTCCAATTGGGCAAAATCACCTTCCTGCGCTGTGGCCGCCGCAATGCGGAACACATCATAGGCGGCGACATCTTCGTCGCTTTCAACGCTCCAATCAATCTGGCCCAATTGCATGTCGGTGCGTTCCGCCAGAACTTCCAACGTGGCCCCACCGGCCAAAAGGTCATTGATCTGCTCAGAACTGTCATCAATCACACGGCGCGCGCGGGCGGCGGCCAGTTCTTCGCGCAGGTCCGGCGCGGCCTCTTCAAACGTAACTTCTTGCGCGGCCAGCACCGCGTTCATGCGAAACAGCGCCGGCCCAACATCAGACGGCAGCGGCCCAACCACGCCACCCACTTCAGCCGCGAACACACCCTCAGCCGCCGCGCCAAGGTCCGACTGTGAGACATCCCCAAGATCAATATCAGCAAGGTCAAGACCGCGTTCTACGACAAGCCCGTCAAAATCAATTTCACCCGCTTCAATGCGGGCAAGGCCCGCGCTCGCCGCGTCGTCATCCAAGAACGCCAACCGCTCAACCAAGCGGCGCTCAGGCGTCACAAATTCGGCAATCCGCTCCTCATAGGTGGCACGCAATGCGGTTTCGTCGATTGTCAACTGATCTTGGATCATGTCAGGCACCAACCACGCATATGTAATATCGCGTGTTTCGGGGGCCGTGAACAGATCTGGGTTGGCATCATAAAACGCCGCAAGCTCTGCCGCGCGCGGTTCGGGCAAATCGCCCTCAATGTCTGCATCGGTGATTTCCGCCCACACAAAATCACGCTGTGCGCCAATGAATTCCGCCAATGTGTCGGCATAGATATCCGCGGCAGGCAATCCACCCGCAACCGCCCCTTGCAGTAACGTGCGCGACAGTTCTTCGCGGATGCTGGTCTCAAATTCCGCTTCCGTCAAACCGTTCTGGCGCAGGGCTGATCGGTAAACCTCGCGATCAAAATCACCCGAAATCCCGCGAAACCCCGGAACCCGCAATACTTCCTCGCGCACCAGCGCGTCCCCTATGGACAGGCCGATATTGCTCACCTCGTTGTCGATGGCACGTTCCGCAATCAACTGGCTTTGCGCGATCTGCGTCAGGCCAAGCTGCTGCGCCTCAACAATAGAAATGCGGTTCCCAGTCTGCCCTTCAAAACTGCGCACCTGCGCGTTCAAAAATCGCTGGTAATCCGAAATGCGCAATTCCTTGTCGCCGACACTGCCAATGGTCGTGATATTGCCGCCAAGGTTGCCTGTGCCAAAACCCAAAAGCCCGACAAACAGTAGACCAACAATGATCCAAACTCCGTAGCGTTTGCCCTTTTTTTGTGCCATGTGTTTCGCGCCTTTCGTGCCGGGTTTAGCCTGTCGTGCCTCAATATGAGGTGCAGGGCAGACGCGCAAGGCTCAGGGCGTGAAACGGGCCAATCGCTTGAACAATTCTGCTATACCGCTGCGATCAATATTGGCGAACGCGATGCGAAACTCTTGCCCGCCGCGCAAATCAGCGCTGGGGCGGAACATGGTTCCCGGCAACATCAAGACGGACGCATCCCGCACAAGCTGCGGTGCAAGGTCAGCGGACGAGACGTCAAACGGATGCCGTGCATAGGCAAAATAGGCCCCACATCCCAAAAGCTGCCAACCCGCACTGTCCATCTGCCCGAAATGATCCCCAATCGCCGCGCGACGATCCAAAATTTCCAGCCGTTCGCCCGCCAGCCAATCGCCAAGGTTGCGCATCCCCCAAAGGGCGGCGCGTTGGCCGATTTGGTTTGGACAAATCGCCACCGTGTCGAGGAACTTTTCAACCTCAGCCAACCGCGCCTCACTGGCCACAATCGCCCCAACGCGATGCCCCGTCAGGCGATACGCTTTTGAAAAGCTATAAAGCTGGATCAGCGTATCGTCCCAATCCGGATCAACAAATAGATCATGAGGCGCACCACTGCGGCTGTCAAAATCTCGGTAGGTTTCATCAACGATCAACGCAATGCCCCGCGCGCGGGCCAAATCGCGAAACGCGCTCAGCGTTTCTGCCGGATATTCCACGCCACCGGGGTTGTTGGGGCTGACAATCGCAATCGCCCGGGTGCGATCATTGATCAGTTTGGCCGCATCCTGCGCATCGGGGATCAGACCGGGCCCAGCGGGCAGGGGCACCGTTTCGACGCCCGACATATCCAGCCACATCGCGTGGTTGAAATAATACGGCGTTGGCAGGATAACATTATCCCCCTCACTACACAGGGTCGCAATCGCGGCGGCAAAGGCCTGATTGCATCCCGACGTGATTGCAACCTGAGCGGCCCCAACCGCGCCACCATAAGCCTTGGACCAGTCCGCCGCGACCGCTTCGCGCAAATCAGGCAGGCCCAGAACCGGCCCATATAGATGCGCCTCAGCGTCGTTCAAAACGATCCCGGATATCGCCTCAAGCATTGGTTGCGGTGGCGGATCAACGGGTGCGGCTTGGCTTACATTCAACAGTGGGCGGTCCGCCGGATGTTTGACATTCTCCAACCAGCGCCGCGCTTCCATCACAGGGGGCGGAAAGGTATTACCGGTTCGGGTCAAAAGCATGTTGTCAAACCTTATCTAAATCAGCACCTTATGCACCGTTCCTTACCCTCAATCCTTACCGCGGTAAGGCTCGACATATTGCAACGCCATATCCCACGGGAAAAAGATCCACGTATCTTGGCTAACGCCGGTGATAAACGTATCGACCTGCGGCTCACCCTCGGGCTTCGCATAAACGGTTGCAAAATGCGCCTTAGGGTAGTGCTTGCGCACCAGTTCCAGCGTTTTCCCGCTATCGACCAAATCATCGACCACCAGAATGCCGGTGCCATCGCCCATCATTTCTGCATCAGGGGATTTCAGAACTTCCGCTTCGCGCCGCTGATCGGCCTTCCCGCCGCCAGAATGATATGACACCACCGAAATCGTATCGACCGTGCGAATATCCAACTCTCGCGCAACAATCATCGCCGGGGCCATGCCACCGCGCGTGATCGCAACGACAGCCCGCCACGCGCCATCATCAGGTCCTTTGCCATCGAGTCGCCAAGCCAACGCCCGGCTATCACGGTGAATTTGATCCCACGCAATGTGAAATCCTTTTTCGTGGGGCAGGCGGTCAGTCATCACGCTATTCCTTTGTAATATCGGGCGCGTCGACGGCCTTCATGCCTACGACATGATATCCCGCATCCACATGCAACACTTCGCCAGTTACAGCGCTGCCCAAATCAGACAACAGATACAGCGCTGACTTTCCGACCTCTTCCTGCGTGACAGTGCGGCGCAGTGGGCTGTTATACTCATTCCACTTCATGATTAGGCGGAAATCCCCGATTCCAGAGGCGGCCAATGTCTTGATCGTTCCCGCAGAGATCGCATTGACGCGAATGTTGTCCTTGCCCAGGTCCTCGGCCAGATACCGAACAGAGGCTTCAAGCGCCGCTTTCGCAACGCCCATCACATTATAATGGGGCATAACTTTCTCGGCGCCATAATAGGTCAGCGTCAAACACGACCCGCCTTCCGTCATCATCTTTTCCGCGCGCTTCACAACGGCTGTGAACGAATAAACAGAAATATCCATCGACATCAAAAAATTGTCGCGACTGGTGTCAACGTAGCGACCTCGCAATTCATTTTTGTCCGAAAACCCAATGGCATGAACGATAAAATCAAGCTTGCCCCAGCGTTCCGCCAGCGCCGCAAACAATGCATCAATCGACGCTTCATCACCCACGTCACAGGGCAGAACAATATCAGACCCAACCTCAGCGGCCAGCGGGCCAACCCGCTTTTTTAGCGCCTCACCTTGATAAGAAAACGCCAATTCAGCCCCCGCATCGGCGCAGGCTTTCGCGATGCCCCAAGCGATTGATTTGTCGTTGGCCAAACCCATGATTAGGCCTCTTTGACCCGCCATCAGTTGTGATGTCATTGTTCTATTCCCTTGCCCCGGTTCGCCGCTGTCTAATCCGTTTAGGGCAATCAATCCTGACCATCAAGACGTCGGGTAATTGCGCACCTGACTTGTATACAAGTTTGGTTAATAATAGTGGGCGATCAATTAACGTAAGCGGTGGACAACGTGACCGACAGATCAGGACTTTTTGCAGGGGACGACCCTTTCGCGCTCACTCGCAACTGGCTTGAAGAGGCCGAACGCGGCGAAGTGAACGATCCAAACGCCATCGCATTGGCAACCGTGGATGCGTCCGGGATGCCGAATGTGCGCATTGTGTTGCTCAAAGACATCGAAGCGGACGCCTTCGTCTTTTACACAAACTATGAAAGCACCAAAGCCCAAGAGCTGGATTCCGCAGGCTCAGCGGCGTTTGTCTTGCACTGGAAATCGCTCCGACGCCAAGTGCGGGTTCGCGGAAAGGTTGAACGTGAAGATGGCCCAATCGCAGACGCCTATTACCAGTCAAGATCACTCCAAAGCCGTTTAGGCGCTTGGGCCTCAGCGCAATCACAGCCTTTGGCGTCACGTGATGAACTAATGGCCAAGGTTGAAAAGTTAACCCACCAAAAGGGGGAGAATCCTGAACGCCCGCCATTCTGGGGCGGCTTCAGGATCAAACCGCTAGAGATGGAATTTTGGGCTGATGGTGACGCCAGACTTCATGATCGCTTCCGCTGGACAAGAGATTCCTTTGCCTCACCTTGGAAAATTCGCAGACTTTCTCCCTAAATGGTGTGGTGGAAAGATATTTATCGCGTTAACGTTACCTCAAGTTAACAATTGCGCGCAGTAACGCCACACACACACTTCCGACTACACACACACACGACGACCCGGAAACAGCTATGAACACTGAACAAGTAACACGCCAAAAAGGGCTCATTAAATGGTTCGACCCCGCAAAGGGATTCGGATTCGTGGTCTCTGACGACGGCGGACCTGACATCTTATTGCACGCAAATGTTTTGCGTAACTTTGGGCAAGGCTCCATTGCCGATGGATCCGGTGTCACAGTCGATGTCCAAAGCACGGACCGCGGACTGCAAGCCATCGAAATCTTAGCCATTGTCCCGCCAGACGATGATGGAACACCGGTCTTGGGGGATATGGAACATGTCTCCGCCGAAGAAATCGCCGAAATGGAACTGCACCCCGCGCGGGTAAAATGGTTCGACAAAGCAAAGGGCTTTGGCTTTGCCAATGCGTTTGGCGATAGCCGCGATGTCTTTTTGCATGTTGAGGTCCTGCGCCGCTCCGGCCTTGCAGATCTCGCAACTGGTGAAGCCGTCGGCCTGCGCTGGATGGAAGGCGAACGCGGCCTTATGGCTGTCGAAATTTCAGCTTGGGAAACTGCCACGAAATGATCCGTACGGCATGCATTGTTTACTTTGCATCAATGACGGCCAGTTGGGCGACCTGCGCAGAGGACGTAACCACCGTCCGCGGTGATTTTGGTCAGGCCCGGTTCACCGTTGATGTGGCAGATGACGCCGCAGAACGGGGGCAGGGGCTGATGTTCGTCGAACATATGCCGACCCTTCAAGGCATGCTATTCGTCTATGAACAGCCGCAACGCGCGTCCTTCTGGATGCGCAACACGCTGATCCCATTGGACATCCTATTTGCAGATGAAACCGGAAAAATCATCACCCTGCATGAAAATGCGATCCCGCTTGATGAAACGCCAATACCCGGTGGCGACAACGTTTCGCATGTGTTGGAAATCAACGGCGGGCTCAGCGCGCGCTTAGGGATCAAAGTCGGCGATACGTTGCAACATCCCAGCTTTGGAAAAAATGCGGCCGATCCCTGCCCAATTCCGTAATTTTTGACTTGTCCCAACCGCTGGAACGTCCTATCAGCGCGCATGGTCCGGGGCGTAGCGCAGCCTGGTAGCGCATCTGTTTTGGGAACAGAGGGTCGGGAGTTCGAATCTCTCCGCCCCGACCATAAATCCTTCATTCAAAAACGTGGTGGCGACGCGTCCTGAGCGGATGTAGTCTTTGTCGCGCAAAGTGAGTCGCATGAGTCGGCCAACAGCCCTTGATTTGGCCGCTTTTAGCCGTTTCGTGATGGCAACATTTCGGGCTGACTTGTCTACATTTAGTCAAAATAGGGCGATAATAGCCATATCTCACTACATGTAGGGTGTGGTATTTGTCACGCTAGGGGCATGTTAAAACTTTTTTAAGAACGGCTTAACAAGTCTTAATGCCTGTGGATAACCTCACGCGATTGATGAAGACGTTCGGCTAAAGTCTTTGGTTCCCAAGGTTTATTCTTTCGCCTGCCCAAAATGCTTGCGGGGTTAATCCTGTGTGGGAATCGCCGTGAGATTGGGACAAGTCGAGGTCAATAAAAAAATATCAATATTTAGTGAAAAATCAGATTGACCCACTAGGCCTAGATAAGCCAATTTGGCGGAGCTGACGGGGAACTACACTACATGTGGTGTTGGCGAGGGGAAAAAAACAACTGAAACGCAACATGCGCTAACCGGCAGTCACTTGACCGGCCAAAGTTGTTTTTTCGCTCTGTCACCCCGGAACACATTGGAAAATCCGCCGCAACGACGGCAAAGACGGGGCAGTTATTATGAAAATCGAACGCAATTTCACAAAAGACGGTCAAGACGCGTACGCAGACTTGGCATTTAAGGCGACGACCTCCGAAATTCGCAATCCAGACGGCACGATCGTGTTCAAACTGGAAAACTGCGAAATCCCCGCCGGGTGGAGCCAAGTCGCCTCTGACGTGATTGCGCAGAAATACTTCCGCAAAGCTGGCGTCCCGTCAGAGCTTAAGCGGGTAAAAGAAAAAGGCGTCCCCGAATTCTTATGGCGGTCTGAACCTGCCAAGGGCGCAACAATGGGCGGCGAAACCTCTGCCAAACAAGTGTTCGATCGTCTTGCAGGCGCATGGACGTACTGGGGCTGGAAAGGCGGCTACTTCACAACGGAAGAGGACGCGCGAACCTATTTCGACGAAATGCGCTACATGCTGGCCACCCAACGCGCTGCCCCGAACTCACCCCAGTGGTTCAACACCGGCCTGCACTGGGCCTATGGCATCGACGGCCCGGCACAAGGCCACTACTACGTGGACTACCAGACCAAAGAACTGACCAAATCCACGTCATCTTACGAACACCCACAGCCGCACGCCTGTTTCATCCAGTCCGTCAGCGATGATCTGGTAAACGACGGCGGCATCATGGATCTTTGGGTCCGCGAAGCGCGCTTGTTTAAATACGGCTCCGGCACAGGCACCAACTTTTCCTCCCTGCGCGGCGACGGAGAGCCGCTCTCAGGCGGTGGTAAGTCCTCTGGCCTCATGGGCTTCCTAAAAATCGGTGATCGCGCTGCAGGGGCCATTAAATCAGGCGGCACCACCCGCCGCGCGGCCAAGATGGTTATCGTCGACGCTGACCACCCCGATATCGAAGAATTCATCAACTGGAAAGTCCTCGAAGAACAGAAAGTGGCGTCCATCGTCGCGGGTTCCAAGATGCACGAACAAAAGCTTAACGCGCTCTTCGCCGCCATCAAATCATGGGACGGCGCAGAGGCCGACGCCCATGATCCTAAGGTGAACAAAGGCCTGCAAGCTGCTGTCCGTGATGCGAAAAAAGTGATGATCCCCGAAACATACGTCAAGCGCGTGCTGGACTATGCCAAACAGGGCCACACCTCCATCGAATTCCCAACCTACGACACCGACTGGGATTCGGAAGCTTACTCATCCGTCTCCGGCCAGAACTCCAACAACTCCATCCGGGTCACAGATGAATTTCTAAAAGCCGTCGAAAACGACGCGCAGTGGAAACTGATCAACCGTCGCAATGGCGAAGTTGCCAAAATCATCCGCGCCCGCGACCTGTGGGAACAAGTCGGCCACGCCGCATGGGCCTGCGCCGATCCGGGCATCCAGTACCACGACACCGTCAACGCATGGCACACATGCCCAGAAGACGGCGCGATCCGTGGGTCCAATCCGTGTTCCGAATACATGTTCCTCGACGACACGGCCTGTAACCTTGCATCCATGAACTTGCTGACCTTCTACAAGGACGGCGAATTCCAAGTCGAAGATTACATGCACGCCACGCGCCTTTGGACCGTGACACTCGAAATTTCGGTGATGATGGCGCAATTCCCATCCAAGGAAATCGCGCAGCGCTCCTATGACTTCCGCACGCTGGGCCTTGGCTATGCCAACATCGGCGGCCTTCTGATGAACATGGGGTTCGGCTATGACAGCGACGAAGGGCGCGCGATGTGTGCCGCCCTCACCGCGATCATGTCAGGCGTCTCTTACGCCACATCTGCTGAAATGGCAGGCGAACTCGGCGCGTTCCCGGGGCATGCGAAAAACGCCAAGCACATGCTGAAGGTCATCAAAAACCACCGGAACGCCGCCTACGGCAAATCAGACGGCTATGAAAAGCTGGACATCAAACCCGTCCCGCTCGACCACGCCAACTGCCCCGATCAGCGTCTGATCGCACTGGCCGCAAACGCATGGGACGAAGCGCTGGAGCTGGGCAAAAAGCACGGCTACCGCAACGCCCAAGTCTCCGTCATCGCGCCAACCGGCACCATCGGTCTGGTCATGGATTGTGACACAACAGGCATCGAACCTGACTTTGCGCTCGTGAAATTCAAAAAGCTCGCCGGCGGTGGGTACTTCAAGATCATCAACCAATCCGTGCCAGCCGCCCTTGAAAAACTAGGCTACGGCTCCGCCCAAATTGAAGAGATTATCGCCTACGCCGTCGGCCACGGCTCCATGGGGCAGGCACCTGCGATCAATCACACATCCCTCATCGGGCATGGCTTTGGTCAAGCAGAATTGGACAAGGTCGAAGGCGCGCTCAAGTCCGCATTCGACATCCGGTTCGTCTTCAACCAATGGACCCTGGGCGAGGAATTCTGCAACAAATCCTTGGGTATCCCGACTGAAAAGCTAAACGATCCCGCCTTTGATCTGCTGCGCCATCTTGGCTATTCCAAGGCCGACATCGACGCCGCCAATGATCACGTCTGCGGAACCATGACACTAGAAGGCGCGCCCTTCCTCAAGGAAGAACACTACAGCGTCTTTGACTGCGCCAACCCCTGCGGAAAAAAAGGCACCCGCTATTTGGACGTGGACAGCCACATCTACATGATGGCCGCCGCGCAAAGCTTCATCTCTGGCGCGATCTCCAAAACGATCAACATGCCAAACGATGCCACGATCGAGGATTGCCAGAAGGCGTATGAGCTGAGCTGGTCCTTGGGCATCAAAGCCAACGCGCTCTACCGCGACGGTTCAAAGCTAAGCCAACCACTGGCCGCGTCACTGGTCGAAGACGACGATGATGCAATGGACGTCCTCGAAAACGGCACCATGCACGAAAAGACGATGGTGCTGGCTGAAAAGGTCGTCGAAAAGGTGATCATCAAAGAAGTCATGCGTGAACAGGCCCGGGACAAACTGCCCGAGCGTCGCAAAGGCTATACCCAAAAGGCCATCGTTGGCGGGCACAAAGTGTACCTGCGCACCGGCGAATACGAAGGTGGCAAGCTGGGCGAAATCTTTATCGACATGCATAAAGAGGGCGCAGGCTTCCGCGCTATGATGAACAACTTTGCCATCGCGGTGTCGGTTGGTCTGCAATATGGCGTGCCGCTTGAAGAATTCGTCGACGCGTTCACATTCACCAAGTTCGAGCCCGCAGGCATGGTCCAAGGCAACGACAGCATCAAGAATGCAACGTCGATCCTTGACTATATCTTCCGCGAACTGGCTGTGTCCTATCTGGACCGCACCGATCTGGCGCATGTGAAACCCGAAGGGGCAGCATTCGACGATATCGGGCGCGGCGAGGAAGAGGGCGTGTCGAACATCCAGCCCCCAACCGAGACAGCCGCGTCGCGGTCGCTGGAGGTGCTGAAGCAGATTTCCTCAACCGGCTATCTGCGCAAACGGATGCCGCAGGATTTGGTG
>CAKZVL010000076.1 GCA_937922155.1 uncultured Paracoccaceae bacterium | reverse complement strand
GTCATGCCAAGGCTGTCGCCCACGCCAACGATGTCCACACCCGCGCGTTCGGCCCATGTAGCAGTTAGGACTTCACCCACAGCGACCATAACAAGGCGCTCTCCAGCGGATTTCTTTTCAGCCAATTTAGGCAATGTAAGTTTTGGTTTTGTCATCAAGGTCCAGAGCGACACAAGCGCGTCGCTTTTATTGTTCCATTTGGAACAATATGCGGTAGAATCAGGCGTATTAGCAATGAAAAATCGATCATATCACGACAGAGGCAGTACGATGGCCAACGAAGACCTGACGCAAATTTTTGATACAATCGAATACCCAGAGGCCTACCGGATCACCTATCTGGCCAATGCCATCGTCTTTCCCGCCTACAGCGCCATCAAGAAGGATTTTGGGTTGGTGCGGGCCGAATACATCCTTCTCGCCTGTCTTTCCCATTTTGACGCCCTTACCGCGCAAGATGTCGCGCGCATTTCCCGTCGTCCACGCAACACAATCAGCCGTGCCGTACATCGCATGCTGGATGACGGATATCTGGACCGCGCCCCCGACCCCGATGATGGACGCCAGGCCCGATTGCGGATTACAGCCAGTGGCAAGGAATTGCATGTCAGGATCTCTGAATACTTGCGTCGCAGGCAAGATGAGGTTCTGGGCACACTGTCAAAAGAAGAACGTGCAACCCTCTCGGCTTTGATGAAGAAAGCCGCGCTGAATGCGGCACAACTTGATGAATGAATAAGGCAAACGACCATGGCTGAAATCGGTCCCAACACCCGTCTGCGGGTCTCGCCGTTTTATGCGGCAACAGTGCAAGAAGGTGTGACTGCCTTTTAGCCCTATAACGCGATGCTGATGCCTGTGTCCTATGGCGATCCTGACGCCGAATATGATCGGCTGATGAATGGCGTCTCTCAGTGGGATGTAAGCGTGGAACGTCAGGTTAAAATTGCAGGACCGGACGCTGCCAATCTCGTACAGCTTTTGTCCGTGCGCGATTTGTCAGCGATAGAGGTCGGCAAAGGCAAATACATCCCCATGTGCGACCATCGTGGCGTATTGATCAACGATCCTGTTGTGCTCAAACACGAAGACGGCACCTTCTGGCTGTCCATCGGGGACAACAATATCCTGATGTGGGCGCGGGCGATTGCGGCGGAACGGGGCCTGAATGTCGAGATTTGCGAACCCGATGTGTCCCCCATGGCCGTGCAGGGCCCGAAGGCCGAAGATGTTGTCGCTGCCGTCTTCGGTGATTGGGTCCGTGCCCTGAGGTATTTCTGGTTTGCCCCAGCCGCCGTGTCGGGCATTCCAGTGATCGTTCAACGCTCCGGCTATTCCAAGCAAGGCGGGTTCGAGATTTATTTGCGTGATGGCAGCCGTGGTACAGAGCTTTGGAATATCGTCAAAGAAGCAGGCCAGCCTTGGGGCATCGGCCCCGGCAACCCCAGCCCAATTGAACGTATCGAAAGCGGCTTGTTGTCCTACGGCGGAGATACGGACGATCTGACGAACCCGTTTGAGGTCCGGCTGGGCAAATACGTCGATCTTGATCTAGACGACGACGTGGTGGGGATCAAATCCCTGCGAAAGATCAAGGCGGATGGCGTCAAGCGCCATCAACTGGGCCTCGTCTTTGACACATCGGACCGCCACCCCGGTCACGCGATCTGGTACGACCTCCAACAAGACGGCGCAAAGATCGGCGACATGACCTGTGGTGCTTGGTCGCCACGTGCCAAGGCCATGGTCGGATTTGCTCTGGTTGGGGTAAAAAACGCCATCGGCGACCCTGTCGAGGTCAGACGTGGGGGCTATGTTGATCGCGCAAAGCTGTGCGATTTGCCATTCTTCTAGGGGCGTCGCTTTCGCCTTTTCCGAAACCGGAGCCAAGGCCCTGAGTGGCAGGATTAACAATTCTTACCCGGCATCGGCAAGAGCGTCTTGATGTCTCTTTTGGGACAGCGATCCCTGGCACCGATGGCGGCTTTTGGCGCTTAGCGTCACAATGCAGTCCATGCAGCATTTGGGAGCTATGGGCTCACAGCGGTCACCAAGCGACGATTGCTGCATGGCTGCTTACGGTAGGCGAACGGCTTGCACCGCTCGCCTAAAGTTCAAATGTCGATCTTCTCTGCAATGCTTAGGGCATCTTCGACTTCGACGCCCAAGTACCGAACAGTGCTATCGATCTTCGTGTGGCCAAGAAGCAGTTGTACTGCTCGCAAGTTCCCTGTTTTACGGTAGATTTCAGCGGCCTTCGTCCTGCGCATTGAGTGCGTACCGTAGCCGCTGGGTTCTAAGCCAATTGCTGCGACCCAATCCCTGACAAGTCGGCCGTATTGGCGTGTTGAAATGTGGGGATGGTCGTGGAACCGACTTGGAAACATGAAGCTGCCTCTCAACATTTCTGGACTTTTGACCCAGTTAGCAACGGAATCACGCGTGTTTTCAGTCAGTTCAAACTGAACCGGCCGCTTTGTTTTGCTTTGCACCACCGAAACACGTTCGCGCACTTGATCAGCGTTTACGAGGTCGCTCACCTTGAGACATACCAAATCGCATCCGCGCAACTTGCTATCGATCGCGACATTAAAGAGCGCCAGATCTCGCAAATTGTTTGCCAGTTCGAGACGCGCTCGGATGGCCCAGACCTGTTTTGGTCGCAACGGGCGCTTTTGCCCGATGAGGCGACCTTTGTTCCAAGCTCGTTGTTTGGGGGTGATTGCTGGAAGTTGTACTCTAGGCATATTTTGCCCTCCATACCGCCCTCCAAACCCAAGCGTCGGCATCGCGTTGACGATGGATACTAGCACGATTGCTATGACTGCTTTGGACTTATCATATAGGTGTACCATGCCGCGTATGCATCAGACCGCTGTGAGCCCGCTTTGACCAATGCTGCGCAATGGACGAAAGGCGGCTATCAGCGGTTCGCCGGTCAAAACTCTACTATTGCTGTTTCAGGCGGAATTCACCGCCAACGCCAACGCCAACAACATGACGTGTCAACTTGGGAGTATTACGGTCGTCCGGAAGGGGCCGTCGTGAAATGTAGGGACAGTTGGTTCATTTTAAGTAGTGACGTCGGCCTCCAATCTGACACTATGATGGATAGTGGACGCAGCATCGTAGGATTGAACCAATGTCGAAGAAAAGATCATTTGCTGTTATTGGTTTGGGCACATTCGGAGGCACAGTGGCCAAAGAGTTGGCGCGTTTTGGTAACGAAGTCATCGGAATTGATGTGAATGAGAAACTTGTCTCTGCAAGTGCGCAGGATTTAAACCAAGCCCTTATTCTGGATGCACGCGAAGATGGCGCACTTCGTGAAGCAGGTATCGAATCTGTTGATGTAGGATTGGTCGCCATTGGCACCGATATCGAGGCGAGCATTTTGTCCGCCATCAATCTCAAGACACTTGGGATCGAGACAATCTGGGCAAAGGCGACATCAAAAAGCCATCACCGCATTCTTTCAAAACTGGGCGTTGATCGGGTGATCCACCCTGAAAAAGAAGTTGGCCAGCATATCGCGCAGGTTCTGCACAATCCTCTGGTGCGCGACTACGTCAGCCTCGGAAATGGCCAACATGTCGTCAATTTTCGTATCCCGGCCAGCTTGCAAGGCAAGACGCTGACCGAACTACCCCACGGTAACAAACACAATCTAAGGTGCATTGGCGTTATGCGCGGGTCGGAGTTTTTGGGTCACGACGGAACGGGTTGCGAGTTGCACGAAGATGACTTGCTTTTGCTGCTTGGAGGACGTCAGGACCTGCGTAAATTCGCCGGGAGCCTTTGATGGTAAATGGACGTTCTGGCTTTCGCCTGTCTCTGGGGTCCAAGCGGCTTAGCCCGCCTGCCGTTCTGGCGACGATCTATGCGTGTTTCATTGTTCTCGGTGCGATTGTCTTGCGGCTGCCGTTTAGCCATTTTGGCGAGGTAACCTTTAGCGATGCTTTGTTCACGGCCGCGTCTGCCGTGACCGTGACCGGTCTTGTTGTCGTGGATACCGGGTCCGATTTTACGATCATTGGTGAAGTGATTATTGCACTTTTGATCCAGATCGGCGGCCTTGGCCTTATGACTTTTGCAGCGCTGTTGTTGTCAATGCTTGGGATGACAATTGGCATGCCGCAGCGGTTGGCCTTGCGTGACGAGTTGGGGCAAACGGGACTTGGCGAACTTGGCGCATTGGTACGTGTCGTCATTCTGGTGGCTTTCACGGCAGAGGCGCTTGCCACCGCTGCTTTGATGTGTGTCTTCGTTCCCCAGTTCGGTTGGTCGAAA
>CAKZVL010000075.1 GCA_937922155.1 uncultured Paracoccaceae bacterium | reverse complement strand
TCTGCGACCTTGGTCGTGTATGTCCCGAACGCGCGCAGACGGGTTGGCCCAAATTCAGGGTCGCGCAGCATGATCGGGTTTTTGGTGCCCCATTTCAGATCGCCAAAGCGGGTGGTGTTCACGAAATAAATTTCGGATTTGAACGGGCTTTTGAAACCATGATCCCAATATTGCAGCGTGGTCATGATCGGCATGTTGTTGGTTTCAAGCATGTAGAGGCCGGGGGTAAAGACGTCGGCCAATTGTCCTTCGTGGACGAACACGGCGGCTTGCCCTTCGCGCACGGTCAGTTTCGCGCCGTACTTGATCTCGTGGCCTTCCCGTTCAAAGCGCCAGACCATCGTGTCGCGTGTGTCGTCCGTCCATTCAATGACGTCGATAAACTCGCCCGTTAGGAAATCTAGAATGCCCATGTTGGCTCCTTACTTTAGTTAACTTGGTGTCGCGGCGAGCAGTTCGCGCGCGATGGTTCTTGCAATGGGTGCGGCCTCTGCCGGCATCATGCCTGCCCGCAGGCGCGGATCATAGAGCATTCGCAGCAGAAATTCATCATGTGTGGTGAGCAGACCGAATTCTTCGTCGTCGTTAAAGATCGAGGGGCGTGCTTGCGGGCTATCGTTTGCGAGGCCGAGCCCTTGGGCCAATTCTTCGTGAATGCAGGACAACCGCAACAGGGCAGGGTGTTCGGCGCGGATGATGCTGACGGCCTTTGAATAGCCCGCGTTTTCGCCTTCGCTGAAGGCCACAACGATGCAAAGCTGATCGCGTGGCAGGTTGATCATAGCATTCAGGCTTGCCGTTCCGATACCGGGCACAAGCTGTCTGATGCGGTCAGCGGCAGCGGCGCGGTCATCTTCTGACAAGAAAAGCACATGGAAGTTCGGATTGGCATTGTTCACCGAAATTGAATGGTTGGTGATGCGCGCGAGGCGGCTGGCGTAACTGTCGACGGAGCCGCGATCAATGGCTTGCTGATCGGGACTGACGCTTGCGCCGAATTCGACGCCAAACCGCACCGGTTGGGTCCAGCGGCGCAGATTGGAGATTGTGGCCTGTGGGCGCAGGAAATCGCCGTCGGTGACGTATTCGTCAAAGAGGGCGATGCGCACGAAATTGCGCGCAAGGGTCGTGTCGGTGAACGGCGTGTCGGGGCCACCGCCGCCGGTACGCAGGAGCCCTTGAGCAAGCAAGGTTTCCTGCAGGCGCAGGTAGTAGAGTGCGAGCGCTTCGCTTTCGGGGCTTGGCGGCAGGGTCATTTCTGGGGGGCGAACAGGGCGCTGTTGCGGCGTTGTTGGTTCGGGTGGAGGCGCTTGCGTGGGCGCGACCACGCAACCCGCCAGCCCGATCAGGGCCAGCGCTGCTGTCGTTCGAAGTGTTCTAGCCGTCGTTCGCAACGGGATTAGGAACGCGCGGCCTGACCGACGGTGTCACCCAAGCCGGTTGCCTTGGCCTTGGCTGCGGCGAGTGTTGATTTCAGCTCTGCTTCCATCTTGATCAATTCACCTTCGGCCTCGGCGCGTTTGCGCTTGCCCTCATCCGCGATTTCAAGGCTTTCGTTGATCGTGGCGATCAAGTTGGCGTTGGCGGATTTCACCGCTTCGATGTCAAAGACGCCGCGTTCCATTTCGGTGCGGATGACCTTGTTGGCGCTGCGCAGGTTTTCTGCGTTGGCAGTCAACAGATCATTGGTAAGATCATTGGCATCGCGCACGGCCTCAGCCGCTTCTGCGCTGCGCTGGATGGTGACGGCTTGGGCCAGTTGGGTTTCCCAAAGCGGCACTGTGTTCACAAGGGTCGAGTTGATCTTGGTCACCAGTGATTTGTCGTTTTCCTGCACCAAACGGATCGAGGGGAGCGATTGCATCGTCACCTGACGCGTCAGTTTCAGATCGTGCACCCGGCGTTCCAGATCATCGCGGGCGGCGCGGATGTCGCGCAATTGCTGGGCCTGCATGACGCCATCTGCTTCGGGGGCTGCCTTTACCTCGGCCTCTTTGGCGGGGATTGTCGCGCTGTCCAGTTCCGACAGCTTCGCTGTGCCTGCCGCAATATAAAGCCCCAGTTCGTCGTAGAATTGCAGCGTTTTGTCATAAAGCACATCAAGGCTTTCGATGTCTTTGAGCAGCACATGTTCATGGCGCAACAGGTCGTCTGTGACGTTGTCGATCTGGCCTTGCACGTCCTCAAACCTGGCAGCGAAACGCGCCATGGGGGCGGCACGGCCGATCAGTTTTTCCCACCACGTCCGTTTGCGACGCACGTCTAGTTCGCTGACGGAAAAGCCGCGAATAGTGCTGACGATATTGCGCAGGCTGTCGCCTGCGGGGCCGACGTCTTTGTTACGTACACCGGCTAGCATGGATTGTGAGATTTCTTGCAATTCCGCCTGCGCGGCAGAGCCAAATTGAACGATGGATTGGGTGTCGTCCATGTTGATTTCACCCATGCGGCGGGTGATTTCAGCAGAGGTGGGCGCGTCGGCCACGTCTAGCGTTACCAATTCCCCCTTGGGTTCTGGCAGCACGACGGCTGTTACTTTTTCCACTTCGGCCAAAGCCGCTTGTGCCTTTTGGCGAATGATGTCTGACATAATGGTCCCCCTATTTCAGGCTTACGCCTTCACGCTGCAAACGATCGCGCAGCACTTTGATTTCAATATCCATGTCGCTTTGATCGTCGAGCAACATTTTGTTTGTTTTGGCCGCAAAGTTGTTTTCCAGATCGCTCAGCAAGGCCTCATAGCTTTGGCGCGCTGCGGGATCTTTCTTGCGTTTATAAAGGTCGACAAATTTGAGCGTCGCATCCCGCGCGCCCATTAAATAGACGCCCAGATATTTGCGCGCGCCTGTTAGGTCACGCGGGTCTTGTTCGACGGTGCGGATCATACGGCGGGCGGCGGCGAGGAAATCGGTGACCCGCCCTTCCATGGCGCGATCGCCCAAGCCTTCGATCTGGCTGCGGATCACGCCAAGGTGGGCCTCGGCCTCATCTACGACGCGGGCGACGCGATCTTGTTGAAAGGTATCGACTCCTTCCATCCGCTTATTTTGTAAGGGATCAATGCCAAAGGCTGCGATATGCAGGCCGAGGGCGGCGAGCCCATAAAGCAGTGATCCAAAGACGCCGCTGTCGTTGGTATAGGCGGCCATTGTGATGCCGATGCCGGTCAGAAGGCTGGAAAGCATTTTGCGGGGCAGGGCCGGGCGACGCGCCACTTTGCGTGCGTTATAGGCCGCGTGGGCGCGCAGCCCTTCGCGCAATAACCACGCCGCAAGGGTCAATATCCCAGCCGCGACCAGATCAATCGCCAATTCGATGGGGCCATCATTTAACGCGGTCACCGCTAGAATAACGCCGGGGACAAACAGGATGTTGGCGCGCGCGCCTGCGGCGTCAACTGCGCGATCATCAATCGCCTCAAGCCCGGCATCGTCGGTTGGGCTGAATTTTCCACCAAAACGCTGCGCCATTACACCGCCCCCAAAAAGCCAGAGCAAATGCCCAGCATCAAGGCGATCAGCAAAATATAGGCGATCCGTTGGAAGGTATCTGGCATGCTATCCCTCGATTTGTCTGCTGATTGCACTGGTTGCCCGATCAACCGCACAGCACCCATAACAGTTGTGACCGCAAGAATGACAATCCCAATGAGCGCCAAAAGTAAGATCAGGCGAGCCAATGTTGCAGCCTTTCATGTCGTTTCGCCCAATAGATAGGGACCTTTTGTTACGTTTACGAGTGTTTCTGGACCGAGACAGGTTCTGCGTTCAGCTTTCTTGAGGGGCCGGATTGGATGATTTCCACTGCCACAAGCACTACAATGGCGGTTTCAATGTCAGAAGGTCCATTGTCATATCCCAGTTTCTTTGCGCCTAACATGCACAGCTGGCCGGGTCTCGCAAGGCTCAGCGGGTGGGCTTTTTCCCCCTTGGGCTTGGTTTGCTTTTGGCCGCAGTGTTTTTGCGCGTTCTGGTGGGTTTCGGGCGTTCACGGGTGCCGAGTTGGTCTTTGAGGATGCGTTGTTTGACCTCTTCGACCTCGCCCGCGGCAAGGTTGCCGAGCTGGAAGGGACCGTAGGATATGCGGATCAGACGGTTCACGGTGACGCCTATCGCCTCCATCGCGCGGCGGATTTCGCGGTTTTTGCCCTCGCGGATCGCTACGGTCAGCCATGCATTGGCCCCTTGCTGGCGATCAAAGGTGACGTCCATCGGCTGATAGGAGACCCCCTCAACTGTGATGCCATCGCGCAATTTCTGCAAAGAGGCTTCGCTGGCGCTGCCATTGATGCGTACGCGGTATCGGCGCAGCCATCCTGTGGCGGGCAGTTCCAGCTTGCGTTTTACGCCGCCATCATTGGTCAGCAGCAAAAGCCCCTCTGACGTGATATCAAGGCGGCCAACGGACATGACACGCGGCAATCCTTCGGGCAGCGCTTCAAACACGGTTTGGCGCCCTTTTTCGTCCCGTTCTGTCGTCACCAATCCTGAGGGTTTGTGATAAAGCCACATGCGGGCCACATCGGGGGCAGCCACGGGCTTGCCATCCACGACAATGCGATCGGCGTCCGTGACATTCAGAGCGGGGCTGTCGATCATCCGCCCGTTGACCGACACGCGGCCTGCGGCAATCATGCGTTCGGCTTCACGGCGGGACGCCACGCCGCGGCGCGATAGGGTTTTGGCGATACGCTCACCTGGGATGGAACTGTCACTCATACCTCGCAATAGGCGGTTGCGCTTTGCAATTGCAATGTCTTGTCTGATCATCTTGGCAAAAATACTCCCGCCGGAGGCGTCCAACCCTTGCCAAGCCGCGTTTTGCGCCCGATCAAAGCACGATGAGTTTCAAAAGTTATATGGATGAAGCCTTGGCAGAGGCGCGCGCGGCACAGGATCGCGGCGAAGTGCCCGTGGGGGCTGTGATCGTTGGGCCCGATGGGATCATCGCGAGGTCGGGCAATCGCACGCGCGAGCTGAATGACCCGACCGCGCATGCTGAAATCCTCGCCATACGCGGTGCTTGTCAGGACTTGGGACAAGAACGGCTGAACGGGTTTGATCTTTATGTCACGCTGGAACCCTGCCCGATGTGTGCGGCGGCGATCAGCCATGCGCGGATTGCGCGGCTCTATTACGGGGCGGGCGATCCAA
>CAKZVL010000074.1 GCA_937922155.1 uncultured Paracoccaceae bacterium | reverse complement strand
AGCGGACGCAGACATGATCGCCGGGATTGAGGCAATTGCAGCATCGCATCCCGGGGTGCGCGGTTTCCATGATCTGAAAACCCGCATTTCCGGGAGCCAAGTCTTTGTAAACCTGCATATTGAACTGGACGGCGATCAAAGTCTGCGCGACGCCCATGCGATTGGCGCCTCGCTGCGCCGCGCCATCATCGAAGCCTATCAAAAGTCTGACGTGCTGATACACAAAGATGTCGCCGACTAGGCTCACAAACTCTGGGGTCAGGTGGGCGTATCATCTTGCCCAAAATACTCATTTTTCTCAGTCTAGATGCACGCTGCAACGTTGGCCTGGATACATCCGTCCTCGCAATCAAACACCCAGTCCTCGCCCTTTCAACAAAGCATCAACACCCGGCAAACGTCCACGAAACGCCACATATAGCTCCGCTGCATCTACTGAGCCACCAGAGGAAAGAACCGTGTCCTCCAGCTTTTTCGCCAAAGCCGGATCAAACGGATCCCCCACCTCTTCAAACGCTTCAAACGCATCGGCGTCCATCACTTCGGACCACATATAGCTGTAGTAACCGCTTGAATATCCGTCGCCTGCGAAGACATGGGCGAAATGCGGGGTTGCATGCCGCATCCGGATCGCGGGCGGCATACCGATGCTTTCCAACACCTCAGCCTGCTTTTGCATCGGGTCAGCGGGAGCCGGCCCGTCGTGAAACGCCAAATCAACAAGGGCAGAGGCAACGTATTCCACCGTCTGAAAACCCATATCATATGTTCCCGCTGCAAGCATCCGCTTCAACATATCCTTTGGCATCGGCTCACCCGTTTCCGCATGGGTCGCAAACTCAGACAACACTTCCGGCACCTCTAGCCAATGCTCATAAAGCTGGCTGGGAAGTTCAACAAAATCGCGCGCAACGGACGTCCCGCTGATGCTTTCATAGGTCACATCCGACAACATTTGGTGCAACGCATGGCCGAATTCATGAAACAGCGTCCGCGCATCGTCATAGGACAAAAGTGCCGGTTGCCCATACTCTGGCTTGGCGAAATTGCACACATTCACCACATGCGGACGCTTTTCCCCAGCAAGCCTTTGCTGGCTTTGCATCGCCATACACCATGCACCGGATCGTTTCGAAGGACGGGCGAAATAATCCCCCAAAAACACCGCGATATGTTGCCCATCGCGCGTCACCTCATAAAGACGCACATCGGGGTGATAAACCGGCCCATCTATTGGAGCAAACTCCAACCCAAACAAGCGGTTCGCACAGGCAAACGCAGCTTCGATCATCCGATCCAGCTGCAAATACGGCTTCAACTCAGCTTCATCAAGATCATGCTCTGCCTTGCGGCGCAGTTCAGAATAATAGCGCCAGTCCCAAGGCTCCAACGGGGCCGCATGACCGTCTGCGATCAGCAAACCTTCCAGCACCTTTGCATCCCGCTCTGCCGCCGCCTTTGCAGGTTCCCAAACCTGTATCAACAGATCGCGCACCGCATCCGGCGTTTTGGCCATTTCCGTTTCAAGCTTGTAGTCGGCAAACGTGTCATACCCCAAAAGCTTGGCACGTCGCTGGCGCAATTCTAGCGTTTCCGCAGCGATCCCCCGGTTGTCGGTTTTGCCACCCGTGGCACCGCGTGACGTCCAAGCGTCATAGGCCTTTTGGCGCAGATCACGGCGGGGCGAGAACTGCAGGAACGGCACAATCAACGACCGGGAAAGCGTTACAACAGGGCCCGCATCGCCGCCCGCAGCACGGGCTGTGGCTTTGACAAAATCAGGAAGCCCTTCCATGTCTTCTTCGCTCAACAGCATTTTCCAAGACCGCTCGTCCGCCAAAAGGTTCTGCGTGAATTCTGTTCCTAAAACAGACAACCGCGATTTCACCGCGCGCAAGTCCTCACTTGGCGTTCCAATCAATTCCGCCCCCTGACGCACAAACCCACACCGGGTCAGCATCAAGACGCGCAATTGTTCCGCCGTCAGATCAAGTGTTTCACGCTGCTGCCAGATCGCGTCGATACGCGCGAACAACGCCTTGTTTTCAGCAACCTCTGATCCAAATGCGCTCAGCTTGGGGGCAAATTCACGCTGCAAGGCTTCGCGGGCCTCGTTACTATCGGCCCCCGCCACACCGTAAAACGCGCCAAAGATACGACCCAAATCAACCTCAGCCAATTCCAGCGCCTCAATCGTATTGGCAAAACTCGGTTCCTCAGCGCTGTCCGCAATTGCCTTGATCTTGGCACGTGCCTCCTCAAGGGTGGCATCCACCGCTGGCGCCCAGTGTTCATCCATGATCACATCAAAGGGCGGCAAACCAAACGGGGTGGTCCAGTCAGTCAATAGTGGATTGGTCATTTGTGGTTCCTATCGATGGGGCGCCAGCGCACACGGGACAGTCCGGGCGTTTCTTGGCTTTGATGACACGGTTTTCTGCATATAGGGCGTCATAGATCAAAATGCGCCCCAAAAGCGGATCACCAGCGTTACAAATATGCTTGATCGCTTCCAGGGCCATCATCGCACCGACAACGCCGGGCAATGGGCCGATCACACCTGCCTCTGCGCAACTGGGCACAAGCGCGGGATCAGGGGCCTGAGGAAACACACAGGCAAAACAGGGCCCAGCTTTGGCCGGATGATAAAGACTGATTTGCCCCTCCCACTGGGTCAGGGCAGCCGCGATTAATGGTTTACCAAGGCGCGTGCAAACCTCATTGACCAAATAGCGGGTCTCAAAATTATCAGACCCATCAAGGATCAAATCGTAATCGGAAAACAGCTCTGGCGCGATGCTTGCCTCCAACCGGCGCCTATAAGGGCGCACAGTGACAAAGGGGTTTTGCTCCACCATCGCCGTTTTGGCCGAAAACACTTTGGCATCGCCAATGCGCGCATCACTATGGATGACTTGTCGTTGCAGGTTGGCATTATCAACGATGTCATCATCAATCACCCCGATGGTGCCAACACCAGCCGCGGCCAGATATTGCAACGCCGGGCTGCCAAGCCCTCCGGCCCCAATGACCAACACCTTGGCCTGCTTTAATGCTTTCTGACCCGGTCCGCCGATTTCGCGCAACACAATATGGCGCGCATACCGATCAAGCTCTGTGCTGGAAAACGTCGACGGATCGCTCGGCGCAATCGGTTCTTTCACAGCAAGGCGGCGCACACGGCTCAGGCCAAAACGATAGACCAAAATCACCGCAGCAAAAGCAAAAATCAGCAACCAAAGGCGAATATCCCCCCCTGTCGCCTCGCGCAGCGGATGTCCTGCTGGCAACGCCAATTGCACAAACATGACACCGGCCATCAAAATGCCGATCATAATCCAACGCGCCCGCCGCGGCGTGCCCATAGCAGCACCAATGCCCCAAAGAACAGCAGCCATCGCGCCAACCATCAACATGATGATAGACCCGTTGACCCAAAACCACCCGCACCGCGCTCGGTATCGTCCAAATCATCCACCAGCTCAAAACCGGCCTGCACCACAGGCGCCACAACGATCTGTGCGATGCGCATCCCGTGGGCAATCTCAAACGGCGCGCGTCCATGATTGATCACGATAACCCCAAGCGGGCCGCGATAATCACTGTCGATGGTGCCAGGTGTATTTAACAGGGTAACGCCCTGTTTCAACGCAAGGCCAGACCGCGGGCGCACCTGTATTTCAAACCCTTCAGGAATGGCCACGCGCAGCCCAGTTGGCACCAAGGCACGAGCACCCGAAGCCAGTGTGATGCCACCTCGCGCCTGAACCGGAAAATTCGCGCAAATATCCGCACCCGCCGCACCAGCGGTTTCATACCTCGGCATTGGCAACGCGCGATCAGCGTCATCAGTCCATGCCACCAAGATTTCCGGTTTTTGTATCATCTTGCCCAAAATACTCCCGCCGGAGGCACCCGCCATTTCAGTCAAGCGCGACAGCAATCGCCTGGGCCAGCTTTTCTGCAACCGCGCCTTTGTCCATGCGCGGCCAGGCCTCTGCCCCTTGATCCGTAATGATCGTGACCATGTTCTCTGACCCGCCCATGATCCCAGTCTCAGGTGAGACATCGTTTGCCACGATCCAATCACATCCCTTTCGGGTCCGTTTGGCCGTGGCATTGGCGATCACATCGTCCGTTTCTGCGGCAAAACCAATCACCAGTGCGGGACGTCCTTTTTTCAGCGACGCAACACTGGCAAGGATGTCGGGGTTCTGCGCAAATTCCAGTTGCGGCAAACCTGTCTTGTCTTTCTTGATCTTGCTATCGCTGGCGTTGGACACATGCCAATCCGCAACCGCGGCGGCAAATACAGCCACATCAGCCGGTAAGGCGCGATCAACAGCGGCCTGCATCTCAGCAGCGGTTTGCACCTTGATCACATCT
>CAKZVL010000073.1 GCA_937922155.1 uncultured Paracoccaceae bacterium | reverse complement strand
GCTCAAGGCGTCTGCCGGGGGCGGCGGCAAGGGTATGCGGATTGCCTGGAACGACGGCGAGGCGCGCGAAGGCTTTCAATCCTCCAAGAACGAGGCGGCCAACAGCTTTGGCGATGACCGCATCTTTATCGAGAAATTCGTCACGCAACCGCGCCACATCGAAATTCAGGTGCTCTGCGACAGCCATGGCAACGGCGTCTATCTGCACGAACGCGAATGTTCGATCCAGCGGCGCAACCAAAAGGTCATCGAAGAGGCGCCATCGCCGTTCTTGGACGAGGCAACGCGCAAAGCGATGGGCGATCAATCCGTCGCGCTGGCCAAGGCCGTTGGATACACCAGCGCAGGCACCGTTGAATTTATCGTCGATGGGGATCGCAATTTTTACTTCCTTGAGATGAACACGCGCCTGCAAGTCGAACACCCGGTGACAGAACTGATCACGGGCGTTGACCTTGTTGAACAGATGATCCGCGTCGCTGCCGGTGAAACGCTGCCGTTTGCGCAAAGCGATCTCAAGATCAACGGTTGGGCGATGGAAAGCCGGCTATACGCCGAAGATCCGTATCGCGGATTTCTCCCCTCGATCGGTCGCCTGACACGCTATCGCCCGCCTGTCGAAATTGACGGGCAAGTGCGCAACGACACCGGCGTTTTTGAAGGCGGCGAGATTAGCATGTATTACGATCCGATGATCGCCAAGCTGTGCACATGGGGCCCGGACCGCGCAACGGCTATCGAAGAAATGCGTCTGGCACTGGACGGTTTTGAGGTTGAGGGGATCGGTCATAACCTGCCGTTTTTGGCTGCCGTTTACGATCATCCAAAATTCACCTCTGGCAACATGACGACCGCCTTTATCGAGGAACAATATCCCGAGGGCTTCGACGGTGTCACCTTGCCGGACGAGACGATAAAGCGCATTGCCGCCGCCACAGCCGCCATGCATCGCCTGGCCGAAATACGTCGCACGCGGATCAGTGACCGGATGGATAATCATGAGCGTCACGTCGGCGCTGATTGGGTGGTCTCCCTTCAGGGGCAGTCGTTTGAAGCCGCCATCGGCGCGGACAAGGCGGGGGCCACCGTCGCCATCGGCGATGATACCTTCCGCGTGGAAAGCGATTGGACACCGGGCCAACCGCTTGCCCGGCTTAATATCGACGGGATGCCTTTGGTGTTGAAAATTGGAAAGATTTCGGGCGGTTTCCGCGTCAGATATCGCGGCGCGGACTTAAAAGTGCATGTGCGATCACCGCGTCAGGCGGAATTGGCCAAGCTGATGCCGGAGAAAGTGGAGCCAGATACGTCCAAAATGCTGCTGTGCCCGATGCCGGGATTGATCGTAAAGGTTGATGTCGCAGTGGGCGATGAAGTGCAGGAAGGCCAAGCGCTTTGCACGGTTGAGGCGATGAAGATGGAAAACATCCTGCGCGCTGAACGCAAAGGTGTGGTGGCCAAGGTGAACGCCGCAGCCGGTGACAGTTTGGCCGTTGACGATGTGATCATGGAGTTTGAGTGAACGTTCTTGCCAACATACGGCATTGGTTCACGCGTCCTTATTCTGGCACAACCCGGCGGTCGCGGATTTCTTGCTGTCGCATCGGCATTTTGTCTATGGAACGCGACAACTCTCGCACGCTCCAAGGGGCGGGTTTGCGCAGCTTGACCTGCCCGTCTTTTCCCAAAAGGGCGAGCATAAATCCACGCGGGCGCAATTGCCGTCGCACATCCGATAGGACGTCTGGATCGGTGTCGGTTATGATGACAACATCCCTTTCGGCCAATTCATCCACCCGTTCCAACAGCAAATCCATCTGCGTTTGGAACTGTGGATCGTTTTCGGATTGGGCAAAAACCACAATCGGGCGCGCCGTCCAGATGAAATCATCCAAGGTAAGCTCGGCCGCGTCAAACACGATAGAATGGTCAGCGGTCCAACGCGTCACCGCGTCATCTTCTGCAATGGAAATGGTCGGGGACAGCAGTAGTGCGGCAATAAGAAGTTTGTTCATAAACTTAGATATAGGGGCTTTGCCTGCGAAAGCGAAAGGCATGACGCGTGTTATGTCAGAAAAAAGCACCGCAAACATGGCAGTGACAGATAAGTGATCACAGCAACGCCCAAAAAACATGTGCCGTTTGGACGCCGCACACCGACATTATCCCGGAGGATGACATGAGTTCACACAAGAAATGGGCTGACATCGCGGCCAAAGAGCTGCGCGGCAAACACCTTGATGATTTGACGTGGAAAACCCTGGAAGGGATTGATGTTAAACCGCTTTATACGGCTGATGACACAGCCGATCTGCCGCACATGGGCAGCATTCCGGGGGAGGCACCGTTTACACGCGGCGTGAAGGCCACGATGTACGCCGGCCGGCCATGGACGATCCGCCAATACGCAGGCTTTTCCACGGCGGAAGAATCCAACGCCTTTTATCGCAAAGCTCTGGACGCCGGGCAGCAGGGCGTTTCTGTCGCCTTTGATTTGGCCACCCACCGGGGCTATGACAGCGACCACCCCCGGGTCGAGGGGGACGTGGGCAAGGCCGGGGTCGCCATCGACTCGGTCGAGGATATGAAGATCCTTTTCGACGGAATTCCTTTAGATAAGGTGTCTGTTTCCATGACAATGAAC
>CAKZVL010000072.1 GCA_937922155.1 uncultured Paracoccaceae bacterium | reverse complement strand
CCCTGATCGTGGACGGTGAGTGTAAGCACGGCCCACAAACCGTCTCACTGCCATGCGATCACGAAGTGTTTGCCAGCGGCCCGGAAAAGCCCGCGTTCCCCGATATGCCGGGACGTACCGGGTGTTGTGGTGCGTCGTTGGCCGGTGGCGCTACCGGTGGCGATGCCGTCACCGCTGATGAGCTCGCAGCGATCCAGCAAACTATCGATGACAACATCGATGCAGCAGAGGCTCTGAAATGAAATGGCACATCGCAATCGACGGTGTGGTGGGTTGGAGTTGCACATGCCGCTGATAGACAAAGTTGGTAATGCGTTCGAGGACGGTGATACCGCGCCACGATGTATATCCGTTGTGACGAGTGCGGGCGCCGCGCCTGAAGAAGCGCCAACCGATGACCTTGGCGGCCAGGTAATCGATTTTCCTGCGTTTTTTGATGCGTGCATCGATAAAGCCCAGGCCATTAAAAACGCAGGGGGTTAGGTAACGTGAGTCAAAAACTTCTAGATTTTGTACGCGGGTGCATCCGCTCAGACGCGCCCGCGCAAACACATTCGAAAGTCCCGAATAGATTCGACCCTGCAAATCCGCCCAGCGTTCCAATAAATCCTCCGGCGGGCAAGAAAATCAACCGCGCAACGCACGTTGAAAAAATGTCGTGCGGTATATGCTTTTACTCTTGCGTAGATGACGAGTGGGTGCTGGATTTTTGTTGCGTGACCATGGACGTTATACCGCCCAATCGGTGTGGGCTGTCCTCCGCTGCGCTCACAGATTCACTGCTCGAAACCGATGACATTACGCTCAACGGCAACATAATCACGTTCGAGTGGCCAAACGGCGACAAGCTCGAAATTGAGCAGCTCGACGTAGACCCGGCACGTCCGCCAGTTGTCGCGAACGACCCGCCTTTCCCAGTATTTTTCTGGACTCAAGATACTAACAACGCCGATCCGGCAATACCATACACGGGCGCTAACGCGGATGAGTACCTTGCCGCTTCTGAAGGCGGTCGGTGGACTGCCAGATTCATTCACGGCGACTGCGAAGTAGACGGCTGTCAGCCCGAGCGGCTGCTATCGTTTCAGATTGTCGATATCGATTTTCCTGGCACGGTTGCGCAAGTTAACGACACTACCACCAACACGCTGGCTAGTGAGTTTTTGCCAACGGGCGCGCTTGACCCGACCGGCACAATTAACGAGTACCAAGTTCAACCCGGTTTTGGAAACACGCCTCCGCTAACGGGCGGATTGGGTTTCACTGTTGACCCCGCAAACGGGCATACGTTCGAGGGTCTTTTCAAAAGCTTAGTGGCCGCTGGCGGCGCGTCTGAAGGTGTGATTTTCTACGCGCAACTCTATAGACGTGATCCGGTAACTATCAACGGATGCACTGGCGTGGCAACGAACAAAGACGGCGATGTGGTTGACCCGGCCGATTTCGTCGAAACAAAGTGTAACTGCTAGTGGCGTGCACTAAACGCGGCTCAGTCAAAAGCGCTTGCCAATGTGCGGAACGAATTATTTTGCACGTGCTTGGCCAATCAAACGGCTGCGGGAGAGCGCCTAAGCCTAGCGGCATTGTCCCAGTTGGGTGGTTCCTGCCCAACGGCGACGTACTAACCGAGGACAACTCACCGAACGACAGGAATAATGTCTATGGGGTAGAAATGCCTCTCACGCAGTGCCTGCCGGCCGTTTGCCGTGGCTCCTATTTGGTCAAGACATGCCAAAGCAGCGCATCGATCCCGCAACTGGAACCGATGACAGCGCAGCACATTGCAACGGCGCAAAGTCTTGAAATATCGGCCCCGCCACAATGTCCGCCCGCTATCAATAGACACATCGCTGTCTGGATTCAGGGCGAGACTGAGGCGAACGGCAACGGCAACGGCCCGCAAAACTACCAACAAGACGAAGCCGACTATTTTGCGCCTTTTATTGCCGCGTTCCCTGACATCGAGATATTCAGCGTGCTGCTAAATCCAGTGATCCCGTTTGCAGATGTTGCCCTTGTAAACGCCGCCAAGCAAGCTAACGCAGCGGCTATTCCAAACATGACGACTATCGGGCCGTATACCGTCGGAGTCGACAACGTGCATTACGACAATTTTGATGACATGGCCGCAGATATATGTGCCGCGGTGACGTCTTGAACGCGATACAAAAAACACAAGAAATAGCAGCTCGCCTAACTTTCCGCGAGCTGCAAAACTATCTCAACTGGGATACCTCCCGGCGCCTGATCATCGATCTGAACCTGCCGGCAGACAGCAGCCACTACCGCCGCTGCCGGATCATTTACGATCACTATCAGAGCTGGCTGGAAAACGGCGGGCAACTGTGCCAAACGGAATTTCCTGGCGTACCAGAACCAAGCGAAACGCCGTGTGATTGTGAAATACCCGAGGGCCTGCGATGGCACAAGGCCGATCGCGGTGAGCCGGTGTTGTGGTTCGCTTCACCGGGTCGCAATCACATCGCACAGCTGCCAACCCTCTTGGCGGTAATCGAACATTCGAACGCCCAGTGGATGGCAGTTTGCGGTATAAAATTCGCCCAGGCCCGTAGTGAACGCACGGGTGATATAGTCTGGCGCTATGGGCGCCTGGCGCGCAATGTTGCCGGCCGTGCCTGGCAGCCTCGCAACGGCGACATGATGAACCCGAACAATGCCTGCCCGTTGTGTGGTGATATCACCCAGAACACCGCCGGCACCTGGACACACCAACAGCGACTCGCGCGCGGCGTGCACGAAACCGGCCACGCGCTTGGCTTGCCGCACGTGACAGATGATCCCTCGGATCCGTTGTATCCCAGTCTGCACGGCTCGATGCATGAAATTCCGTACAACAGCCAAAGCGCGATCGCTGCGCGTGAACGCTACGGTGAGCCCGCCACTGTCCCTGCATGAGCACGTTCGCCCCCGCCATAGCCCGCTCACCGTTTGATGCGGCGATCGAAAAGGCCTCAGACGCGGTGGCTGGTGCGTGCAATACTGAACTGCGGTGCATTACAACCGGTCTGATATTTTATGGCTGGGTAGACGTAGACGAGATCCCGTTGCTTACGGATGCCGGGCCCGATGAGGTGATCGACTGCACGCTGTGGATGCAGCCTTGCAATCTGCCAAAACTGGGATTGCCTGTTGGTAGAAAATTCACCGATGGCAAAACCACCTACCGAATAGAAAAGCGCCGGGCCGATAAGTTTGGCTGTCATCGCTATCGATTGAGCACCTGCAACGCATGCTAAGTTGTACCGACCTGTGCGATCTGCCGCAATTGCCAATCGTGTGCATTGCCGAGGATCTGTTTGATGTTCTGAACAATCACCAGGGATGCGAGCAGCTATTCACACTGCACGACTACACGGGCGATGAACCTGCGTACGGGCAGGGAAGAGTCGATGTGATCTACCAGGTGGGTAACACCACCAACCAGGTCAGCCCCGATGAAGACTTG
>CAKZVL010000071.1 GCA_937922155.1 uncultured Paracoccaceae bacterium | reverse complement strand
AACTATGCACAAAGCAGGCGGCAAATCAGGGATCAGCCTGTCTGATCCATTTTGCGTGGAACGCCATCGCGCCGATTTCAAACGGTTGATCACCGACAACATGGACTTTGTGCTTGGCAATGCGGCTGAGTGGCAAACCCTCTATGAAACCGACGATCTGGACGCAGCTTTGGCCCAAGCCAGCGCCGTTTGCGAAACCATCGTTTGCACCCGTTCTGGCGACCCTGTGTTGCTGCGCCAAGGCGCACACACCGTCGAGGTTGCGGTGACCCCCGTAAAACCTGTTGATGCCACTGGTGCCGGGGATCAATTTGCCACTGGGTTCCTTTACGGTTTGGTCCGTGGGATGCCGCTTGAGGTCTGTGGCAAGCTTGGCGTGATCGCCGCCGCAGAAGTGATCGGCCATGTCGGGCCGCGCCCCAAGGTCGATTTGATGGATCTGTTCAAAGAGGCTGGCCTGCTTTGAGCCACAACCGATCTAGGGCATCAATCGCATCGACGTCAAACCGGTCCTCTTCTTTCCAGTATTTTCCCGATGGGACGAAATAGCCAAGCCGCGCTTCTTCTTTCAAGGCCGCCGCGATCAATGTCTGGTCATATTGCAACGGCACACCCGCGGCGGCCAGCGCCGGCGTGCTGCGTGGAAAGGTCAGACGGCTTGCATCCGACGACAGGTTCACCACAGAACAGCCAAGGCCCGCCGCAAGCGCCTGAAATCGCGCTGCCTTTGCCTCAAGACTGCGCAAACTGATGTCTGCGCGCAAAGGATCGGCTGTGCCTTTGCCGTAAAAATGCGTCTGGGATGCATCATAGGTCATGTCACACCCCAAGAACCCAATGACCGTGGGTTTCAGCGCCCCAAGCGCCCAATATCCGGCCGTGAACGCCATGGTGCCCCCCGCATAAACAAAGCCGCCAAAGCTGTTTTGCACAGGAACATACTCCCGCGCAGGGATCGTGATTTGCCCGGCATGCAGGTCACTGGGCCAGCGTTCCTGCGAAAAGTCATCTGGGTGAATAAAAACATCCCAATCGGGGCGTACCGCCCAAGCATTATTGATCGCAACGATTTTGTCAAAAGGCGCCTTGGGCCATTCTTTGCACTGAACCACATTCGGCCCGCTGCCCAAAATCAAAACAATCATAGCTTGCCCCACCGCTGTCTGAACCTGAAGTAGCCCGAGGCACGCAAACGTCCATCGGCAAAAAAAGGTGCGTATTTTTGAACCAAAGAAGTGAGAAAGCGCGCTGAGTTAAACAAGCTTTAAGGATTTTGCGGTGGATTTGTCGTGCGGAACAGGCAGGCGTGCCGATGGCCGCAACCGAAGAAGTCGTCGTCCCGTCCCTTGCACTAAGTGACTAACGGCGGGGCGGCGCACCCAAGACCTGCAACGCGGGGTCTACTCACCCAGTTTGGCGTGGACTTCGTGCAGATCAATCTCACCGATGGGCATTTTGTTCCCCGGATTTTCGAAATCATATTTGAACATTTGGAAATCGCGTTTGTAAATTTCGTAGACCAAATGCATCGACAAATCGTCGAAATAATCCTCAACCGGGTGCAGCCGCTTGGGCCCGTGCCCTTCGCTTTCGTTGAAACGCGGGATATCGCCCAGATCAATCGGATTGGGTGTATCAATCGCATCCAAAACCGACTGCATGCCGTCATTGAATTGTTCCGTCCAAAAAATCTTGTCGTATCGCCCACCATTCACGATGAACGTGGAAATATGACCCGACATCGCAGACCAATGAATATCGGGTTCCATCGGGCGGCGCCACCGAATGGTGTCGCGGGCAAACAACAGGAAACGTCGAAACGATTTGATCTGATCAAATTCAAAACCGTTTTCTGGATCGCCAACCTCAATCCCGTACTTCTGGATAAGCAAAGGAACCAAATTACCGCGATAGCGACGGCCATTGCGTTGGATGCCGCAAATTTTGTCAAAGAAGGACGACAGGATACGGGTGTAAGGATTGCGCACACAGGTAAACGCATAGCTTTTGTGCTGTTCGACGTTGGAAGTAATCAACGGCTGGCTGTCATCTAGCGCCCATTTGTGCAGACCTTGGCTGGCGTCATGAATGTCGCCGTCAAAAAATTCGCCATGGTCTGAATAATACATGATCTGACCGATCGTCGAACAGGCGCACTTGGGCACCACGCGGTAAACCACGCTTTCGCTTTCCGTCATCCAAGTGCCGGGAAAACCCATCGTCTTCGCCCTCTTTACACACTGCTCGCTTAGGTGCTCTTGCACCTTCTAGTTGACGACCAAAGACAAAGAAACCCTGTAACTTTCAGGTCAGTTCGCGGTATGGTCGCATTACAATAGTCACAGAGCAGAGTTTTACGCCGATAATATGGCAAAAATTGCCTTCATATTACTATGTCACAAGAATCCTGACGCCATCGTGCAACAGGCGCAACAGTTGACCGCAGCAGGCGATTACATCGCCATCCACTTTGATGCCAGCGCGCCAAAGGCTGCGTATGAGCAAATTCGCGCCAGCCTTGACGACAATCCCAATGTGACCTTTGCCAAGAAACGGATCAAATGTGGCTGGGGGGAATGGTCCCTCGTGCAGGCGACCTTGCACGCCGTCAAAGCCGCCGTTGATGCCTTTCCCCGCGCCAGCCATTTTTACATGGTGTCCGGGGATTGTATGGCGATTAAATCTGCGACCTTTACCCATCGCTTTTTGGATGCCGAAGACGTGGATTACATTGAAAGCTTTGACTATTTCGAAAGCGATTGGATCAAAACCGGCTTTCGCGAAGAACGTCTGATCTATCGCCATTGGTTCAACGAACGGACCCAAAAGACACTGTTTTACTGGAGCTTTTGGACCCAACGTCGTCTTGGCATCACCCGCGACGTGCCCAAAGATGTCCAAATCATGATCGGCAGCCAATGGTGGTGCCTGCGCCGACGTACCATTGAAGCCCTTCTTGAATTTTGTGACAATCGCAAAGATGTGATGCGTTTTTTCCGCACCACCTGGATTCCGGATGAGACGTTTTTTCAGACATTGGTCAGCCACCTTGTACCGGGGTCACAGATCAAAACGCGCACGCTGACGTTTCTGATGTTTACCGATTATGGTATGCCAGTCACGTTTTATAACGACCACTATGACTTGTTGCTGAGCCAAGACGCCCTCTTCGCACGCAAGATCAGCCCAGAAGCCGCGGACCTAAAGGCGCGTTTGGGCAAGCTTTATTCCTCCGGTAAGGACGACTTTAAAATTTCCAACGAAGGGCGCAGCCTGTTCAAGTTTCTCACCGGACGAGGCCGCGTTGGCAGACGATTTGCGCCAAGATTTTGGGAAACAGAAGCCTCCCTTGGATATGATCGGGAACTTTTGATCGTCGCTTGCAAAAAATGGCATGTCGCAAAACGGTTGGTCAGCGCAATTCGCCAGCACACAAATTTGCCCGCCGTGGAATATCTGTTCAACGAAGAAGGCGCGGACCTGCCTGATTTGGGCGGCATTCAGTCCACGTTGAACAAGCGGACAAGGCACCGCCGTGCGCTCATGCGGATGCTGTTTGAATATTATGAAACCGACCGCATGCTCATTTGCTTGGACACTGCCAGTATTGATTTGATGCAGGACTTTTTTGCCGACCGCGCCACCACTCGATTGCTAGAGGTGGAATGCGAATTTACCGACGACTATTTGGTTGGTCACGCTAAGCGGGTGGGCCTTGCGGGCGAAGAAACAAACGATGAAACGATGGCGCGGCTTTTGCCGACGATCCGACAGGATGTGATGTATGAATCTGATCGCATCCGCGACAGCAATTTCGCGCACCTCAACCGGATCAGACAATCAAAAGACGTTGAAACGAATGCTCAGGAACTTGCGGCCTTTTTGTCCATCTCTAATGATAAAGGCAGAACTATTGCCGAAACGCCCCACCTGTTTGTTGATTGAGGATTGAAATGGCCTTTACCTATGATGATCAAAACATCTTTGCCAAAATCTTGCGGGGCGAAATCCCCAACAAGACGGTGTTTGAAAACGACCATGCATTGGCCTTTGATGATATCAATCCGCAGGCTCCCGTGCATGTTCTGGTCATACCCAAAGGGCCTTACGTAAGCTTTGATCACTTTGCCGCCCAAGCCACGCCTGAGGAACAGATCGGGTTCATGGCAGCAGTATCAGAAGTATGCAAAATCAAGGACGTCACCAACGGTTTCCGCGCCATCGCCAACGCACGCGAGGATGCTGTTCAAGACGTACCGCATTTCCACATTCACATCATAGGCGGGCGCGCCTTGGGTCCGATCCTTTCGTAATTCTTGCCCCCCACCTCCGCCTCCGCTATTGGAGGCCAAAGACACCAACGTAAGAGAACATTGATGACAACGCCTGTCCCCGAAACCCGGATCGTAACAGAATACCGCGTGGCCTGTGATGGCGGCGATGGGGCATTGGGCCATCCGCGCGTTTGGTTGCAAATTCCGCAGGATGTCGGGTTTGTCGAATGCCCCTATTGTGATGCGAGACTGGTGCATCAGGATTTTGACGGCAAAGTCTAAACCTTGATCCTGCGCTTCGTTCTTGACGAGGACATAAAACCGCTGGCGCAGCTTTGGTTTGAGGGATGGCAGTTGGGCCACGCAGATACCGCGCCCCGAGCATTATGCGTCCTGCGAACCTTGGATAGTTTTGAAACCCGAATTCGCAACAACCTAACGGATTGTTTGGTCGCAGGGTCGCCAAGCGTACCCATTGCATTTGTCCGCATCAAAGAAGCTGAAATCGACCAGTTTTATGTAGCACCCCAAGCATTGGGAAAGGGAAATGGTGCCCGGCTTATGTCGGCCACTGAAACGTGGCTTTTGTCCCGTGGCGTCACAAACGCCCACCTTTATTGCGCTGAAAAAAATGTGCGCGCGGCGGGGTTTTATTCAGCAATGGGCTGGACGAACTGTGGCGTGGTGCAAAAAGACTTCGAAACATCCGCTGGCCCCTACCCCCTCAGCGTGATCCGGTTTGAAAAAGCGCTCAGCGCCTGACTTCTTTGGTTTTCAAATACGCGAAAAACGACACCCGGCACAGGCGCAAACCCAACCAAATAGACGACTCTGTTTGGGCAAGGGCTGGCAGGATCGGTCGGATCATGGCACTACTCTTTTGTTCACAACGGGGGTTCGCACATGACAACACAATTTGGCAAAGGCTGTCATCTACATCTAATTGATGGCTCTGCCTTCATTTTTCGCGCCTATCATGCACTGCCCCCGCTAACGCGCAAGTCGGATGGTTTGCCCGTCGGTGCGGTCAGCGGCTTTGTGAACATGCTGCAGCGCTATATCGAAAAGAACACAGGTCCGGATGCTGCAACCCATGTGGCTGTTATTTTTGACAAAGGCAGCCATACGTTTCGCAATGACATGTACGATCTTTACAAAGCAAACCGGGACGCGATGCCCGAAGACTTGCGTCCACAAATGCCTTTAACCCGCGACGCCACCCGTGCATTCAACATCGCCTGCGAAGAGATTGAGGGATTTGAGGCCGATGACATCATCGCCACCCTCGCCCATCAGGCCCGTGATGCGGGTGGGCGCGTCACGATCCTGTCCTCAGATAAAGACCTGATGCAATTGGTTGGGGGCGGCGTTGAAATGCTCGACCCAATGAAAAACAAGCGGATCGACCGGGACGGTGTTGTTGAGAAGTTTGGCGTGCAGCCGGAACAGGTTGTGGATGTGCAGGCACTTGCGGGGGACAGCGTGGACAATGTGCCCGGCGCGCCCGGCATTGGGATCAAGACAGCCGCACTGTTGATCAACGAATACGGCGATTTGGAAACCCTTTTGGATCGCGCAGGTGAAATCAAACAGCCCAAGCGGCGGGAATCGCTGGTAGATAATCGCGCGCAAATCGAATTGTCCAAACGGCTGGTTCAGCTGGATTGCACGATGGACCTGCCCTTCGACCTCGATAGCCTTGAGATCAAAGAGCCCGAAACAGAGGTTTTGTTGGCCTTCTTGGCAGAGATGGAATTTCGCACCGTTACCAAACGCATTGCGGACAAACTGGGCGTAGAGGCCCCTGCCATCGAAACCGCCACGGCAGCGCAAGCAGATGCGCCAGAGGCGATCCCGTTTGATCAGGCGGTCTATACCAGAGTCAGCGACGCGGCGACCCTTCAAACATGGATCGCCAAAATCCATGAACGCGGCTATGTGGCTGTGGATACAGAGACAACCGCGCTGAATGAAATGCGCGCTGATCTGGTCGGAATTTCACTCGCCGTGGAACCGGGCGAGGCTTGCTATATCCCTCTGACCCACAAGACAGCGGGTGGGGATGATCTGTTTTCTGATGACAGTCTGGCAGACGGGCAAATGCCAATGGAAGAGGCGCTGGCCCTCCTCAAGCCAGTGCTAGAGGATGAAAGCGTTCTCAAAATCGGCCAGAACATGAAATATGACGCCAAGATTTTTGCGCGTAATAGCATCGCTGTCACCCCAATAGATGACACTATGCTGATGTCTTACGCGATGCATGGCGGGATGCACAATCATGGGATGGACCTGCTGTCGGATCGCTATCTAGGCCACAAACCGATTGAGATTAAGGGCCTGATCGGAACTGGGAAATCGCAGAGAACTTTTGACGCTGTCCCGATCGACGATGCCGTCAAATACGCTGCAGAAGATGCGGACATCACCCTGCGTCTGTGGCAGATGTTCAAACCCAAGCTGCACACCGTCGGTGTGACCACGGTTTATGAAACCCTTGAACGACCCTTGGTGCCTGTGCTGGCGGACATGGAAATGGCAGGGATCAAAGTGGATCGCGATACGCTGTCGCGGATGTCCAACGCATTTTCCCAGAAAATGGCGGGGCTCGAGGCTGATATCCACGAAAAGGCCGGACGCGCGTTCAACGTCGGCTCCCCCAAACAGCTGGGTGAAATTCTGTTTGATGAAATGGAATTACCCGGCGGAAAAAAGGGCAAGACAGGCGCCTATGCCACCGGCGTGGATATCTTGCAAGACCTCGCCACAGAACATGAACTTCCCGGGCTTGTGCTGGATTGGCGGCAATTGTCCAAACTCAAATCGACCTATACGGATGCCTTGCAGGAACACATCAACGCAGACACCGGTCGCGTTCATACGTCCTACTCTATCGCGGGTGCCAACACCGGGCGCTTGGCCTCTACCGATCCCAACCTACAGAACATCCCCGTGCGCAGCGACGAAGGACGACGCATTCGCGAAGCCTTTATCGCGGAACCGGGCAAAGTTCTGGTTAGCCTTGATTACAGCCAGATCGAACTGCGTATTCTGGCCCATGTGGCCGGCATCGACGCGCTGAAACAAGCGTTCAAGGATGGGCAAGACATTCACGCCATGACCGCGTCCGAAATGTTCGACGTCCCACTAGAAGACATGACATCGGATGTACGCCGTCAGGCCAAGGCGATCAATTTTGGCGTGATCTACGGGATTTCCGGTTTTGGCCTTGCGCGCAACCTGCGCATCCCAAGGAAAGAGGCGCAGGGTTTCATCGACCGCTATTTCGAACGCTTTCCAGGCATTCGCGCCTATATGGACGACACCGTCGCCTTTGCGAAGGAACATGGCTATGTCCAAACCCTGTTCGGGCGCAAAATTCACACGACCGAGATTAACGCCAAAGGACCGCAAGCAGGCTTTGCAAAACGCGCCGCGATCAACGCCCCGATCCAAGGCACCGCCGCCGATGTGATCCGCCGCGCGATGGTGCGGATGCCAGCGGCAATTGCCGGGCAGCCTGCGAAAATGCTGCTGCAGGTGCACGATGAATTGATTTTTGAGGTAGAGGAAGACAGCGTCGATCAACTGATCGACACGGCCCGCGAGGTTATGGAAGGCGCGGCTGATCCGGCAGTAAAGCTGGATGTGAAACTGGCTGTTGATGCAGGACAAGGCAGCAATTGGGCCGAGGCGCATTGATCGCGTCATTTCGTTATCTCGACTACATTTAGAAGCGCGCGAGGGAACCCCGCGCGCCCAGATTTTTCGAAAGATCTGACCAAAACTCTTGCAAGAGTTTTGACGTTTAGTTGACCTTTTTCGCCTCGATCACGTTCGCCGCACTTGGGGCCGCTTGCGTGATCTCGATCTTGCGCGGCTTCAGCGCTTCTGGCACTTCGCGCACCAGATCAATGTTGAGCATACCATCCACATGGGACGCACCTGTCACCTTGACGTGGTCGGCCAGATGAAAACGACGTTCAAACGCACGTGTTGCGATGCCGCGGTGCAAATAGGTCCGCTCAGTCTCGTCTTCCACTTTGCGACCGGTGACCAAAAGTTCGCGATCTTTCACTTCAATCGATAGATCGTTTTCGCCAAAACCTGCGACAGCAATGGCGATTTGCCAGCCGTCATCTTCGACTTTTTCGATGTTGTATGGGGGATAGGTGTTTGTGCCCACATCCGCAGCAAGCGTGCGGTCTAGCATCTCTGCGATTTGATCAAAACCTACGGAAGCACGGTATAGGGGTGTCATATCAAAACGACGCATGTCGGTTATCCTTTCAAAAGCGATACCAATGTAATGCCCTCCCATTCGTGGGACAGGCAGTTGATGTCAAAGCCCGTTGTGGCGCCCCGACACTGGGGATGTGGTAAGCTTAATCGTGGATTTCAAGACCTGATTAAGGACTAGGGTCGCAAAAATTTCGCGCCAGTTTCATTGCGTTCCCCGATTTGGATCAAACGTTGAGAACCGCCCGGGCGCGCTGGTCCGGTCGTGGAATAATGCGCAAGCAACGCTTGCAGCGGATCCTGCAATGACGTCCCCAACGCAACCTTCCCCAATTCTGAAAAGCTCATCGCGGAGACGACGGATACGATCATCGGCTGACCATCGCGCACCATGAAAACAGGTGAACCAGACGATCCAAAATCAATATCACAGTTCATGACCATGACATCATTTTGATGCCCCAGAACGGAACAAATTTCTTGCAAGCTAGGCGTTTCTGAGCGTCCACGGCCATACGACACGATGCCGACTTGATCACCCGCTTGGGGGCGCGCCGCGATACGAAAGGGTTGCACGCGATTGCGCCGGATCGGCTGATCCAGCTTGAGCACGGCAATATCCACTGCCACGGCATCATTTTGGGCAACCGCACCTCGGTGAACATAATCCGGATGGGCCACATGGCTTGTGATCCCGCGCGTGGCCTCTGCTCTGCCATATCGCAAACCTGCACTAAACTGGAACCGATCTGCAGAGATTATGCTGCCATCAGTGTTATAAACGCAGTGGGCTGCGGTCAGGATCAAGTCTTCGCGGATGAGCGCGGCCGTGCAATAGCCTTTGCCTTGAATGTCCAATCGTCCGACGCCTTCCCAACCGCGCAAGGCATCCCCGGTTTTCAAGGTGACAAGTGGCGTTTCTGGCGCGTCCTGTGCCAATGCCAAAAACGGTAGCATCAGAAAGATCAGAAGAGAGAAGACAAATCGCATGGGAGCACCTCGAATTTGCACCAGAGGTAACGACACGGTTAGGCCAAATTATGGCGACTTAGCGTAAGATCGGAACAGCGGGTACCGCGCTGTGGCCATCTGGTGACAGCGCCGGTGGCATCGGCCCACCTGTCGCCCAATCCAACAGCTCAACCGTATGCACAATCGGAACGCCCGTCCCGCTGCCAATCTGCATCATGCAGCCGATATTGCCAGCCGCAATAATGTCAGGTTGCAACGCCTCAAGCGTGTCCACTTTGCGCGCTTTCAACTGGCCTGAAATTTCCGGCTGCATCAAATTATACGTCCCGGCAGACCCACAACACAGATGGCTATCGCGCGGCTCCAGAACGGTGAAACCGGCTTGTTTCAATAAGGTCTTAGGCGCGGTCTTAATCTGCTGACCGTGCTGCAAGGAACAGGCCGCATGATACGCCACTTTCATCTCTGGCGCACCGCCGCTTGGCAGGTCCAAATCTGTAAGAATTTCGCTGACATCCTTGGCCAACGCACTAACCTTGGCCGCCGCCGCCACAAGCTCGGGATCATTGCGAAACATATGCCCATAGTCTTTGACCGTGGTGCCACAGCCGGAGGTATTGATCACAATCGCATCTAACCCGCCTGTGTCGATCTCGCGCATCCAGGCGCGGATGTTCTTGGCAGCTGTAGCATGGCTTTGCGTTTCTTTACCCATGTGATGGGTCAGCGCTCCGCAACATCCCGCACCCTCGACCACAACAACCTCTGCCCCGAAACGGGTCAAAAGCCGGATCGTCGCATCATTAATATCCGTGTTCAGCGCCTTTTGCGCACAGCCCGTCATCAGCGCGACGCGCATCTTTTTCTGCGCCGTCGGAAATGTCTGCGGATCATCATTGCGGCTGACCGGCGGGATCGACTTTGGTGCCATCGCCAGCATCGCACGCAAACGGGCGTCCGGGATCAATTTCGCAAAGGGTCGCCCCATCTTGGCCAGCAAAAGTGCTATGCGAAACCGCATCGGATAGGGCAAGACCTGTGCCAGAACCCAACGCAACGCGCGGTCAGACAGCGGGCGATCATAGTTTTTTTCGATATAAGCGCGCGCGTGATCGACCAGATGCATGTAATGCACGCCCGAGGGACAGGTCGTCATACAGGCCAAACAGCTTAGGCAACGATCAATATGCTTGACGGTTTTTTCGTCCGGAACACGCGCGTTTTCGAGCATATCCTTGATCAGGTAAATGCGCCCACGTGGACTGTCGAGCTCATCCCCCAAAACCTGATAGGTCGGACAGGTCGCCGTGCAAAACCCACAATGGACGCAAGCGCGCAAAATCTCATTTGACCGTGCGATGCCTGGATCTTGCAACTGTTCGGCAGTGAAACTGGTCTTCATGTCATCAACCCCGGGTTCAAAATGCCGCGCGGATCAAACTTTGCCCGCAATCCCGCCGCAATCGCCGCAAGCGGGGCAGGTTCCGGTTGAAACGATGCCACATCGGCGCGAAAGGCCTCTGGCGCTTTGATCAATGTTGCATGCCCCCCAGCGCGCCCGGTAACCGTTGGATCGGCAAGGGTATTTTGCAGCATTGCGTGAAATCCAGCCGCACCGCGATCCACCAAGGAAAGCTGCCCTTTCGTAAGGCCAATCCATATCTGTGCCCCGGCCCAATCGATGACGCTATCAAACGCCAGCCCGTGCAGCACACCATCTAACAGACCCAATCGTAGACGGCTTGGTGTCATCGCAACCCGCCACACATAGTTATGATTTTTCAACGCAGTTACATCGCGAATGCCTGTCCAAATCTCACTTTGGGCAGCCTCGTCCCGCACAACCTCAACACTCCCATTGTCGGTCAACTCTGCGCTTAAACGCTCCGCCCGATAGGCAACGGATTGGTCAAACCCTTCGATGCGCACAAAGACATCGCCGCCAACCCGTGCCGCGCCGTTCACATCAAACGGGCTGCGCATCGCGAGGGTCATGGCCGCCAAACCTTGTGCATCGTCCAGTCCAGTCAGGCGCAAGGTGGCGCGCGACGGCGCCTTTGGCATGACCTTCAACGACACCTCTGTCAAAATGCCCAATGTCCCACGGCTGCCCGCCATCAGTTTAACTAGGTCATATCCTGTGACGTTCTTCATAACACGACCGCCGTTCGAGACGATCTGCCCCGACCCATCAACAAAGCGCACACCCAGCAAATGATCACGACAGGCCCCAACCTGAATGCGGCGCGGTCCAGACACATTGGCCGCAACAACACCGCCGATGGTGGGCACACCTTTCGTTCCCAACAATGCGCGATGATCCATCGGCTCAAACGCCAATTGTTGGTTTTCCTCTGCCAAAGCCGCCTCAATCTCAGAAACCGGCGTCCCCGCACGGCAGACCAACGTCATCGCGCCCGGCTCATAAAGGGTAATCCCGGTCAGGCCAGCCGCAGAAAGCCGCGTTCCAGCGCCCGTGCGTCCAATGGGTCGCGTGCCACCCCCGACAATGCGCAAAGCACCATCCGCAGCGGCAACAGCCTTTGAAAGCTCTTCTTCGGTTGTTGGGGCACTCATGACTTCTTTGGTTCCCAAATACGCATAGCATCATCCCTCATCAGCGCGGCGATGTTCGACGACAAAGCGATCACGCCGCACGTCGCTCTTCACTATCCGCCAAAGGAAAGACTTTCGCAGGGTTCAACAGCCATTTGGGATCAAACACGTCCTTTACCCGCATCTGCGCTTCTAGATCTGCAGGCGTGAATTGCTCTCCCATCAGGTCGCGCTTTTCAATGCCGACACCATGCTCACCCGTCAGGCAGCCACCAACCTCGACACAAAGCTTCAGAATTTCTGCACCCAAGGCTTCACAGGTTTCCAATTGGCCCGGAACATTCACATCAAACAAGATCAATGGATGCATATTGCCGTCCCCGGCATGAAAGACGTTGCCAACATCCAAACCGTATTCTTTGGACAGCTCACCAATCCGGCGCAGCACAAATGGCAATTGGTTCACCGGAATGGTGCCATCCAAACACATGTAATCATTGATCTGCCCCATCGCGCCAAAGGCGGATTTCCTGCCAAGCCAGATCAACCCAGCTTCCTCTGCGGTTTGCGCCTCGCGCAGCTCAACAGGGTTATGTGTCTTGGCAATGGCTTTGATTTTTTCCAGCTGTTCATCAATTTCCAGATCAGACCCTTCAACTTCGACAATCAACAGGGCTTCACAGATCGGATACCCCGCTTTGGCAAAATTCTCACAAACCTCAATGCAAAGTCGGTCCATAAACTCGATCGCCACTGGCAGAACACCGGCCTTGATAATGTCAGAGACGCAGGCCCCTGCCACTTCAGAACTGTCAAAGCCCATCAAGATGGGCCGCGCGCCTTCGGGTTTGGGCAGAATGCGCAAGGTCGCTTCGGTCACAACGCCCAATTGCCCTTCGGAGCCACAAACCAGCCCCAGCAGATCAAGCCCTGGCGCATCCATATAGCCACCACCAATCTGAACGACCGTGCCATCCATCATCACCATCGTCACGCCCAACAGGTTATTGGTCGTTACTCCGTATTTCAGGCAATGTGCGCCGCCAGAATTCATCGCGATATTACCCGCAATCGCGCAGGCAAGCTGGCTGGATGGATCAGGCGCATAGAAAAACCCATCCTCCTCAACAGCCCCGGTCACGCTTAGGTTCGTGCGGCCAGATTGCACGGTGATAGTTCGATCGTCGTAATTTGTGTCCAACACATCGTTCAGCCGGGCAACGCCCAAAATGACCGCGTCCGCGGTTGGCATCGCCCCGCCCGCCAACGAGGTGCCAGACCCACGAGGAACGACTGGCACACCCTCATCGTGACAAATCTTAAGCACGGCGGCGACTTCTTCCGTCGATGATGGCAAAACCGCGCACAGCGGCGGACAATGATAGGCCGCCAACCCGTCGCATTCATAGGCTTTGGTTTCTGCAGGTTCATGTATCACCGCATCCTTGGGCAGCACGTCCAAAAAGCGAGACACAAGTTGCGCCTTGCGGGCAATGATCGCGGTATTTGGGGCCGGCATTTGCATGAAACACACTCCAGTGAATTGATTGGTAAAGAAATATAACCAATTTTGCCCTATGGCAAGTCTTTCTCTCTCAACGTAACTTAGCCCTATGTTTGCAACACTCACCTTTATGCAGTCTGAACCGATGAACTTCATCGTCTTTGGGCTCTATATTTTCGTTTGGATCGCATTGGGCTGGTGGATCGAACACCCCGGCGCGAAGCACCCTTCTGTCACGATATTGATGGGACAGCGGCGCCGAGACTGGATGAAAGTCTTTGTGACCCGCGATCCGCGGATTTTCGACAGTCAAATTATCAGTCAACTGCGGCAAGGTACGGCCTTTTTTGCCTCTACCAGTATTTTGGCCATTGGTGGGGTCTTGGCGCTGGCTGGAAATCCAACAACGATTCAAGGTGTTGCAGATCAAGTGGGTGACACAACGCCGATGCTGATTTGGCAAGCCAAACTCGCCCTTGTGGGCTTGTTCCTAGGGAACGGTTTTCTGAAATTTGTATGGGCCAATCGGGTGTTTGGATATTGCGCAGTTATGATGGCGGCCGTGCCAAACGACCCAAAAGACCCGTCAGCTTATCCCATGGCCGCACAGGCGGCAGAATTGAACATCCGCGCTGCGATGAATTTCAACCGCGGGCTGCGATCGGTCTACTTTGCGCTTGGTGCTTTGGGTTGGTTGTTGGGTTGGCAGGGCCTATTAGCTGGCACGCTCATCGTGGGTTGGACCGTCTGGTCACGAGAATTTGCATCCCTTCCTCGCAAAATTATCTTAAAAGAAACGGTATGAAACACATATTCCTTTTGTTGGCCCTAGCTGGCCCCGCCATCGCCGAACCGGTTGAGATCAACGACGTCCGCGTCACCGCCTCTGGCGATAGCTGGCGATTTGATGTGACTGTGACGCACCCTGATACAGGTTGGGATCACTATGCAGATGGATGGCAAATCGAAGATGCGGAGGGCAATGTTTTGGGCCTGCGCGTATTGGCCCACCCCCACGTCAATGAACAACCCTTCACACGGTCCCTTTCAAGCGTGATCATCCCAAAAGGCACAAGCGAGGTTTTCGTGCGGGCCCGGTGCAGTGTGGATGGATGGAACGAGGATACAACTGCGGTGCTCCTCACCAATTGATGCCTCGTGCCCCGCGTTAGAAATACGAAAAAGGCCCCGCGCTAACTAGCCGGGGCCTTTCTATTTCGTAGGGGGCGGGCTTAACCCACCAACCATCACTTAGTGCAGCTTGTCGCCAACCGTTTTGATGGCATCGTCAATCAAACCGCTGGTACCTTTGGCATCCATCTGCTTGGCGATCACATCTTGGGCTGCGCCAACGGCGACAGATACAGCGCGATCTTTGATCTCTTTCACCGCAGAGGCTTGGGCAGAGGCGATCTGGTCTTCCGCGGCGACCAAACGACGGGCGACTGACGCTTCGATATCGACTTTTGCCTGTTCCGCCGCTTTGGTCGCTTCCTCTTTGGCAGAGGCGACAATGCGGTCGGCCTGTTCCTGCACTTCCTTGTGCTTACGCTCATAAGAGGCCAGCAAGGATTGGGCTTCTTCGCGCAGGGCCTTGGCTTCATCCAGATCCGCTTTGATAGACTTGGCACGTCCATCGAGCATTTCACCAACTTTGCCTGGCACCTTAAAGTACAGCAGGATACCCACAAAAATCAGAAAGGCGATTAGAACAACGAAGTCTGTGTTCTTGAGCGAAACAAACGGGCCGCTCGCCGCAAACGCGGGTGAGGCTGCAAGGGCCAAAAGGGCTGTTGTCAAATAGCGCATGATCTACCCTTTCATCCGAGCGTTGATGGCCGCAGTGATTGTCCGTGCATCGGCTTTGCCGCCCATAGACGCCACGATTTCTTTGGCTGTGTCTTTGGCGACTTCGACGACGGACTTTTCAGCGCCTGCACGAATTTCGGCAATCGCTTTTTGGCTTTCCGCTGTCTTGGCTGCGATCTTTTCATCGGCTTTGGCCAATTGCGCATCCAATTTCGTCTGAATGTCAGTCTTGGCATCTACCACGATCTTGTTCGCTTCAACGCGCGCATCTGAAAGAGCTTTGTTGTAAGCTTCTTCCGCTTCGAGCGCTTTTTGCTTTAGCTCTTCTGCCGCAGCAATATCGTTCGTAATCGTCCCTGACCGTTCGGCCAGCACGGCCCCGATCCGGGGCAAGGCGACCCGGCTCATCACGAAGTAAATCGCAACAAGACAAAGGATCAGCCAGAAAATCTGGTTTGGGATCCAATCGGCGCATAGCTGCGGCATTCCCAGGGCATAACCCCCAGCGTCGACGCAGGCACCGACAGGTGCATCTGTAGTTTCTGTTGCCATTGCGGCCCCCGTTCACCTTTGATGGTTACCGGCAGGGACATGCGCCCCCGCCAGCCGTAAGGATAATCGAGTTGTTCTTAAACAGCGAACATCAACAGAAGCGATACGAGGAACGCGAAGATCCCCAAAGCTTCTGCGAATGCGAGGCCGATGAACAAAGTTGCAGTCTGGCTAGCAGCTGCAGATGGGTTACGCAGAGCGCCTGCGAGATAGTTACCAGCAACGGTACCAACACCGATCGCTGCTGCGCCAGAACCGATAGCAGCCAGACCGGCTCCGATGTGTGCGAGTTCACCTTCCATGATGTATTCTCCTTACGTTGGAAGTTTAGATAAAGACCGGCGGTTAGACCGGCGTGATTAGTGTGCGGGATGCAGCGCGTCCTTTAGGTAGACGCACGTCAGAATTGTGAACACATAAGCTTGGATGCCGCAAACCAGCACCTCTAGCCCGTAGATGGCTGTGATACCCAAGATCGCGACAGGCGAGACCAGCGTCAGGGCGGCAAAGCCTGCAAACACTTTGATAACCGCGTGACCCGCCATGATGTTACCGGCCAAACGGATGGAATGGCTGACAGGACGCACGAAGTAGGAAATCACTTCGATCACCGCAATGATTGGGCGCAGGATCACAGGTGCGTCAGACATCCAGAACAGGCCCAGAAACTTTGTGCCGTGCAAAACAAAGCCAAGGATCGTGACAGCAAAGAAGACACCAAAACCGAGGATCGCGGTGACCGCGATCATCGACGTTGGTGAATACGACATTGGGATAAGCGCGAGATAGTTCGACAAGAAGATAAAGACGAACAGCGTCATGATATACGGGAAGTATTTGATCCCGTCCTTACCACAAACGTCTTCGACCATCTTGTAAATAAAGCCGTAGATCAGCTCACCAATGGATTGGACCCGGCTTGGCACGATCGCGCGGCCGCGAGAGCCGACGACAAACAGCAAAACCGTGCAGAGCAAGGCAATCGCCAGCCACAGGGTTACGTTTGTTGGTGTATACCAAGCCACAGCCCCGTCACCAAACAACGGCTTTACGATGAACTGATCAAGGGGGTGAAAGACCAGACCGCCTTCTTCTTTGCCTTCAGTCGCCATGCGCGTCACCTTCGTCTTCGGCAATCTCTTGCCATTTCTTCTGCACCTCTTTGGCCGACCGCATCATGGTGAGAACACCCGCCGCGAGGCCAAAGAATATGAACAGCACCAAGAAAATCGGCATGGTCCCAAACAAGGTATCCAGTCCGTATCCGATGCCAAAGCCAATCGCGAGACCGGCTACAAGCTCTATCACCATCCGCCACGCAAGCTGCGCTTGGGAATAATGTTCTTCTGAGTGGCTTTTGACGACCTCCGGTTCGCGCTTTGCCGCCAGTTTCGCCTCAAGGGCGGCTAGACGGTCGGCAGGATCGGTTGGGTCAGCCATGGCAAAAGCCCCACTCACTAGTTCTGCGGTGTTTAGGATTGCCAGAGCACAGAGTCAACATCGCCCTCGCGCGCCTTACGTTGTTGTTTTATTTGAGTATTTTTGGCAAGATGATACGATATCGACGGCGCAAGGGGACGATGTTGGGATTTGTGGATATTCAACCAATTGGTTGACGTTTGCGCATCGGCCCGCTTAATCGCCATATGACCCAATCCCTTGATGCCGTCTTTGCCGCGCTTGCGGACCCGACCCGCCGCGCGATCCTGTCGATGCTGCTGGAGGATGATATGGCCGTCACGGACGTTGCCGCCCCGTTCGAGATGTCGTTGGCCGCAATTTCAAAACATCTGATTGTGCTGACATCCGCAGGGTTGATTTCCCAAGAAAAGCGGGGACGGGTCAAGTGGTGCAAACTGGAACCAGATGCGATGCGCGAGGCGTCTGTCTGGATGCAAGGGTTTGGACTGATGGACGGTGTGGATTTGGACGCGTTTGAGCGGTTTCTGGATCAAGAGCTGGACTCCTAAGTCCGCGCCGCGCTTTCGTCCTTAAGCAGCAAGACCAAGGCCACAATGGTCAAGCCAATTCCGAGTGTGATCCATATTGTGGGCGCCGCCTGCCCCATCGCCAAGGTCCAAGCGATCACCCAAGTGGGCGTCAAATATGTATAGGCCATTACTTTTGATGACGGTAGCCGCAGGGCGGCGAACTGCAGCAGCGTAAATGTCGCCGCACTCGCCATGACGGACGTGTAAGAGATCGTGATCCAGACAATGTCGGGAAGCGCCAGCCATTGCGTTGCCATCAGATCGCGCCAAGACCACACCGTTAGCAAAATGGCACTGACAATGATTGTCAGAAATGTCGATTCCAGCGCTGTCTCACCTCGGTTCAGTTTTGCCACCAAGGGGGTAAAGATCGCGTGTGCGATACAGCCCACAAAATAGATCCACTCGCCGCGGCCAAGCGCCATAGTTAACAAAGCGTGAAGATCGCCTCGAAAGATGACCCAAAGGGCGCCAAATCCGCCAATGAGCAATGCAACTCCCATGCGCATCGTCATCTTTTGGCGCAACAAGAGCCAGCCAAGTCCAGCCGACATAATGGGCGTGAACGTAAAAATTGCAGCCAGACTAACAGGCGGGGCGGTTTTCAGCCCTTCAAACATCAGCACGAAGTAGGTCACGAAAGGAAACGCCAAGACAACATACCGCCACGGTGCCTTAAGACTTTGTCGCCGCAGGCCCCCGGTTGCCAAAGCAACGCCCCCAACAACGACAGCCGCAATCCAAAAACGAACCGTGTTAAGCGCTAAAGGAGAAATATCATTGGCTGCCAAAGCCCCCAGCGCAAAAGACCCGGCAACGAGGGCGGAAAACACCAGCATCGCGATGTGGCCTTGCGTGGCGCGCGTACCGATCACGTTGCGATTTTCACGTCATCTTTGAGAAAGCTCAAGAACGATTGGACCTTTGCGGTGCGGTGCAAATCCACATGCGTCACCAGCCAAAGCTGGACGGACCATTCCGACAAGGGCGGCATGACTTCGACTAGATCCTCGGTTCTTTGCACATCATAAGAAGCCAAGAACCCAAGTCCAGCACCCGCGCGGATCGCGGCCTGCGTGACGCGATCATCGGTGGTGCGAAACCGCACGGCATCACGCCCAACGTTGGCTTGCTGCCATATTGCGAAAGGCGCGCGATTAGCGTCACTGTCATGCCCGACAAAGCTGTGGTTTTTCAGATCGTCAACATCCGCAGGCATCCCGTGCTGGGCGATATAGGATTTTGAGGCCACCAAGGAAAAGGGCAACTGCATCAAAGGCTGCACGACGTTGTCAGGTTCTTCGGGCTTTGCGCCCGCGCGGATCGCCACATGCGCCTCACCGTATTCAAGACGAAAGACACGTTCACCGGTCAAGAGCCGCACGATGATGTCAGGGTTCTCTATCTGGTAAGCGGTGACAACCGGGGCGATGCGCGTGCTGATACTGGCAAGCGTTGTAATCACCAATTCCCCTGTAACGCCCTGTCCCTGCCCTTTGATCCGCCCCTCCAGTTGGGCGAATTGGTCTTCTGTGGTCTGGGCCACCTTCAACAAATCCGCCCCAGCCTCTGTCGCGGTATAGCCGCGGGCATGACGCTGGAACAACTTTACACCCAGGCGCGCCTCTAGCGCGTCAATATGGCGAATGACCGTGGCATGATGCACACCCAAAACATCCGCGGCCCCACTGACGGTACCAGCACGCGCCACTTGATAGGCTGTTTTCACTTCATCCCAGCTGTCCAAACCATCCTCCTGTGCGGATATTCACAATGTGGGATGAAAATCAGAAATTGGGTTCGCAATTGCAAGGGCTACTTTGGCCATGCCGCCCATCCGCAGAGTTGACTCTGCCGGGCAGCAGTTCTAAACGCATGCGAACCCCGGATCGCTTTGGCTGTCCGGTCTTTGATAGTCAAAGATCGCCCTCCGTCAGCGCGTCGCGCCCACGGGGGCGCGCTGCTTTGGATTGTGCCCACGGGGGCGCTACTGCTTTAATCGGTTCCGCCCTATATAGGGGGTCAACCGAAATGGAATGAGGGCTTCGGCCGATGTTTGAAAATCTATCAGATCGCCTAGGCAGCGTCTTTGACCGGCTCACAAAGCAAGGCGCGCTGTCTGAGGATGACGTCAAAACAGCCCTGCGCGAAGTGCGTGTGGCCTTACTTGAGGCCGACGTCAGCCTGCCCGTCGCACGCGATTTCGTCAAAGCGGTTCAAGCCAAAGCCACCGGGCAAGCTGTCACCAAATCCGTCACACCGGGTCAGCAGGTCGTCAAGATTGTCCATGACGAACTCCAGCACATCCTCACCGGGTCCGAAGACCCAGGTGCGCTGAAAATCGACAACCCGCCCGCCCCGATCCTGATGGTCGGCTTGCAAGGGTCAGGTAAGACCACAACAACCGCGAAACTGGCCAAACGGCTGAAAGAACGCGACGGCAAACGCATCTTGATGGCCTCGCTCGACACCAACCGCCCTGCAGCGATGGAACAATTGGCGATTTTGGGAACCCAAATTGGTGTCGACACGCTGCCAATCGTCAAAGGCGAAGATCCCGTCGCCATCGCCAAACGCGCCAAGACGCAGGCCAGCTTGGGTGGTTATGACGTCTATATGCTCGATACTGCGGGCCGCCTGCACATTGACGAAGAACTGATCGCCCAAGCCGCCGCAGTGCGCGATGTGGCCAACCCGCGTGAAACGCTGTTGGTTGTGGACGGCTTGACCGGGCAAGACGCCGTCAACGTCGCCCAAGAATTTGACGACAAAATCGGCGTCACAGGTGTGGTCCTCACCCGGATGGACGGCGACGGGCGCGGTGGTGCCGCCCTTTCTATGCGAGCGATCACGGGTAAACCCATCCGCTTTGTCGGCCTTGGTGAAAAGATGGACGCGATCGAAGTCTTCGAAGCATCGCGCATCGCGGGCCGTATTCTTGGCATGGGCGACATCGTCTCGCTCGTTGAAAAGGCGCAAGAAACCTTAGAGGTCGAACAAGCCGAACGCATGATGAAGCGGTTCCAAAAGGGCCGCTTTAACATGAACGATCTGAAAATGCAGATCGAACAGATGGAAAAAATGGGCGGCATGGAAGGCATGATGGGCATGCTGCCGGGCATGGGCAAAATGCAAAAACAGATCGACGCAGCAGGTGGCATCGACAATTCGATGTTCAAACGCCAGATCGCGCTGATCAATTCCATGACCAAGAAAGAACGCGCCAACCCAGACCTGCTTGCCGCCAGCCGCAAAAAGCGGATCGCCAAAGGGGCCGGGCTCGAAGTGTCCGAACTTAACAAACTCATCAAACAACACCGCCAGATGGCGGATATGATGAAAAAGATGGGCAAAATGGGCAAAGGAGGCATGCTCAAACAAGCCATGAAAAGCATGATGGGCAAAGGCGGTGAAATGCCGGATATGAACGATCCCAAAGCCATGGAAGAAGCCGCCAAAGCGATGCAAGGCAAAATGCCAGGGCTGCCCGGTCTTGGTGGCGGCGCGGGGCTTCCCCCCGGGCTCAGCGGATTTGGGAAAAAGAAATAACCGATGCAATACCCTGCCGATCATCTTGCCCAAAATACTCCCGCCGGAGGCAACGCGCTCTCTACATGCGCGCGGATGATGCTTTGCGAGCACAGTCAAACCTGCGCCAATCATGGCGTCGCTTGCGGCCGTTGGCTCCGCCTTGGAGGATGCGCATGACAGAAATGTTGCAAACCGAACGGCTGATCCTGCGCCAGCCCAATGCCTCTGACTGGCCCGTCTTTTGGGATTTCTTTCAGTCCGATCGCGCAAAGGGCGTCGGCGGTCCGCTTAGCCTGCGGGATGGTTGGCGCCATTTTGCGACGGAACTGGGCCATTGGGATTTCTTTGGCCATGGTATGTGGACCGTCACGAAACGCGGATCTGATAAATCCGTCGGCATGATCGGCCCTTGGACACCGATGGATTGGCCCGAAAATGAAATCGGCTGGATGATATTTGACCCCACCCTAGAAGGCACGGGAATAGCGACCGAGGCAGCACGCGCCGCCGTGAGCCACGCCTATGACGTGCTGGGCTGGGACACGGCTGTCAGCTACGTCGGCGTCGGCAACACTCGGTCTGAAAATTTGGCGCAAAAGCTGGGCGCGGTGCTTGATAAAGAGGCCCCCAAACCAGAGCATTATCCAAATGCTCAAGTCTTTAGACACCCAAGACCGAGGGCCTCTCAATGACCGACCTAGTTGCCCGCGCCGCAGAGGTGCTCAAAGATCATCGCGACAGCATCGACAGACTTGATGCCATCCTCGTCTATACGCTGGGTGAGCGGTTCAAACACACGCAGGCGGTGGGGAAACTCAAAGCCAGCCACGACCTTCCCCCGTCCGATCCATCGCGCGAAGCGAGCCAGATCGCACGGCTTGAAGATTTGGCAAGCCAGGCCGATTTGGATCCGGAATTTGCCAAGAAGTTTCTGAACTTCATCATCGCTGAAGTCATTCAGCATCACAAACAACACAAAACGTAGGGCGGACATCAGACCGCCAAACCCCTAAAGAAACCAAAGGAATACCTATCATGGCTATGAAAATTCGTCTCGCCCGCGGCGGCTCTAAGAAGCGCCCGTTTTATTCAATCGTTGCGGCCGACAGCCGGATGCCACGCGATGGCCGCTTTATCGAAAAGCTGGGCACGTATAACCCAATGCTGCCAAAAGACAGCGAAGAGCGCGTAAAAATGAACATGGACCGGGTGAAGTACTGGTTGGGTGAAGGCGCACAGGTCACTGACCGTGTATCTCGTTTCCTCGAAGCCGCTGGCATCGTAGCGAAAAAAGAGCGCTCTAACCCTAAGAAAGCGGTTCCAGGCAAAAAAGCTCAAGAGCGCGC
>CAKZVL010000070.1 GCA_937922155.1 uncultured Paracoccaceae bacterium | reverse complement strand
TGCCAATGAACCGATCCTTTCTGGATGAACGGGTTCAGGCTGTCGTAGCTACCGACAGAGCCTGTGACGATTTTGCCGCCAGTTGGGGCATCTGCGTTTGCATAGGGCAAAGACACAAAATCAGGTGGTAAGGCCGGATCCCCGTACATAGCTATGCCATGTTGAGGCTGCGCAATGGCCCCTTGAGCGGTCAGTAAAATGCTGCCAATCACGGCAAATCGTTTGAAAAACTCTATTCTCATTTTGGCAACAATCCCTCTGCACCCTGTATTCATTGAGGTTCAGCCTAAGCAGGCTTTCTAACCTTTTCAAACTTTTAGCTTGGAGCACGGCGCGAGATTGCTTATAAGGAACTTACTGCTCGATAGGTTTCTTGCCTGTATGAAACCTGCCTCAATAACTTTACGCCCGCCTTGTGCGGGCGTTTTTTTTGGGAAATTGGCAATTTTCGCCCCTAGCAGACAGAGAGAATCACATCGTGAAATGGACCTCACGAAATACTTGCTTTGCACTTGCAGCATTAAGGTGCGATGAAGCAGCGTCGATTTAGAGGAAGGCAGATATGTCCGTAGCAGGAAAAACCGCAGTTATCACAGGATCAAATTCGGGTATTGGCCTTGGCGTGGCGCAAGAACTTGCCAAAGCCGGTGCAAATGTGGTGCTGAATTCATACACCGACACGCCAGAAGATCATGCGCTGGCCGCAGAGATCGCAAAGACGCATGGCGTTGATGCCAAGTATGTCTCGGCGGATATGTCAAAGGGTGAGGATTGCCGCAGGCTAATTTCGGATGCGGGTCGCTGCGATATCTTGGTGAATAACGCAGGCATTCAGTTCGTGGCCCCCGTTCAGGATTTTCCCGCCGCCAAATGGGATGCAATTATTGCGATCAACCTCAGCTCTGCCTACCACACAACAGCGGCGGCGATTACGGGCATGCGCGAAAACGGATGGGGGCGGATTGTGAACATTGCCTCAGCCCACGGATTGACGGCGTCGCCTTACAAATCTGCCTATGTCGCGGCCAAGCACGGTATCGTTGGCCTGACCAAAACGATTGGCCTTGAAACCGCGCAAGAACCAATCACCTGCAATGCGGTTTGTCCGGGGTATGTGCTGACGCCATTGGTTGAAAGCCAGATCCCAGAGACGATGAAGGAATACGATATGTCCCGCGATGAAGTGATCAAGAACGTCATGCTGGAACGCCAACCATCAAAAGAGTTCGCGACCACAGAACAGCTTGGCGGGACGGTTGCGTTTTTGTGTTCTGATGCGGCGGCACAAATCACCGGCACCACGATCAGCGTTGATGGTGGTTGGACCGCACTTTGATGGGCAAAAAGCGTATCAACCTCGCGCTTCAGGGTGGCGGCGCGCACGGCGCCTTTACTTGGGGTGTTTTGGATACCTTGCTGGCAGATCCTGAAATTGAAATTGCCGGAATATCAGGAACATCTGCTGGCGCGTTGAATGGTGCCGCCGTCAAAGCCGGGATGGCGACCGGCGGGGCAGAGGTTGCACGCGATAATCTTAACTGGCTTTGGTCAGAAGTAGGATCGCTTGGCAATTCCTTTATGGACAATTGGCTGGAGGCGATGTCGCCTTCTGCACCGATCCTGGCCAAGGCGATGAAATACTCGCCCGCATATGCGGCGATGGATTTTACGTCGCGGATGTTTTCGCCCTATATTTATGGTCCAGCCCTAAAGAACCCTTTGGAAAAGCTGGTGCGCAGCTTTCATTTTGATGACGTCTGTTGTGATACAGGTCCCAAACTTTTCATTGGGGCCACCAATGTGCGCAGCGGCAAAATTCGTGTGTTTGAAGGTGATGAAATCACACCGGACGCGATCATGGCCTCGGCCTGTTTGCCGACCTTGTTTCAAGCGGTCGAGTTTGAAGATCCCAAGACAGGTAAAGTCGAGGCGTTTTGGGACGGCGGTTACACCGGTAATCCCGCGTTGTTTCCGCTGTTTCATGATGATCTGCCAGAAGACATTGTTATTATCAACATCAACCCAATGCACCGTGAAGCTTTGCCTTATGACACGCAAGGTATCACTAATCGGATCAACGAGATCAGCTTTAACACATCGCTCTTGCGAGAGTTAAGGGCGATTGATTTTGTGCAAAGGTTGATTGCAGATGGCCGTGTGCAAAAGGGGTCCATGAAACGCGTGCTTATCCATATGATCGCCGATAACGACCTGATGAACGATCTGAATGTGGCGACAAAGACGATCCCGTCGCCTGTCATTCTAACCCGGTTAAAAGAAGCTGGCCAAAACGCGGCGCAATCGTTCCTAGAAAATCACAAGAGCCAATTGAACAAAGACCAGACAATCGATCTGGTCGATATGTTTAGCTGATCAATTTCAACGCAATCGCAAACATCACCAAACCGATGATGACATCCAAAATGCGCCATGCGCGCGCGGATGTCATGATGGGCGCCAAAAGCCGTGCGCCGTAACCAAGTGAAAAGAAGAACACAAACGACGCAGACACCGCGCCAATACCAAAGGCGAGGCGGTCCGAACCCATGAAATCAGTCGAGATCGCGCCAATCAGCCCAACTGTGTCGAGGTAGACGTGCGGATTGAGCCACGTGAACGCCGCAGCGGTGGCCAGGGTTGCCCCTAGGCCAAGTGTTTTGCCAGAAAGTTCCATCGTGTAATCACCGCGATAAGCCGAAACCAAACGGATCATTCCATAAGTCATCAGGAACGCTGCACCTGCCCAAGCCATGACAAGGGGTAAAGACGGATATTTTTCGACCAAAAAACTGAAGCCCAAAACCCCGGTTGTCACCAGTATTGCGTCCGATGTTGCGCAGAACAAGCAAAGCCAAAAGACATGGCTACGTGCCAATCCTTGTCGTAAGACGAAAGCGTTCTGCGCCCCAATTGCGAGGATCAGCATAAATCCCGTGACAAAGCCTGTTAGTCCGGCTGAAAGCATGAGCGCTAGGAGTCCACGTCTTCGACCGGCTCTCCGTTGGGGTAGACAAGTCCCGCGGAAATAACGAGCTTGGCTGCATCTTCAACGGACATATCTAACTCTTGAATATCACTACGTGGTAAAAACAAAAGAAATCCTGACGTCGGGTTTGGTGTTGTCGGAAGAAAGACCGTTGCGACCTCGCTCCCATCGCTGAGTTTCTTATACACTTCACCCTTTGCATTAACAGAAATAAATGCAATTGCCCAGATACCTTTGCGCGGATATTCGATCAAACAAGCCTTATCAAAGGACGTATCCCTTTGGGAAAAGACGGTTTCGGCAATTTGTTTGACGCCATTATAGATGGATCGCACCACGGGCATGCGTTCAACAAGGCTTTCGCCCCAGCGCAAGAACGACCGGCCCAAAAAGCCCTTGCCGATCCAGCCGACGATGACCGTGAACAACAAGAAAATGAAAACACCGATACCACGAACGTTGACTGGGATAGGGTCTGCACCTTCGGCGCGGAAGAACCGATTGATTAATGCATCCGGTTGATAGGCGTCAGGCACAAAGGGCCAGACCCAACCGTCGATCCATCCAACCACCGTCCAGATCAAATAGAACGTCAAACCGATAGGCGCGATGATAATCAGGCCAGCCAGAAAATTGCCGCGCAAACGGGCCACAAAACCCGGACGTCGCGGTTTACTCATTTTGTCTAAATCAAATTCAGTCTTCATTGGTATTTTCTGTTAAGAATTGGTCAGCATTCACTTAGGCAGTCTGTGGCAATCTCACAAGCAAAAGCCGCTAAATCAGCGGTTTGCCCCGCTCTATTCGATCAAATTTTGTGCAATTTGCGCAGCCAAACGCGCGTTGTTGCGAACCAGCGCGATATTGGCCGCAAGCGAACGCCCTTCTGTCAGTTCAAAAATGCGCTTTAGTAGGTACGGGGTCACCGCCTTGGCTGTGATGTTTCGATCTATCGCATCTTGCAAAGCTTGGTCGATCAGTGGGGCGAGGATTTCGCTCTTTATCTCATCCTGTGCGGGGATCGGGTTGCAGATCAATTGCCCACCTTGCAGCCCCAGCGCCTGACGCATTTTGTGCGCACTTGCGATATCGGCAGAGGTATCCATGCGAATGGGGGCGGCATGTTCAGATGTGCGCGACCAAAAGGCGGGCAGGGTGTCTTGAGCATAGGCGATGACGGGTACGCCCAAGGTTTCCAGTAGTTCATAGGTTTTTGCCAAATCAAGGATCGCTTTGGCCCCGGCTGCAACGACGGTAACGGGGGTCTTTGTGAATTCTTGCAAGTCGGCAGAGATGTCAAAGCTGTGTTCAGCGCCCCGGTGGGCGCCGCCGATGCCGCCAGTGGCAAAGACAGAGATCCCAGCAAGGTGTGCTGCAATCATTGTCGCAGCGACTGTGGTCGCCCCTGTGCGTCCGTCCGCCACGCAAGTTGCGAGGTCTGCCCGGCTGAGCTTGGCGACATTTTTGGCCTGCGCGAGTTTGGTCAACTCGTCCGGCTCTAGCCCCACGTGGATTTTCCCATCCATCACGGCGATGGTTGCAGGTACAGCACCTGCGTCGCGGATGTCTTGTTCCACAAGGCGGGCGGTTTCGACGTTTTGCGGGAACGGCATGCCGTGAGTGATGATCGTGCTTTCCAAGGCGACGATTGGGCGGCCTTCCGCCTTGGCGGCTTCGACTTCGCTGCTGTAGGCGATGTGGGGCATCATGATGGGGTTTCTCCTGACACATAGGTCGCAGCGGCGTTGAGCGCGCGTTCAAGGGATGCTGTGCGATCTGCGCCGCGAATTTCGGTGGCGATATGCGCGGCCATAAATGTATCCCCCGCGCCTGTCACCCGTTTGACCTGAACGGTCGGGGGCAGGCGGGTTTGACTATATCCTGAGCTGGCCTCTGTTACAGGGCCAGCGCCATCGGTAATAAGGACGCGGGCAGCGCCCCGTTTCAGAAGGGCGGCAGCTGCGGCATTTGAGGTTTCGAAGCTCGTTTCGCAAAGCAATCCAGCTTCTTCGAGGTTGACATACAGTGTTGATGAAGAATGGCCCATAAAGGCAAGCAATCGTTCCGCTTTTCCCGGAGATGCCGGTGCGATGCGCAGGTCGGCATCGGCAAACATCGGGTCAGACGCGATAGATTTCAAAAGCGTCACAGTCAGATTACCGTCAATGGCAATGGGTTGCTGCGTGCCAAGATCACCCGACGTGAACGGCGACAAAATTTTGTCGCCTGCGGCCTCTAGCGAATGGGCGTCGGCGATGGCGGCGATCACACCGTTTGCGCCTTCGATGGCCATATAGGCATCAGTTGGCAGATCGTCAGATCGATAAACGTAGTCGCAAATCAAACCCATCCCTTGCGCTGCGCGGATAAGCTCATCCCCTTCGTTGTCGCGACCAATCGCCGTGAGCAGCGCGGGGGTCAGGCCAAAGTGGCGCAAAGTCATGGCGATGTTCATTGCAACACCACCGGGCAGGCGGGCAATCCGCCCCGGTACGTCAGAGCCGACGCGCATGTGACGGGGCGCGCGCCCGATTACGTCCCAAAGGACACTGCCAATGCAGAGGATGTCAGGTGTCATGGCGCCTTCATCGTCCAGCAAGGACGTCAATGCAAGATCAAGGCATGGCCCAAGTGATATTGGCCCAAAGTGTTTCCCAATCCGCGCCTGACGAGGCGGCCAGCGCTTCGGAGGGTTCGCGCAGGACGACGGCATCGGCCATGTAAGTGAAACCCGATTTTACCGGCACTTGGGCAATTCCATTTTCATCCGTGCGTACAAGGAAAACATTGCGATAGCCGTCGGGACCTTTTTCAAAAATCTCAATCTGTTCACTGGCGCGCACGTCGCGTTGATAGAGGAGTTGCAATTGCATGGTGTCGGTTGGTTCGACATAGGGATTGGTCAACGCGACCAATTCAGTTTCCATGCCCAACGGTCGATCCGCCCCTTGCGCCGATCCAACGCCGACCAAGGATTTGGAAAAGCGGGTGTAAACCTCGTCAAAGCCTTCGAGCGGTAAATCGCGGGCTTCGTGCAGGGGTCTGACATCGCCGAGGTCCTTGTGATCGACGAACTTCTGAAATTTCTCCCAATTGGCGTAGTCGATAGTCAGCGGATTACTGATGTATGCGACAACGTGTAGCCCATCGGACAAGGGTTCCGTATTCAGAGCAGGCCTATCCCCTAAGCGGCCCAAAACATTGGCAAATTCGCTGCCGGACACCACGACGAACCGATTGAACGTGCGTGGAATATAAGCCAGCGGGCTACCGTCGAAGCCTTCGCCGTTGACAACCTGACCTCTTATCATATTTTCGGGCGAAATTTGGAACTCTAGCGGTTCAATCCACAACTCGTGGGCCTGAAGCGGTGCTGCGAAAATAGCAAGAATAAGGGCAGGAATGCGCATGGGAAAATCCTTTTTACTGGTACTTAAGGTGACGTGTCTTTGGGCCTTGTCAACCATCATGCTGATCGGGCAGGGGTTGCTCACGCAGAGCCAAGCGCACGAGGTTCTGCCGTCTATCGCAAAGATGGAACAGGTTGGCGATACACTTCAATTTGATGTGGAGCTGGTGGTTGAAGGTTTTCTTGCCGGGATCGACCAAACTACAACTACTGATACTAATGACGCACCGCAAGCTGAGGAATACGACACTTTGCGCGCGCTAGACGCGGCAGAATTGGCAGAGCGGTTTGATGCGTTTTGGCCCCAAATGGCGGAAAACCTGCGTGTGACATTGGATGGCGCACCTGCAGAGCTGACGTTTCAAAGCCTAGTCGTGCAAGACGAAGACAACCTTGATCTTGCCCGCCGTTCCGTTTTGACCTTTACCGCAGCAATCCCAGAGGGCGCAGAGAAAATTCAAGTGGGCTGGGCGTCGGTATATGGCGCGCTGATCCTGCGCCAAGAGGGGGTGGACGCTCCGTTTGATGGATACCTTGAAGCAGGGGCGGACAGTGATCCGATCACGCTGGCGGGTGGCGATCAGGCCGGTCCTTGGCAAACATTTGTTAACTATATTCCCGTCGGATTTGATCACATTGTGCCCAAAGGCCTGGATCATATCCTGTTCGTGCTTGGTCTTTTCTTTTTGTCAACGCGCATGAAGCCGCTGCTGTGGCAAATTTCTGCGTTTACCTTGGCGCATACGATCACCTTGGCATTGGCATCTTTAGGATACGTAAACGTACCGGGCAGCATTGTGGAGCCGCTGATTGCGCTGTCCATTGTCTATGTCGCGGTTGAAAATCTTTATACCGATGGGCTGTCGCCATGGCGGCCGTTCATCATCTTTGGATTTGGCCTGTTGCACGGGCTTGGCTTTGCCAGCGTGCTGGGCGATTTCGGCCTGCCTGAGGCCAGCTTTATCCCCGCGCTGATCGGGTTTAATATCGGGGTCGAGATTGGGCAATTGGCCGTTATTGCCGTCGTTTACCTTTGTGTCTTTAAGGCCATTGAAAATGCCAAGAACGGCGAGGCGGACAAGCCATTGTCTGCGCTTTATCTGATGGCGATGCTGATCGTGATTGTGCTGCTGATCCCAATGTCGGAATTCGCAAGCTACGGTGACCTCGCGCTTTTGGTGGCGGCAACGGCGATTATTCTGGGCCTTTGCGCCGCGTCCTGTAGCGTGCCCCGGTTTGAAGGGTATCGCGAGATTGTCGCGATGCCTGCGTCGATACTGATTGGTGTTGTGGCCGCCTATTGGTGTGTTGAGCGGGTGTTCCTTTAGAAGATTGTCGATAAGGGCCTGTTTCTAAGGGAACTGGAAGAGACCTAGTGATACTTGGGTCTTCTTCAAAATGCGCACTCTTAAACACTTGTCATGCCGATTGGGGCGTTCTATACGCGGCGCACGAAATCCCGCAGGCGAGGGCGGGTCCTTTGGGGAGAAATCCCAACGGATCCATCGGTTGTTTCGGACCTGTCCGAAATCTATCCCCCGCTGAGGCTTGAAACCGACAAAGGAAACGACCCATGGCTCTACCCGAGTTCTCCATGCGTCAGCTGCTTGAAGCTGGCGTTCACTTTGGCCACCAGACCGCGCGCTGGAACCCAAAGATGCAAAATTACATTTATGGCAGCCGTAACGGTATCCACATCATGGACCTGACACAGACAGTTCCAATGCTGGATCAAGCATTGCAGGTCATTCGTGACACTGTGGCCAAAGGCGGCCGCGTGCTGTTCGTCGGTACAAAGCGTCAGGCGGCAAAGCCAATCGCTGAAGCTGCTGAAAAGTCTGCCCAGTTCTACATGAACCACCGCTGGTTGGGCGGCACGCTGACCAACTGGCAGACTGTTTCACAATCCATCAACCGTCTGAAGGCGATTGATGAAGCCTCTGCCAACGGCTTTTCCGGTCTGACCAAGAAAGAACGTCTTGGCATGGAACGTGAGCAAGGCAAGCTGGAAGCCTCCCTTGGTGGTATCCGCGAAATGGGCGGCACGCCTGATCTGTTGTTCGTCATCGACGTGAACAAAGAAGACCTCGCCATCGCTGAAGCCAAAAAGTTGGGTATCCCAGTTGTGGCGATCGTTGACACCAACTGTTCGCCCGCAGGCGTTGACTATGTGATCCCCGGCAACGACGACGCAGCCCGCGCCATCGCGCTTTACTGCGATCTGGCGGCACGTGCCGCACTTGACGGTATGTCCGCACAGCTGGGCGCCGCTGGTGTTGATATGGGCGCGATGGAAGAGATGGCCGAAGAAGTGCAAGCCGAAGAAGCGGCAGCAGACGCGGCCCCCGCTGCCGAAGCCCCTGCAGAAAAAGCTTAAACACTGATACCGGGCAGGGGGGTCCCCGCCCGGTTTACCCCAAAACACCATCGAGGAGAGACAAGATGGCAATCACCGCTCTATTGGTGAAAGAACTGCGCGAGAAATCCGGCGCAGGCATGATGGACGCAAAAAAGGCGCTGACCGAAACGGACGGCGATATGGACGCAGCAATGGATTGGCTGCGCACCAAGGGCCTTGCGAAAGCCGCGAAAAAGGCTGGCCGTACAGCAGCAGAAGGCCTTGTGGCTGTCGCTGTTGAAGGTGGCAAAGGCATCGCTGTTGAAGTGAATTCAGAAACCGACTTTGTTGGCAAAAACGCTGATTTCCAAAAGATGGTTTCTGGCATTGCTGCAATCGCGCTGACGGTTGACGACACAGACGCGCTGAAAGCGGCTGACATGGATGGCAAATCTGTGGAGCAGACCGTGACGGATGCCGTTGCGGTTATCGGTGAAAACATGGCTGTGCGCCGTATGGCCGTGGCCACGGGCGCGTCTGTTGTGTCCTATGTTCATAACGCGGCCGCCCCAAACATGGGCAACATCGGTGTTCTGGTTGCGATGTCTGGTGACAACGAAGCTTTTGGCCGTCAGGTCGCTATGCACATCGCTGCAACCAACCCAGCCGCCTTGAACGAAGACCAGTTGGACCCAGCTGTCGTTGAAAAGGAAAAGCAGGTTCAAATGGACATCGCGCGCGAGTCTGGCAAGCCTGAAGCCGTGATCGAAAAGATGATCGTTGGACGTATGAAAAAGTATATGTCCGAGGTCACCTTGATGAACCAAGCGTTCGTCGTGAACCCTGATCTAACAGTGGCCGCAGCCGCCGCAGAGGCAGGTGTTGAAATCACAGGTTTTGTGCGTCTGGAAAAGGGCGAAGGCATAGAAGTTGAAAAAGAAGACTTCGCCGCTGAGGTGGCCAAGATGAACGGCTAAAGCCGCTTTCGAGTATGAATCAGACGGTCCGCCAAGCGATTGGCGGGCCGTTTTTTTGTCGTCAACGGGTCCGTAAATGCGAAAACGGCACCGCGCCGGGAGAACGCGATGCCGTAAAATCGTCTGAGCCGGCCGTTGGGATGGAGACAGACGCACAGTCGATATGCCAACATATCAAGGACTAAGCCCCTTTTGTTGGATGCGGATCGGCTAGCCTTGTAATCGCAAGGGGTCCGACCCGCTGTTCCCAGGCCTTAGGCCACCACTCACGGAACACGTTAAGATTGCGCAATCACACCCCATAAGGAAAGTACGGGATTCCTGACTTTTGGTAACTTTTGCGAATATTTCCCCGCAAACGGGAAAGCGGCGCCCTTAGACGTCTAGGACGAACATCTGATTGTAAAACGCCGCCTTTAAAACCGCTTGCGCCGTTGTTTCGACGTCCAAAGCGTCCCGCGCCAGTCGAAGATGTTTTTCCACGGTTGCGGATGTCAGATCCAACAGAACTGCGATGTCCTGCGTTGTTTTGCCGTCGCCGACCCATTGCAAAACCTCACGCTGTCGTTTCGTCAACGCGCGGGAACCGGAATAGGGCAGGGTCAGGAGTTTGAGGTGAAGCACATTGTTTAGAACGAGAATTTCCTCACCGTGTTCTGCCCAAACCTCTTCCACCTGATCCTGCGTCATCCCGATCTTGGCGGTCAGGGCGATGGCGCCCTTATTACGATTTGATACCGATTTGAAACTGACGGTATACCCGGCGCGAACGCCCATAGACCGGTTGAATGCAACGACCTTTTTCTCACTCTCCGTCAGCATGTCAGAGCGGGTCATTTCCTCCATCCAACGCCAACTGCAAGCACCCGAGTTTTCAATCGCCCAACGCATCATGGGGCCGTGAAAATAGTGGTTATCTCGAATATAGATTTCCATGTATTCGCGCGAATGCGTGGTCAGCAAAAGCCAATCCTGCGGATCACCCAGCGATGTGGCCGTGTGATAACGGGTAAAGCCATAAAGCAAACGATCAAAGCCGTATTCGGCCATGCGTTCAACATGAATGGCCCAAAGCTCTTCATCCGTTGAGGCGCTGGTCATTGCGCGCAGATGCGACAAAAGATCCTTCATCGCGCCGCCAGCTCACCTATAGGGATCCAGACGATGGTAG
>CAKZVL010000069.1 GCA_937922155.1 uncultured Paracoccaceae bacterium | reverse complement strand
GTGACCGAGAGTTTCCTTGATCACTTTGGCCTTGAGAACGCGCGCGATCTGCCAGGTCTAAAGGAATTGCGATCTGCGGGTTTGCTGGAAAGTCGTCCACCGCTGGGCATGTCTGATCCTGACGCGGATGAAGATGAGAGCGACGACGAGAATCAAACGGATATGTTCGAGGACGAAGCGTAAGGCTAGGGTCAGGACCCATTAATCCTGTGCCATCAGCGGCAATTTTCACGAATATCAGTGATTTGCGCCGCGCAGACATAGTGGTTCTATGTCTGCGCGGCGCAAGTCGCTGAGATGATGTGAAAATGCCGCCCTTCGGGTTCGACGGATTTTGTGCGTGAGCTTCGTTGCAGTGCCTTGAAATAGAACCACTATTTTGCGCCCCTGCGCCTTGTCACGCGCAAAATCTGACGAACTGATGGTACAGGATAAATGGGTCCTGACCCTAGTCCTTGGGCGCGGCAAAGTGTTTTGACAGCTTTAGCCCCTGACCTTGATAATTCGATTTGATGTCTGCGCCATAAAGGGCAGCGGGGGCGTCGGACATATGTTCATAAACGAGCCGCCCAACGATCTGGCCGTGTTCAAGGACGAAGGGTGCTTCGTGGCAGCGTACCTCTAGCACGCCGCGCGAGCCGGTTCCGCCGGCTTGGGCGTATCCAAAGCCGGGGTCAAAGAAGCCGGCGTAATGCACGCGAAATTCCCCGACCATCGCCAGATAGGGGGCCATTTCGGCGGCTTGCATTGGCGGGATGACAATCGCCTCACGGCTGACCAGAATATAGAAGGCGCCGGGGTCAAGGATGATCCAGCCTTTGTCTGTGTGCACTTCTTCCCAGAATTCGGCCGGATCATAATGGGCTAATTGGGCAAGGTCTATGACGCCGGTGTGTGGTTTGGCGCGATAGCCCACAAGCGTGCCTTGGGCCGGGCGCAGATCAACGGAAAAGCCAAGCCCGTCTGAAATTACCGCGTCGCCATCGACGATAGGGGTTTTTGCGTGCAGGGCGCTGAGGGCGTCATCGCTCATCCGTGTGCGGCCATTGCGAAAGATGATTTGGTTTAACATCTGCCCTTCGCAGGCGACGACGGAAAAGGAGCGCGGGCAGATTTCGACGAATAGCGGGCCTTTGTATCCTTCGGGCACCCTGTCAAATTCGACGCCGTGGTCGGTGATGATCCGGGTGAGCAGGTCAAGACGCCCGATGGAGGATTTTGCGCTGGCGGCGGCTGTCATGCCAGCGGGTAGCGCCAAAGATTCTTGTAAGGGGACGACGTAAACGCAGCCTTTTTCCAAAACGGCACCTTCGGTCAGGTCGACCTCATGCATTTGAAAATCTTTGAGCCGTTCAGCTACCGTGCGTTGCTGGCCAGGCAGGAAGGATGCGCGGACGCGAAACGCTTTGGAACCCAACCGCAGATCAAGCGAGGCGGGCTGAATTTGACCATCCGCAATCGCCTGTGCCGCAGAAATCGCGCCCTTGGATAGCAAGTCCTTGATCTGATGGTCGGCAAGCACACCGGCATTGGGCATCGTTATCCCTTTCGATAACAAAACGCCCGCTGCGTTCGTTTACGCAAACGGGCGGTTGATGTTGGTCGGGCTAGCAGGACTCGAACCTGCGACCTTCCGTCCCCCAGACGGACGCGCTACCAGGCTGCGCTATAGCCCGACTGCGGGTGTGTTTAGCGGAAAAGCGGGGCGGAGCAAGTCTGAATCGCCGCCACATCGCCTTAAGCTGCTGACATCCGCGATTGCAAATCTTGAAGGCGCGCAACGATGGGGGCAAGCTTGCTAGACTTACCGCGCAGGGCGGTGCGATCCATGGTTGCCAAAGCGGCCATCACACCGGGTTGCACAGCGGGTTCAGGCAGATCAAGCGCCGGAAGGTCAGGTTGTGCCACATCGAGTGCTGGCGTTGGTTCCGCTGGTGCATCAATAATGGGTTCTTCGACCGCTTCCACGACGTCGGCTTTGATGACTTTCTTTGCTTTGGTTTTTTTCCGGGCCGCTGGTTTTGGCTTGGACGCGGCTTCGGTGATTACGATGGGTGCAATCGCGGCCACATGTTTCACGCCTTTTTCGCGCAGGAGTTTCTGGGCGCCCTTAATGGTCATGCCCTGGTCGTGCAAAACTGTTTTGATCCCGCTCAGCAGGTTGATGTCGTCCGGGCGATAATACCGCCGCCCGCCAGCGCGTTTGACTGGCTTGATTTGCGAAAACTTGCTTTCCCAAAACCGCAGCACATGCGCTGGGGTGTCCAAGGCGTCTGAGACTTCAGAAATGGTTCGAAAGGCATCTGGGGCTTTTTTTACCAAATCAAAGGATCCTTACCTTTTGTTGCCGGACGCGACCCGATCTTTCATCAGGTGGGACGGACGGAACGTCAAAACGCGGCGCGGATTGATCGGAACTTCCTCACCGGTTTTTGGATTGCGCCCAACGCGGGCTGATTTGTCACGAATCGAAAACGTTCCAAACGATGAAATCTTTACACTTTCACCACGGACCAGCGCGTCAGACACTTCTGAAAGTACGCTTTCAACCAATTCGGCGCTCTCGTTGCGGGACAATCCCACTTGTGAATGAACAGCTTCCGCTAGGTCCAAACGCGTTAAAGTCTTTTCGGCCATATACTATCCCCCCGGATACATTAATCCGGTGACCATAGGCCAACGCAAAATTCAGAGTCAACCTCAAGGACTTGTTTAGGTTCAGAAATCCCGCCTTTTCACCAGCGGATAACGGCTGATCCCCACGCAAGGCCACCGCCAATCGCCTCTGTCACGACAAGATCGCCTTTTTTGATCTGCCCGTTACTAACGCCCACCGATAAGGCCAGCGGGATCGAGGCGGCAGATGTATTGCCGTGATCTTGGACCGTTACGACAACGCGATCCATGCCAACGCCAAGCTTTTTTGCAGTCGCTTGAATGATGCGGATATTGGCCTGATGGGGCACGACCCAATCGACGTCGTTTGCGCCAAGGCCGACTTTGGCAAGGCTGGTATGGGCTGTTTCGGCCAGTTTTTCGACGGCGTGGCGGAACACTTCCTTGCCTTCCATTCTGAGAACGCCTGTCGTGTTGGTCGAAACGCCGCCGTCCACGTAAAGCAGGTCGCGGTAGCGTCCGTCTGAGTTGAGGTCTGTCGACAAGATTCCGCGGTCATCGGATGATCCGGCCCCTTCTTGCGCCTCAAGCACCAAGGCACCTGCGCCATCGCCAAACAGAACGCATGTGCTGCGGTCTGTCCAATCCATGAGGCGGCTGAATGTTTCCGCGCCGATGACCAGAATGCGCGTCGCTTGACCAGATACGACCATCGCATTGGCGGTGGACAGCGCATAGGCAAAGCCTGCGCAAACCGCCTGAACGTCGAAGGCAAATGCGTTGGTGTTGCCAATCGCGCCTTGGATCATGGTGGCGGCAGAGGGAAAGGTGTAATCGGCGGTCGAGGTTGCGACGATGATTGCGTCAATGTCACCCGCGTCGATGCCCGCATGCCGGAGCGCGGCGGTGGCAGCTTTTGCGCCAAGGTCGGACGTGCCTTGACCCGGTGCCGCAAAATGGCGCCGTTCGATGCCGGATCGTGCCTTGATCCATTCATCGGTTGTTTCTAGCGTTTTTTCAAATTCTGAATTGGGGACGACCCGCTCGGGCAGATAGTGGCCTACGCCGATGACGACTGCTCTTTTCACGCCAAATCCTATTCGTCGCCCTGGGCCGATTGATCAGCCATATCTTCGTTTGCGGCATCTTGCGCAAGTGCCGCCGCAGATGCAACCCGGGCGGCCAATTTGTCAGAGAAACCTGATTTGGCAAGGCGGTAGGATAGATGCAGGGCAGCCGCAATGCCAGTTGCATCGGCGCTGCCATGACTTTTGACAACGGTTTTGTTAAGGCCAAGAAAGACGCCCCCGTTGACACGGCGTGGGTCGATCCGTTTGCGCAATCTGCCCAAGGATCCGCGTGCCAGAAGGGCGGCAAACAGGGACAAGGGATTGTTCATGAACGCTTTGCGCAGGAGTTCTGAAATCAGCGTGGCGGTACCTTCGCCGGTTTTGAGCGCGATATTGCCGGTAAAGCCATCTGTGACAATCACGTCTACCTTGTCGGAGGGCAAATCGCCACCTTCGACAAAACCGACGTAGTCATATTCACCACGGGCCGCAGAACGCGAAATTAGCTCATGGGCGACCTTCAATTCGGCGCGGCCTTTGTGTTCTTCGGTGCCGACATTCAGCAAGCCCACACGCGGCAGCGATATGTCCAGCCCGTTGCGGGCATAGGATGTGCCCATAAGAGCATATGTCAGCAAGTCATCTTCATCGGCGCGAATATCGGCACCGGCGTCGAGCATCACGTTAAACCCTTGCGGATTGCGTGATGGCCATAGGCAGGCGATGGCTGGACGGTTCACGCCATCAGCCTTTCGCAAGCTGATCATCGACATCGCCATCAAAGCACCGGTGTTTCCGCACGAAATACACACGTCCGCCTCGCCCAGACGAACGGATTCGATGGCAGACCACATGGATGTGTCTTTGCGATTGCGCAACGCGTGGCTGGGTTTGTCGGACATTTCAATCACGCCGCGCGCGTCGCGCACTTTGACGCGATCCGAAATACCGCGTTTTTGGATGACGGTATTCAAGACCGTTTCGGGCCCGTGCAAAATGATGCTTGCCCGGGGCTCCGTTTTTAGAAATTTCACGATGCCTGCAACCACAACCTCTGCACCAGAATCGCCGCCCATTGCATCAATGGACAGCGTATAGGCGGACCTATCCGGTTGGGTGTTGTCTTGTGTCGGAACTTGGCTCATGCCGCCTCCCGCGCCGGGCTTATGCCGCGTCTTCGTCCAGATCAATCTCGTTTGATTGGGCGATTACTTCACGATCAGCATAGTGACCGCAAGACGGGCAAACATGGTGTGGGCGCTTTAGCTCACCACAGTTTGTGCATTCGTTTGGGTTGTCAGCCACGAGGCTGTCGTGCGCGCGACGGTTATTGCGGCGCGATTTGGAGACTTTGTTCTGCTGGACTGCCATGTCGCAACCTATTCATTCGGGGGCCAAGTTTAGGCCCGTGATACTTAACTCTTTCAGGGTCCTACGCCGTATTGGCGGCCCTGTCGAGTAGGGTGTAAAAGAGGCCGCGAACATACTGCGATTCTTGTTTGGCGCAAGCCTTTTGTGGTGGCAACTCAAGTTCTATTTTTTCTCTTTATCTTCAAGCGCCTGTTTCAACGCGCCAAGACCCGCAAAAGGCTTGGCATCATCGTCTGTCATTGGTGTCACGCCGGGTTCTGAAACGCTGATGGTGTCCAGGGCGGCACCGTCAACGCGCGGAAACATGGGGATGGCCAGCGTCAGCGCCTCAACCAACACAGCATATAGATCAAGGGTTGCGGGTATGGGTTCGGCGGTGTCGTCGTCGGGCATTTCGATTTCCAGCCCTTCGACATCGGGCATATCGGCTAGATATCGGCGCGAGACTTTTTCATCCAGCCGGGTTGTCACCGGTTCAAGTGTCACCACACAAGGCTGCACAACCGTCGCGCCAAGGTCACCGGTCAAGACCCAATCGCGCGCGCCCTCGGGTGATATGGCCCCTGAAAATGTCAGTTTACGAATAGCTGACAGGCCAACAGTATCCGAAATCGTCGCGCGTGTGTTTGCGTCGGGTTTGAGGTCGAAGTCTGTCGCGCTTTTGTTTGCCAAATCGGCAATGCGCAGGGTTTCACGGGGGAGATCAGCCAACAGGACGTTCCATTCTTGAATAGCGGGGGCGCAATGATGTAGACCTCGTTAAAAGGCGCAACGCGCCAAAGCAAGAGGGCAGAGCGGCCATGATCCTTATCCAACTGACACGCCCTATGGTGCTGGTCGCGGCGATTGCGTTTGCTACGGCCTGTTCGCCAGTGATCCGAAATCACGGGTATGTGCCGATCCCAGAGGATTTGGCGCTGTTGTCCGTTGGGGTCGATACCCGCGAAACGGTTATCGCAGCGGTTGGACCGCCTACGTCCGGTGGGGTTCTGAACGAAAGCGGATTTTACTACGTCGCAAGCCAGTTCCGCCATTTTGGTGCATTAGAGCCGCGAGAAACAGAACGCCAGGTCGTTGCGATCAGTTTTGATGGTAATGGCCTTGTGTCCAACATCGAACGCTTTGGCCTAGAAGACGGGCAAGTTGTGGCGCTGTCGCGGCGCGTCACGGATTCGCCTGTTCAAGACAGCACGTTCTTGCGACAGTTATTGGGCAACCTTGGCCGTTTCGATACCACAGGGGCCTTTGGCGAAAGCTAGGCCTTAGGCGTCGGGTTCGAATTTTAGCGCAACGCCATTGATGCAATAGCGCAGGCCCGTCGGTTTTGGTCCATCCGGGAACACATGACCAAGGTGCCCATCGCAGCGATTGCAATGCACTTCGGTGCGGCGCATGAACAAGCTGTTGTCTGCCTGTTCCCCGACCATTTCACCATCAATCGGCTGATAGAACGAAGGCCAGCCCGTGCCGCTTTCGAACTTGGCCTCTTGTTCGAACAAGGGCGCGCCGCAGCCCGCACATAGGTAAACGCCATCTTGTTTTGGAAAGTTATCATGCGTGCCCGCACGTTCCGTGCCGTGTTTGCGCAGCACTTTGAACGCCAGATCGGACAATTCTGCGCGCCATTCGGCATCTGATTTGATGACTTTATCCATTTTGTCTTTCCTTTGTCTGATTACCCCATAACCTAGGCCCCAGATCACGAAAGGCCAAGGTGCAGCACAATGACGATTGCGTTTCATAAAGGACGATACGGGGTGCGCTTGGCCCAAAGTGCGGAGGACGTGGACGCCTGTCAGAGATTGCGTCATCTCTGTTTCCTTGGACGGCCGGGAATTGATGCGGAGCCGTTTGATGATGGCTGCACGCATATCATGGTGGCAGGCCCTGATGGTCTGGTTGCGACCTCTCGTGTTTTGATGATGAGCGACGGGAAAGGCGTGGACGCGAGTTATGCCGCGCAACGTTATGATTTAAAATGCTTACTTCGGGTTGATGCCCCTTTGTTGGAATTGGGTCGGTTTTGTGTGCTGCCCGGGGTGAACGATCCAGATGTGGTGCGTTTGGCTTGGGGCGCGCTGACGCGCATGGTGGATGATGCGGGCGCTGCGATGCTGTTTGGGTGTGCCAGTTTTAAGGGCTGCGACCCGTCTGATCATCGGGCGGCGTTCAGCCTTTTGGCGGATCGGTTTCAAGCGCCCGCTTCCTATCAGATCGCCCGCAAAGCTGTGCAAACATTTGCCCTGAGTAAGGGCGCGCATGATCATGCTAAGGCGATGGGGCAAGTTCCGCCGCTTTTGCGCAGCTATTTGTCGATGGGGGGTTGGGTCAGCGATCATGCGGTGATTGATCGTGACATGAATACCATGCACGTGTTTTGTGGTGTTGAGATTGCCAAAATTCCGCCCGCCCGTGCCAAAGCCTTGCGTGCCGTGGCAAGCTGACCCTTGCGCCTGACAGGGGCGCGTCGTAATCGGGCGCCATGGCAGCACCACTTTTACAACTTAACGACATTTCATTGACCTTTGGGGGCGATCCAATCTTTGCGGATATGGCCCTGGTTGTGCAACCGGGCGACCGTGTCGCGCTGGTGGGGCGCAATGGGTCTGGCAAATCCACCTTGATGAAGGTTATGGCCGGACTGGTGGAAGCGGATATAGGATCCGTCACCGCAGCACCCGGCGTGCGGGTTGGGTATATGGAACAAGAGCCCACGATGGATGGTCACGCGACCTTGGGCGATTATGCCGCCAGCGGGCTGGATGTGGGTGAAAACTACCGGGTTGAAATGGTCGCCGAAGGGCTGAAGTTTAATCCCGAAACCGAAGTGTCCAAAGCATCAGGCGGGGAACGTCGCCGCGCCGCCTTGGCCAAGCTGATGGCCGAAGCGCCTGAATTGATGTTGCTGGATGAGCCGACAAACCATCTGGATATCGAAGCGATTGCATGGCTGGAAAATGAGCTGAAACAAACCCGTGCGGGGTATGTCTTGATCAGCCACGACCGGGCGATTTTGAATGAACTGACCCGCGCAACCCTCTGGATTGACAGGGGAATGGTGCGCCGGGCAGAGCAAGGATTTGCTGGTTTTGAAGACTGGCGTGACAAGCTGTGGGAAGAAGAAGACCAACAGCGCCACAAGCTGAACCGCAAGATCAAGGCAGAGGCGCGGTGGGCCGTTGAAGGCATTTCCGCCCGCCGTAAGCGCAATCAGGGGCGCGTGCGGGCTTTGCAAGACCTTCGTGCGGAGCGCGCCGCGCAGATCAAGCGGCAAGGGGCCGCCGCGATGCGTTTTGAAAGCGGTCAGTCGTCGGGCAAGAAGGTGATCGTGGCCGAAGGGCTGACAAAGGCCTTTGCAGGCAAGCCGATTATCAACAATTTCGACATTACGATCCAAAGGGGCGACCGGGTCGCCTTTGTCGGCCCTAATGGCGTTGGGAAAACCAGCCTTATCAAGATGTTGATGGGCGATCTTGAACCTGATTCTGGCACGATCCAACACGGCACCAACCTGACCCGGGCGGTGTTTGATCAAACCCGTGCGGCGCTGAACCCCGATACCACTCTGTGGGACAATCTGGTCAACGATCCCACGATGGCGGTCAGTGGCAAAGCGGATCAGATCATGGTGCGCGGTCAGCCCAAACATGTTGTTGGCTACCTCAAAGAGTTTCTGTTTGACGAAGCACAGGCCCGCGCGCCCGTGCGCGCCTTGTCCGGTGGGGAAAAGGCGCGGCTGTTGTTGGCGCGGCTGATGGCGCGCGAAAGCAATTTGCTGATCTTGGACGAACCGACCAATGATCTGGATATCGAGACGCTTGATCTGTTGCAGGATATTCTGGGTGATTATCCCGGCACGGTTCTGTTGGTCAGCCACGATCGCGATTTCTTGGACCGTGTCGCCACCACGACCATCGCGATGGAAGGGCGCGGCACGGCGACGGTTTATGCCGGCGGTTACAGCGATTATCGCGCGCAACGTGGGGCCGACGCGCCGGTGAAACCCGCAAGCAAGAAAGCGTCCAAAGCGGGCGCAAAGGGGCCAGCAAAGTCTGAAAAATCAGGGCTGAGTTATGTTGAAACCCACCGGTTGGAAGAACTGCCCGGTGAAATTGATCGTGTGAATGCGGAAATCGCCAAGCTAGAAGAATTGATGGCCGATCCGGACCTGTTCACGGAAAACCCTGTGAAGTTTCAAAAGGCTGTTGATGCCTTGACGGCCCGCCATGCGACGTTAAGCACCCTGGAACAAGAATGGCTCGACCTTGAAGAAAGGGCGAGCCAGTCATCTTAGGGTATATCCTCGGCTTCTTTGGTTCTGAAATACGCCGGGGGACCGCGTTAGCGGTGGGGGCAGCGCCCCCAGCCACATTTAGCCATCAAAATCGACGGTTTCCATGATGCGCAAGGCTGTGCCGCGGTGCTGTGCAATCGCGGGCAAGCTGGAGTCGTCTTCTTGGAAACTTCCCCAAGATGCGACAAGGTCGGACAATTCTGTGCCTTCCAGAACCGGATATTCCCAGTTCAGTTCCGCATAAAGCGATTGCGCGGCAGGGGAGACAAGGTAGTCCATCAGCTGCAAAGCTTCGTCTTTGTTGGGGGCGGATTTTGTTAGGCCGATGCCGGAAATGTTCACGTGGGTGCCGCCGTCTTCAAATGTGGGAAAGACGATGCGCACGGAATTGGCCCATTCTGTCTGTTCCTCATTTTCCAACATCGCGCCCATGTAATAGGTGTTTCCCAGGGAAATATCGCATTGCCCGGCCCAGATTGCCTTGACCTGTGCGCGGTCGTTGCCTTCGGGTTTGCGGGCCAGATTGTCGTGAATACCGGCGGCCCAAGCTTGTGCGGCCTCCTCCCCGTGGTGTTCGATCACGGCTGACAAGAGGGCGAGATTATAGTTGTGCACGCCAGAGCGGGTGCAAATGCGATCGGCCCATTTTTCGTCCGTCAGGTCTTCGTAGGTGGTGATCTCACCATCGGCGACGCGATCTTTGCTGGCGTAAACAATGCGCGCCCGCTTGGTGAGGCCGAACCAAAGGTTGTCAGGGCTACGCAGGGTTTCTGGCACTGCTGTTAGGATCGTTTTACTGTCTACCGGTTGCAGCACGTCCGCTTCGGCGACCCGGTTTAGGTTGGCGATATCGACCGTCATGACCAAATCAGCAGGGGAACGCTGACCTTCTGCCTTGAGGCGTTCGACGAGACCATCGTCAACGTAGTTGAGCGTGACGTTGATGCCTGTCTCAGTAGTGAAGGCTTCCATGACAGGTTCGATCAGGAACGGCTGACGCGTGGTGTAGATGGTGACGTCGGCGAATGCCGGGGCGGCCAAAGTGATGGCTGTTGTGACCAGGACTGTGGAACGAAAGGTCATTAGAATCTCCATACTGTTTGAGATTATTTGCCTGACTCTTTCTGTCGGGTCAATACCTGATTATTTTAGTTGGTTTTTTCTTTGGCCTTTACCAAGTCCCAAAGGGCGTCCATTTCTTTAAGGTCGCTTTGGGCGGGGGTCTTGCCGATTGCGGCGAGCGCGTCCTCGACGCCTTCGAAGCGACGGGTGAATTTTGCGTTGGCGGCGCGCAGGGCTTCCTCTGGGGCCACGTTGAGGTGCCGCCCGAGGTTGGCCATCACAAACAGCAAATCACCGTATTCTTCGAACACGTCCTCTTGGGTGAGTTTATCTTTGGCCTCAGCCAATTCGCCGGCTTCTTCGATCATTTTGTCCACGACCATGCTGATATCAGGCCAGTCAAAGCCGACCCGAGCGGCGCGCTTTTGCAGTTTGACCGCACGCATGAGGGCCGGCAGGGCCAGCGCGACACCGTCTAGCGTGCGCCCTTGTTCTTTGCCTGCGCGTTCGGCGGCTTTGATCTTTTCCCAATCGACGGTTTGTTGATCGGCTGATTTGTCCCGGCTTTCATCGCCAAACACATGCGGGTGGCGCGCGACCATTTTGTCTGAGATCGCGGTGACCACGCTGTCAAAGGAGAAATGTCCCGCCTCTGACCCCATTTGCGTGTGGTAGACCGTTTGCAGCAGCAAATCGCCCAATTCGCCTTCGAGCTCTGCCCAGTCTTGGCGGTCAATCGCCTCGGCGACTTCATAGGCTTCTTCAATCGTATAAGGGGCGATGCTTTTGAAATTCTGTTCAATATCCCAAGGGCAGCCTGTTTCAGGGTTCCGCAGGCGGCGCATGATTTCAATGAGGCGCGGCATGCCGCCGTTGGGGTCGTGGATCAGGGGATCTTGGGGCATTGCTCTCTCACTCCTTGGGCGTCATGGTGCAGTCTAGTGTCGCGAAGGACGGAGTGCCAGAGATGCCAGTGTTGAACAGTATTGCCGCCCTGAGCGAAGAGATGAAGACATGGCGGCGTCATTTGCACGGGATGCCGGAGATCAATTTTGACTGTCACAAGACAGCCGCCTTTGTTGTGGATCGGCTTAAGGACTTTGGCATCACCGAGATTGAAGAAGGCATTGCCACCAGTGGTGTGATTGCTGTGATCGAAGGGCAGGGCGCGGGGCCGACGATCGGGCTGCGCGCGGATATGGATGCGCTGCCGATGGAGGAGATGACAGGGTTGGATTATGCCAGTGCTGTGCCTGGCGCGATGCATGCCTGTGGTCATGATGGTCATACGGTGATGCTGCTTGGGGCTGCGAAATATTTGGCGCAAACGCGCAACTTTTCCGGACGGGTCGTTTTGGTTTTTCAGCCTGCGGAAGAAGCGGGCGGCGGTGCCGGTGTGATGGTTGATGAGGGCGTGTTGGATCGGTTTGGCATTGATCAGATTTACGGGCTGCACAATGCGCCGGGCACTAAGGTTGGTCAGTTTTACACGCGACCGGGGCCGATCATGGCGGCGGTTGACACGTTTGAGATTACGTTGACGGGGAAGGGCGGGCATGGCGCCTATCCGCAAGAGTGTGTGGACCCGGTGGTGGCGGCGGCGTCGATTGTGCAGGCTCTGCAAACCATCGTCAGCCGCAACCACGACGGGCGCAAAGAGCTGGTGGTGACTGTGACGCAAATTCATTCCGGCACGGCGGAAAATGTGACACCAGAGACCGCCTATTTGAACGGTACGATCCGCAGCTTTGACCCAGAGGTGCGCACCATGGTGCAGAGCCGTATGCGCAATATCGTGGCCGGTCAGGCGGCGAGTTTTGGCGTGCGCGCTGACCTTGAGATTGAAACGGGGTATCCTGCGACAGTGAATGACGCCGTCTGTACCACGTTTGCGGCTGAGATCGCGGCCGAGGTATCATCGGTTGATATGGATGTGCCTGCAGAAATGGGCGCGGAAGATTTCGCATACTTTTTGGAAAAGCGTCCCGGTGCGTATTTATTTGTCGGCAATGGCGACAGTGCGGGGCTGCATCACCCGGAATATGATTTTAATGATGATGCCGCGGCCTTTGGTGCCACTTTTTTTGCGCGATTGGTGGAGCGCGCTCAGCCGATCGAGGTGGTTTGAAACAATGGGGCGCTTCCGCGCATTGTTTTTTTCTAACCCGTTGAGGGGCGACGCGTTGAAGGATGGTTGTGCCTAGTTGACGGGGGATATGAGTATTTTTGGCAAGATGATGAGATTAGGTTGGCGCTGAGCGATCTGATGTCGGATATTGTCGGGGATGCGTGGTTTTGGCGGATGGAAGAAGGGGACAGATGATGCCTGCGATGCCGATTTCTGGAAACGATCTTGCGCGGTTTTCGGGGCCGCAATCCTTTATGCGCTTGCCAGAGGCTGCGGATGCCGCCGTAGTTGATGTGGGGTTTATTGGGATTCCGATGGATATTGGGACATCGTGGCGGTCGGGCACGCGGTTTGGCCCCAAGCAATTGCGCCAAGAAAGCGCGATGATCCGCCCGTATAACATTCAAACCGGGGCGGCCCCCTTTGATGCGCTGCACTGCGCGGACCTTGGCGATGTGGCTGTGAATACGTTTTCGTTGAGCGAGACGATCCGTATTATCACTGAGACCTATGATGCGCATTTGAAGCATGATTTTATTCCGATGACGCTGGGTGGCGATCACACGCTGACCTTGCCGATTTTGCGCTCGATTGCCAAAAAGCACGGACCCGTGGCGCTGGTGCATGTGGATGCCCATGCGGATGTAAACGATGAGATGTTTGGCGAAAAGGAGACCCACGGCACGGTGTTTCGTCGCGCCTATGAGGAAAATCTAATCGTGGCAGATAAGGTGTTTCAAATCGGGTTGCGCGGAACCGGGTATACGGCGGATGATTTTACCGAAGCCGCTGGATGGGGGTTCAATCAGACATTGGCCCCCGATATTTGGCACAAATCGTTGTCGCCCTTGGCTGCAGAGATTAAGGAAAAGATTGGCGATCATCCGACTTATATTACCTATGATATCGACAGCCTTGATCCGTCATTTGCCCCCGGCACGGGCACGCCGGAGATTGGTGGATTGACGACGCCGCAGGCGATGGAATTGATCCGGGGCTTGCGGGGGTTAAACATTGTGGGCTGTGATTTGGTTGAAGTATCCCCCCCCTATGATCCGTCTGGAAATACGGCGCTGACGGGGGCGAACCTGATGTTTGAGTTGTTGTCGATCCTTCCGGGCGTTCCATACAGGTGAGATAAGATGATCCGCTATATTGCTGTATTTATTGTTTTTCTGATTGTTGCTGCTCTGGTCTTTGTGCGGCTTGTTCCGTTTGAGGCGGGTCGGTTCCACAAAGAGGCGTTTCCGGCAGCGGTGGGCGATTATCCAAATCGCAACAGTTTTACGGCCGTGCGTGAGATGACAGCGCCCCCGCATGACATCATGACCGCCATTGATACCGTGATTTTGCAAACCCCTCGTACCAAGCGGATGGCAGGGCTGCCGGGGTTGGAGCTGATCACCTATCAAACCCGGTCTTTGGTGTTTGGGTTTCCCGATTACACCAATGTGTCCATCATCGCGCCCGGAACCGTGGGCAACCCAGGCTCGCTTTTGATGATACGGGGGCAGGCGCGGTTCGGTCTGGAGGATTTGGGCGTCAATGAGGCGCGGATCAAGGATTGGTTAGATCAGCTTGGTCCCTTGACGGTGGACCCTTGATCCGGCAGGTCCTTGCGCATGATTGCAGAAGAAAAAATCAACCAGCTGATTGATCGATTCCAGTTTTTGGAGGCGAAGATGTCTGGTGGTGTCGATGGCGGGGATATCGCGGCCTTGGCCAAGGAGTATTCCGATCTGAAGCCGGTTGTTGAAACGGTCACTGCCTATAAGGATTTGATCGAGCAGATTGCGCAGGCCGAAGAGATGCTGCTGGATCCGGAGATGAAAGAGCTCGCGGAGGCAGAACTGCCGGACCTGAAGGCGCAATTGGCGGCGAGCGAGGGCGATGTGCAGATCGCGCTGTTGCCTAAGGATGCCGCAGATGCGCGTCCGGCCTTGTTGGAAATCCGCCCCGGTACAGGCGGGGACGAAGCGGCCTTGTTCGCGGGAGATTTGCTGCGCATGTATCAGCGGTACGCCGATGCGCAGAAATGGTCGTTTGAGCTGCTGGAATATTCTGAATCAGAGCTTGGCGGCGTCAAGGAAGTTGTGGCGCGTGTGGCTGGCGAAGGTGTGTTTGCGCGTCTGAAGTATGAAAGTGGTGTGCATCGGGTTCAGCGCGTGCCGGAAACCGAAAGCGGCGGGCGTATTCACACCTCTGCTGCGACGGTCGCGGTTCTGCCTGAGGCGGAGGATGTGGATATTCAGATCAACCCGTCTGACATTCGTCTGGATACGATGCGCGCGTCAGGCTCTGGTGGGCAGCACGTGAACACGACCGATAGTGCGGTGCGGATTTTGCATATCCCGACTGGGATTATTGTTGTGAGTTCTGAGAAATCGCAGCACCGCAACCGCGAGATTGCGATGCAGGTTCTTAAGACCCGGTTGTTTGATCTGGAACGTCAGAAGGTGGATGATGAACGTTCTGCTGATCGCAAAAGCCAAGTGGGGTCGGGGGATCGATCTGAACGGATCAGGACCTATAATTTCCCGCAAGGACGGATGACGGATCACCGCATTAACCTGACGCTGTATTCGCTGGGGCAGATTATGCAGGGCGATTTGGATGAGGTTATTGATGCCTTGCAAGCGGATGCGCAGGCAGCGCTGATGGCGGAGATGGGTGGGTGACACCTGAAGAAATGATGGCGCAGGCTTGCAAAAGGTTGCGAGCCGCCGGCGTTGAGGAGCCAAGGGGCGATGCACAGAAATTGTGGCGCGTAGTCTTTCCCCGCCGGTATGACGATTGTGATGATCTGTGCAATGGTGCGACGTTCGAGGCGTTTTTTGACCTTGTGGAGCGCCGCGCAAAGCGTGAACCGATGTCGCATCTCATCGGCCTTCGGGATTTTTACAATCATCGCTTTATCGTTTCGTCCAATGCGCTGGACCCGCGCCCGGATACCGAAACGCTTGTCGCGCTTGCGCTGGAGCAGGGGTTTAGCCGGGTCTTGGATCTGGGCGTTGGGTCTGGCTGTATCTTGTTGAGCCTGCTGGCAGAACGTGAGGCCGCAACCGGTGTCGGTGTTGATGTGTCAGAGGCGGCGCTAGAGGTGGCGCATCAGAACCGGGCTAAGCTGGAGCTGGAACATCGCTGTGATCTGCATGTGTCTGACTGGTTTCAATCCGTTGAGGGCACCTTTGATCTGATCGTTTCAAACCCGCCTTATATTGCGGCCGATGAAATTGCGGATTTGCAAGCAGAGGTGCGCCTATATGAACCGCGCATTGCGCTGACGGATGAGGGGGATGGCCTGAGCCATTATCGCAAGATTATTGCGGAGCATGATCCATATCTGCGCGCGGGTGGTCGACTGCTCATGGAGATTGGCCCAACCCAAGGGGCGGCTGTGCGCGAAATGATGGTAAGCTCTGGGTTGTATCAGGTTGCTGTTCACCCAGATATGGATGGCCGTGATCGCGTTGTTGCAGGTCGGAAAAGAACTTAGATGTTGAGAAATGGGGGCTTTTTCAGCGCATTATCCCGACAATTGCACCATTCCCCCTTGCTCTGGCGGGAACTTCATGCTTTGTGTTGGCTATCAGAGGAAAGCCAAACTGCTCGCTCCCTCTTGATAATAGCCCCAACGCTTGATCGTTCCTTTGACGCGCCTCGGCACGCCACGATCAGAAAAGCGCAACATTGGCCTTTGGCTTTTACGGAATTCTCATGAGATCTTCAAAATCACGGTCGCGAAATAAGAACCGGAATAACAATCGTCCATCGGGCGGCAGTATTATCAATCGCGTTTTCGACAGCTCTGGCCCGGATGGGAAAGTGCGCGGCACACCACAGCAGATTATTGATAAGTATCAGCAATTGCATCGTGATGCGCAGCTTTCAAATGATCGCGTGAATGCGGAAAACTTTGCCCAGCATGCTGAACATTACCTGCGCATGTTGGCCGAAGCTCAGCGTGAAGTTGATAAGCAACGCGAAGAGCAAGAAGCGCAAAATCGTGAACGTCAGGTTGAACGGGATCGTGAACGCAATGAGCGCCTGAAGGCGCAAGAACGTGCGGCGGCTGATCCGGCGACCTTGGATCAACCGGACACGCCTCAAGACAGCGGATTGGTGGAAACGCCAGAAGCCAAGATTGACACCGCTGAAGCCGGTGAAAAACCCGCGCGCAAGCCGCGTCAGCGTCGTCCGCGCCAGCCAAAGCAGGATGCCGAATCTCCAGCGACAAATGATGGCAATGCGCCGCCGGAAGCGGCTGAATAGACCTAACTGAAAATTAGCTCGCGTTTTTAACAGCGCGAGACAAGGCGCAGAACGCTTCCAACCCGATGCGTTCGGCCCGTTCTGTAGGCGCGATTCCTGCGTCACCTAGCAAACCTTCGATGTCGGGGTGTAACCCCTTGAGCGCGGATCGCAGCATCTTGCGTCGTTGGTTAAAGGCCATTGCGACCACGCGGTTTAGGGTTGCTGCGTCCGCCTCAAACCGGGGCTGTTTTAGGGCTGTTAGATGCACCACGGCGGAGGAGACTTTTGGCGCGGGGGTGAATGCCTCTGGCGGTAGGTCCAGCACAATCTCTGGATCAGCGCGCCATTGCGCGAGGAGCGCCAAGCGCCCATACGCTTTGCTGCCCGGTTCGGCGACGATGCGTTGCGCGACCTCACGTTGGAACATCAGCGTAAGACTATCCCAAAATGGCGGCCAAGTCGGCGGTGTCAGCCAGCGCACCAAGAGTTCGGTGCCCACGTTATAGGGCAGGTTCGCGGCGATCTTGATCGGGGCGGTGAGGTGGTTTGATACATCCAGTTCTAGCGCGTCTGCATTTATCACCTCTAACCGGCCCGGATATTTCGTGGCGATGTCTGCCAAGGCGGCCATGCAACGGCTGTCCTTTTCGACGGCGAGGACGCGGCGCGCGCCCTCGGCCAAAAGCCCACGGGTCAAGCCACCCGGACCGGGGCCGATTTCCAGCACGTCATGGCCGGACAGGTTGCCCGCAAGCCGCGCGATTTTGGCTGTAAGATTGAGGTCGAGCAGGAAGTTTTGACCCAGCGATTTTTTGGCTGCGATTCCATGTTGGTCAATGACATCGCGGAGTGGGGGCAAGTCGTCAATTTGGCTCATGCCCGCCCTCGGGCGTTGGCCATATTGGCGGCCATGCGAATGGCGGCGATCATGGATGTGGCATCAGCGGTACTTGTGCCTGCGATGTCAAACGCGGTGCCGTGATCGGGGGAGGTGCGAACAAAGGGCAGGCCAAGGGTGACGTTCACGCCGCCGGCGAAATCCAGCGTCTTGATCGGGATCAATGCCTGGTCATGGTACATGCAGACGGCGGCATCGTATTTTGTCCGTGCTTGCGCATGAAACATCGTATCTGCCGACATTGGACCCAAGAGGTCGAAACCCTCCGCGCGGAGCTGGTTCAGGACCGGGGTGATCATTGTGATTTCTTCGTTTCCCATTTTGCCGTCTTCACCTGCGTGGGGGTTTAAGCCTGCGACGGCGATGCGCGGGGCCTTGATTCCAAAATCACGGATCAATCCGGCATGGGTGATTTGGATGGTTTCAACCAATTGCGCAGCCGTTAGCGCCTTGGGGACGTCCGACAGCGCGATGTGGATGGTTGCTGGCACGACGCGCAGGGCGTCACAGGCCAGCATCATGGCAACCGGTGTATCACCTGCGAGGGCGGAGAGAAATTCGGTGTGGCCGGGGTAGTCAAAGCTGGCAGCGTCAATCAGTGCAGCCTTGTGAATGGGAGCGGTGCAGATCGCGCGCACAGCTCCTGATTGGGCAAGTGTGACGGCCGTTTCGATGGATTGGATGACGCCGTGTGCGTGGGTCTTATCCGGTTGTCCCGGCAGGCGGGGTGTTTTCAGATCAAGCGAGAAGACGGGCAGAGCGTCGGATCTCGCACTTGCCTGATCTGCGTTTGTGATTTCTTTGAAAGGGGTGCCATCAGGTAGATGCCGTGGATCACCGATCCACAGCAGCGGCACGTCATCCTTAAGGGCGCGCCATGCGGCGACCGCAATCTCTGGGCCGATGCCCGCTGGTTCGCCGGAGGTGATTGCGATTGGGCAGACGTCGTTAGCCATTGATAGTGGCCGCGGCCCGTACATCTTGGAGCAGGCTATCGGCCAAACCACCAAGTCTTTGGCTTCGCAATTGAACACGAACGGCGTCGCGATCCACTGGCCCGCCCTCTTGGAAGGTACGGTTGCAGAGCATCAGGAAGACACGGGTTTGCCCATCTGCGCGAAGCAGGTTGTAGGAGACTTCACCGGGGTCGAGGCGGGCCAGTTCCAGTGCCACGTCTTGCGGGATTTCAGCAGGGGCCAGGCTGTCGCGTTCCAAGACTTCTTCTGGTTGGCCTTTGGCCACGCCATAAAGATCGTCGCAGGTGTCAACGCGAGCTTGCAGGTCTTGGGCCACGCCGAGAGAGGCCTCAGCGCCGCCGATGTAATAGGCTGCATATTCGATGGCCGTTGGTGCGGGTTTGGGCTGTGGCACCTCGCGCACGTCGCGCATTTGGAACAAGGCGACACCGTTGGTGATGGGCAGGGGGGCTGTCACTTCGCCGGGGCTCAGGTCCAGAATGATGGAACGTAGCTGGGGTGGATAGTTTGAGATCGGCAACCAGCCCAAACGACCGCCACGGGTGCGGCTTGGCAGCGCGGAGACTTGGCGGGCCTGCGCCTCGAAGGCGGAAAAGCTGCGCAGCTGCGATATGCGTTCTGCTTGGGCCAAGGCTTGGGCGGCGCGGGGTGGTGGTGCGGGAATGATGATTTCGGACAAGAGCACTTCGATCCCGGTGGATGCATCGCCAGTTTGTGCCAAGGCGCGGTCGATTTCTGCCTCTGTGATTTGGGCTTGGCTGGAGAAACGCGCCCGAATGTAGTCGCGCCAGCTGACCCCCATGCGCACGAATTCTTCGAGGGTGGCGCGTTCAACGCCGTTTTGATTCAGAACCGTGATAAACTGGTCAAGCGTTAGGTTGGCACGACCTGCAAAGGCCTCAAGTTCAACTTGCAATGCCTCCGCAGACAGTGTGGCGCCCGTTGTTTCCAAAAGCTGCTGTTTGAGGCGATCTTCAATCAGCTGATCGCGGGCGATCTGCAAGGCATTGCCCGGCGTGCGGAACAAGGTCAGCAATTTTGCGCGTTGGTCTAACTCATACCCGGTGATCACCCGGTCGTTTACCGTGATGGCTGGCGAAAATGCGCTTTGAGCAATGGCTGTGCTTGCGGCGCAGATGAACGTAAGGGCGGTCAATAGTTTTCGAAGGCTCATCTATTCAGTCCTGCTTTTGTCGTCTCGTTGCACTGGGCTTTGGCACCTTGAAAGCTGCGTCCGGTTGAAAACCCGGATAGTTCTACTGATAACCCATAATCTGTCGACGGGGCCACCGTTGTTGATGTTGTATAACGCCGCGAAATGGAAAGATCGACGGTTACACATTCATTGCGCCATTCAATGCCGAGGCCCGCGCGGGTTGGGGTGTCAGCATCTACGTCATATCTTGCGTCAAATTCGACGGCCCAGGCTTCTTCGAGCTGCACGCGGGTGGATAGTGCCCATGCGGCGGCTGCGCCGAACCGGTCGAGGTCAGGATCGGGGGCTTCCCAAATGTAGCTGGCGTCAAGTTGGATGTCGTCTGTCGTCCAGCCAATTTTGGCAGTGGCAAAGGTGAATTCAACATCGTCTGCCAAAAGTGCACGGCCTTCAAAGCGCAACCCGTGTCCGGTGTTGTATTGTCCGGCGATCAACCAATCGGATGTGGCGGATTTTAGGCCGCTGGAAACGGTGAAGGCGGTGTTCTCTTCCTGTCGGAAGACCCGCCCAAAGGTCAGCCGGGAAGAGGACCCCTGATTGCCAAGACGGGTCCAGCTGAGACCCGCCGCGAGCCTGAACCCTTGTTCCACCGCGTCTTCACCGGGAAACCGGCTTAGGGCGAATAGGTTGCCGCTTTCCAGTTCGGGGCGAGTGCTGTCTTCGATTGGGGGTGTATCGCCCAATACGTCAGACCATGCGACGGACAAGACGGGTTCTAGCAAGTGCCGCGCCTTTGTGCTGGTTTTTTGAAACGGAAAGCGCAGGGTTGTTTTGGCGTAGGGGACGGTTCGGCTAAAGGGTGTGGTCCGGTCGGCGTCATCCCAGACGCGGTAAAGATCAGTATCAAGCCCAAGCCGGGTTTCAAAAACCATTCCGCTGCGACCTGTCCATGTGCGGCGCCAATCCGCGCCAGCCCCGACGCGCAGCATATCGCGACCTGTGTCGCCGGTTCCGTTGCCATAGCGATACAAAAGATCACCAGAGCCTGCCAATGTCAGCGCGCCGCCTGCGATGTTGGTGAAGCGTTTTTCATAGAGGAAATCCGCAACGATAGGGGGCAATTGTGCGTTCACTTCATCATCGCGCAAGCTTTCGAAATATGTCGCGCTGGAAAAGAACAATTCGTTTGCCTGTACCCTTTGGATGCTGATTGCAGTGTCCAGTCGATCTTTGTCAGAGTAGCCGTAGTCCAAAAGGTAGGCCGGATCGCTTGCGGCTTCGATATCGAAATCCAATTGAAAATCGCGGGCGAGGTCAAATGCGCCTTCGGCAAAGAAATAGGAACGGCTTCCCTCGATCAAGGTGTCTTGGCTGATGGCTGTGTTGACTTCAACCTGGCCGTTAAAGAAAGCTTGCCGATAGCGGGCTTCTAAGGTGCGGGTTTCATCTGACAAATAGGGTGTCAGCGTGAGATCGCGGTGATCACCGATCGCGATGAAATAGGGAATTTTGATCCCCGTCCCCAGCCGGTCCGTTCTGCGGATGCGTGGGATCAAGAATCCGGTTGCTCGTTCCAACGTCGGATCGGGGAGGCGCAGGCGCGGCAACCAGAAGAGCGGTATGCCGTGTACGTGAAATGTGGCGTTGGTAAAGTAGAGCTGACGCTCTTCCTCATCGTGGACAACGCGTTCTGCGCGGATGTCCCACAACGGTGCGTCACTGCCACAGACGTGGCAGGATGTGACGGCGGTTTTGTAAAGTTGGTTGTAGCGGCCATTGCTGCGATCAATGCGATTGGCGGCGAGTTGTAGCTGTTGGTCAAGCACCAAGCGCGCGCCGCGCAACATGCCGTTTTCCAGCGTCGGATCAAGACTTGCGCGTTCCGCGGTCAGGACGTTGCCGTTTGGTCCTGCGATAAAGATGGGGCCGATGATCTGAAGTCGATCTGTCGTGCTGTCATAAATCACTTCTGCAGCTGAGAGGCGTGTTTCACCGAATAGCACTTCGATATTGCCCGACGCAATCAAGCGATTGTCGCCTTCGATCACGACCCGATCTGCAACGAGGCTTGCGGCGTCTTGCCCAAAGGCTAATGACGGCAGCAGCCAGAGTATCAGCCACAAAACACGCATCAGCCGTCCTCACTATGCAAAAGCATACCCATCGACAAAGCAATCGCGGCCAGTGGCGGCGCCCATGCGGCTAAAATCGGGGGGAGTTGTCCGTTTTCCCCGAGGATTTGCGCGAAGTTACGCAAGAAATAGATTGTGAAGGCCAACAGGATCGCGAAGAGGACCATCATTCCCGTACGACCGCTGCGCTGGTGGCGCAGGGTGAAGGCGGCGCCGATTAGAACCATCGAGACGAGGAATACAGGGTTTGCCAGTTCCATCTGCAGCCAAACTTCATGGCGCGTCGCAGAAAAGCCAGCGGTTTTCAGGCGTTCGATAAACGCGGGCAAATCCCATATTGGAATGGATGACGGCGTACCAAAGCTGTCTCTGATTTGGTCTGCGGTGAGGGATGACGGCAAGCTTGCGGCGTCTTGAACCTGGGCATTTGCCTCTGCGATATTGCCGGTATCCAAGGGCCAACGTTTCACGCCTTTTAACTGCCATGCACCGTCGGACAAAGTTGCTTGGGCGGCTTGAATGCGTTCGGTGGGGCCGGATTGCCCTTTAAAGGTGAGGAAGGTCACATCGCTTAACACTGTTCCGTCCAGGTTCGTGCTTGCGGCGCGGATCACGGTTTGGGAACCTGCATTGCCTTGACGCAACCATAGGCCGGATTTGCTGATCGAGAGAACGGATTCATCGCCGCGCAACGCACCGCTGCGCGCCTCGTATTGTTTTGAGGTTGCGGCAACGATGGGATTGAGAACCGCAATTGCGGCGATGCCGATTAAGAAGGCTGCAAAGACAGGCGGGATTGCGGCGCGTACTGCGGATCGCCCGGCGGCGCGGGTTACCACCATTTCGGACGTGCGCGCTAGGCCAAGAAACAACGCGATTGAGGTGATGATCATGATCAAGGGAAGGATCTGGTAGATGCCTGCCGGAGTATCCAAGAGCGTGAGCACTGCAATCTCTGCAAAGGTTGCATCATCACCGGCAAACCGGCGTAAATTCTCGACCAACCCCAAAAAGGTGAGGATCATAAAGAAAACGAAGAAGACGCCGAAAAACGTCCAAACGAACCGATTGGCAAAATAACGATCCAGCTTCATGAGGTTACCTGCGGGCGACGTTTCAACAGGGTTGGTCGGTCTGCCATGAACAGTAAGACATAGACAATGGCGAACCCCGCAACAGAAGGCAGATAGCTGGCGATCCAAAGTGACGGGTTGGATCGTGCGGCGTTCAAACCTGCGGTTTCCAGCGCCTTGACCAGAATGATCAAAAAGATCGCAAAGACGACCTGTTTCCAAAGGCCAAACCGGGTGAACCCGCCCACCATAAGAGCCGCAAAACCCAGCAGGGCTGCAACAGCGCCCAATATGGATTGGCTAAATCTGTTATGCGCATCCGACATCATTCGGGCTGGAGTTTGGCGTACGCTTTCGGCTAATTCTGGTGTCGGGCGCAGTAATTCCCAGGTCATCAGCTCACCCGCGCGTTGGCGGCGGGTCGATGAAGTTTGCATCAGACTGCCGACGTTCAGGGCGAAATCTTCGAAAGATGTGGTGAACAATTGTTTATCGCTGGTGCGCAGTGTTTGCGCCAATCCGTTGCGCATCACCAATTGAGCACCGTCGTCTGTCCGCACCAGATAGGCTTGCGCGGCGGTGTATGTGATTTGTCTGGCGACATCGCGGCTGTCGGAGAGCAAAACATTGCGCAATTCGCCCGCGGGGGTGACTTCGCCGATATAGACGGTGATCCCGTCGAGCGGTTCGAGGAATTGCCCTTCTTGCAAAAGGCGGGCAGTGGCAGTTTGGGCGATGTCATTTTGACGTTCGGCAAGTCGCGCAGATGACAAAGGCACCAGAAAGTGCATCAGAACGGTCATCAGCAGGGCAACGATAAGCCCAAAATACAAAACCGGACGCGCTAGTCTGAAACAGGAATATCCTGTGGCTTGAACCGCGACCATTTCACTATCGCTGACAAGGCGGTTGGTGACATAGATGCTGGCCGCAAACGCCGCTAAGGGGAGCGCCAGGCGGATCACGCTGGGCAAAGAAAGGGCGGTGAATTCCAGGAACACGACAGCCGATTGGCCGTCAGCTATCAGTTGATCGAACAACACAACGGCCCTGTTGATCCAATAGACCATGACAAGGACGAGGCTGAAAAAGCCAAACAGCGTCAAAAGCTGCGACAGCATATACCTGTCAAATCGTGCCACGCGTTGCCTGCTCCCCGGAGCGATTGTTTTGCGGCAGGGTATCCGATTGTCTGACGGGACAAAACAGCTATCTGGTCAATTGACATAAGCCGGGCTACCTATTGCCCAAAGCCCAATGCTCCCCAAGAAAGGACAACCATGACCCAGCCGATTGATATCCGCATTTCCAACCTCGACCTGGACGATTTAGCTCAATTTGAGGGTGTCGTGGCCGTGTTTGTCGATCCCGAAGGGAAATTGGATGCAGGCGCGCGCAAGGTGAATAGTCTGACCCGCAAAGCGGTTGCACGATTTATTGAAGGCGACGCGTTTAGTGCGCTGGACGAAGGGGCCGTCAGCCCGCTGGCCTATCCCGCGGGTATGGCGGCTGTGTGCGTTTTGGTTGTGAAACTGTCGCGCAGACCGAGCCAAGAAAACCTGCGCAAAGCGGGTGCGGCTTTGGCAAAGGCGCATAAGGCGCAACCGATGCGCATTTTGGCGGGCAATCTGAAGAATGCACAGGAATTGGCGTTTGGTATGGCGATGCGCGCTTATGATTTTGATGTCCACAAGACGGAGGATCCAAAGGTTCTTGGCCCTGTTCAATTGCAGGTCAGCCACCCCGAGGCTATCGCAGAGGCGGCAAAGGCCGGGATGGCCGTGACGGAAGGTGTGTTTTTCACCCGTGATCTGGTCAATGAACCTGCCAACGTTCTGACAACGGATGATTTTGCGGCCCGGCTCGCCGCGATGCAGGAACTGGGGTTGGACGTTGAAATCCTGGAAGAAGCGGACATGGAGAAGCTGGGCATGGGTTCGCTTTTGTGTGTTGGTCAAGGTTCTGCCAGCCCGTCAAAGCTTGTGGTAATGCAGTGGAACGGTGGCGGGGATGAAGCGCCCTTTGCCTTTGTCGGTAAAGGCGTTGTTTTTGACACTGGTGGTATTAGCCTCAAGCCTGCTGCGGGCATGGAAGATATGACGATGGACATGGGCGGCGCGGGCGTTGTTGCGGGTGTGATGCGCACGTTGGCGATGCGCAAAGCGAAAGCGAACGTTGTCGGGCTGGTGGGGATCGTAGAAAACATGCCCTCGGGCACGGCGGTGCGCCCCGGCGATATTGTGACATCCATGAAAGGCGATACGATTGAGGTGATCAACACCGATGCGGAAGGGCGTTTGGTTCTGGCCGATGTCCTTTGGTACGCGCAAGAGCGGTTTAAGCCAACGGGGATGATCAACCTTGCCACGCTGACGGGCGCGATGTTGGTGGCTTTGGGGCATGAAAACTGCGGTGTGTTTTCAAATTCTGATGATTTGTCCAAGGACTTGTTGAAAGCCTGCGCTGCCGAAGGGGAAGGCGCGTGGCGCATGCCGATGGGCCCGGCCTATGACAAGCTGATCAAATCGGACAAAGCGGATATAAAGAATATCGGCGGACGGTTTGCCGGGTCGATCACGGCGGCGCAGTTTTTGCAGCGGTTTGTGAAAGACGACGTGCCGTGGTGCCATTTGGATATTGCGGGTGTCGCACAGGTAAAATCGGAAACGACCCTGTCGCCCAAGGGCGCAACGGGTTGGGGCGTTATGGCGCTGAACCGGTTGATTGCGGATGTGTACGAGGCCTAGATGGGGGCTGCCTATTTCTATCACCTGACAGAAACACCGCTGGATGTGACCTTGCCCATGTTGCTGGGCAAGGCGCGACAAGCGGGTTGGCGCGTTTTGGTGCGGGGGACGGACCCGGCCGTTCTGGAACGCCTTGACCGCGTGTTGTGGGAAGGTGATGCGGACAGTTTCTTGCCGCATGGTTTGGCCGGGGGTGCGCAGGACGGTGATCAGCCGATCCTATTGGGGTCGGATGTAGCGCAAGATGGTTTTGATTGCGTGATGAGCATTATGGGGGCTGAGATTTCGCCCCAAGAGGTTGCACTGTCGGAACGGTGCTGCATTTTGTTTGATGGTCTGGATGGGGCTGCGCTGGAAACGGCGCGGGGTCAGTGGAAAGCGCTGACGGATGCCCAGATCGCGGCGCAGTACTGGGCGCAAGAGGATGGCCGCTGGGTGCAGAAGGCGGCCAAGGGGTAAGACTTTTTCCAGGAAAAGTCTTGTTAAAATCTTGGTGAAGATTTTTGCCTAGAATTCGAAACTTGCGTCAAAATCCTCTGGTATGGTGGATGTTGCGCAGGCGCTTAGGCCGAGGACGATGAGCAAAATGAGGGTTCGGGCCATGGGTTTCCTATCGCGTTAAAATCAGCTCATCACTGCGGATTTCGATGCTGTCAAAAGTGCTCAGATAGCTCATCCCCAAGAGAGATCCTTCCATCTCACCGCCGTTGACCACGGCAGGGACGCTGAGGTCAATAAAGGGGCCAAGGGCGACTTTATTAAGTTCTATGTTGGCGGTGCGCACGATGCCGTTGGCGGTAGAGGCGCTGCCAAGATAGCGCAGCTCATTTGGATCAAGACCCACACGCGCGGCGTCATCTTGGGTGAGGACCATTTGCGTCGCACCCGTGTCGACGACGAAGTCGATGGGGCGATCATTGATTGTGAGGGTCAGATAGTAATGGCCGTCAAAATTGCGCGGCACGATGATTTGCCCGCTTTCGGCGACAGATTGGCGCGGCATGACGTTGCGCTGGATGTCATCCCACATGCCAAAGGCCGCGATGGCGCCCACAAAAATCAGCCCCCAAATCGCCGCCTGTTGTGCCACACGCCCCAAGCTGTTGCGTTGCGACACAAAATAGCTGGCTGCAATCATCAGACCCATAAGCCCTAAGAAGGCCAAACTGCCAATATCTTGTCCGTTCATACCCGATACATAGGGGTTATGTGGCCAAACCAAAAGACTGGCGGATGCCGTCGATGACAAATTGTGTGGCAAGGGCGGCCAGCAACATGCCAAGGACGCGGGTGACGATGTTGATGCCGGTTTTGCCCAAAGCGCGTTCAATCGGCGGCGCAGCGAGGAAAGCTGCGAAGACCAAGAGTAGGACGAGGAACATCACACCGATGATTGCGGCCATGTCTGCCGCCCCTTTGGCTTGCCCTGCCAACAGGATCAAGGTGGTGATTGCACCCGGCCCCACGATGAGCGGCAGGGCCAGGGGGAAGACAGAAGGATCATCCGGTTCGTCCTCTGCCGCTGTGGCCTCTCGGCGGTCTTGCCGTCTTTGGAACAGCATTTCCAAGGCGGTGAGGAATAAGAGTAATCCGCCGGCCACGCGAAACGCGGGCATGGAAATGCCGATAAATCCTAACACAGCCTCACCAAAGAACAGAAAGACCAACATCAAGACGGCAGCGATCAGGCATGATCGCATCGCCACAGCGCGCCGCTGTGCCGGTGTCATGCCTTGGGTGAGGGCGATGAAGATCGGCGTCAGACCCGCTGGGTCGATGATGACGAACAGGGTTACAAAGGCTGCGATCAATGTTGGAAGGTCCATCATTATGGCTGATCTGCGCCTCCGGCGGGAGTATTTTGGGCAAGATGATGGGTCATGGCGCGCTTTCCTTTTCGAGCTTTTCGAGGGCGGCCATCCAAAGGGTTTCGGCGCGCTCTAGCGCGTCCATGACTTCGGCGTATTTGCGGTTCCATGTTTCCAGCTCACCCTTGCGGGCGTCCTCATAGAGGTCTGGTGCGGCGAGTTTCACGCTGAGTTTGTCGCGCATGTCGTTGAGTTTGTTGACGCGTTCCTCTGCCTTGCGGGCTTCGGATTTGAGCGTGAGGAGTTGATCGCGGCTTGCCTTCTTTTTAACAGGCTTGGGTTTGTCGGTGGGTTTATCTGCGCTGAGGAGTAACTTGCGATAAGCCAAGAGATCATCGTCATAGGGTTTCACATGGCCGTCTTTGACCAGCCAAAGGCGGTCGGCTACCATGGACAACAGGTGCATGTCGTGGCTGACGAGGATTACAGCGCCGGAGTAGGCGGTCAGCGCTTCGACCAAGGCTTCGCGGCTTTCGATGTCGAGGTGGTTGGTCGGTTCGTCCAAGATCAAGAGGTGCGGTGCGGGCAGGGTTGCGAGCAGGAGCGAAAGGCGCGCCTTTTGCCCACCAGAGAGGCGACCCACTTCGGTATCGGCCTGATCGGCACCAAGGCCGAAGCCTGCAAGGCGGGCGCGCAGTTTGGCTTGGCCTTCTGCGCCTCGTTCTCGCAGAAGGTGTTCCAGCGGTGTTTCTTCGACCCGTAATTCTTCGACCTGGTGTTGTGCGAAAAAGCCGATGCGCAGTTTGTTTGATTGCACCATTTTGCCACGGGCTACTTGAAGGCGGCCGGATAACATCTTGGAAAGGGTTGATTTTCCTTCGCCGTTGCGCCCCAGAAGGGCGATGCGGTCGTCTTGGTCGATCCGCAGGTTCAGATCATGGAGCACGATGTGGTTGCCGTAGCCCACGGCGGCGGCCTCCGTCGCGATGATGGGGGGCGAAAGCTCTTCGGGTTCGGGGAAGGTAAAGACGGTGCGCGCGGCGTCTTCGGGTGCGCGGATTGTGTCCATCTTTTCCAGCATTTTGACGCGTGATTGCGCTTGTTTGGCTTTTGATGCTTTGGCTTTGAAGCGATCGACGAAGGCTTGCAAGTGGGCGCGTTGCGCGTCTTGCTTTTTCGCGGCGGCGGCGAGGACGGCGCGTTTGGCGAGGCGTTGTTTGGCAAAGCTGTCGTAGGGGCCTGTGTAATAGGTCAGGCCTTTATCCTCTAGGTGGAGGATGCCGCCTACGGAGCGGTTCAGCAGTTCCCGGTCGTGGGAGACGATGAGAACAGTGTGGGGGTAGCGGACGAGATACGCTTCTAGCCAGAGCGCGCCTTCGAGGTCGAGGTAGTTGGTTGGTTCGTCCAGCAGCAACAGGTCGGGTTCAGAGAACAGCACGGCTGCCAAGGCGACGCGCATGCGCCAGCCGCCCGAAAAGGCAGAGCACGGCATGCGTTGTTCATCGGGTTCAAAGCCGAGGCCGCGCAGGATCGTGGCGGCGCGCGCTTCGGCGGACCATGCGTTGATGTCTGTCAGGCGCGCTTGGATATCGGCGATGCGGCCCGGGTCGGTGGCTGTTTCAGCTTCTGCCAGCAAGGCGACGCGTTCGACATCGGCGGCGAGGACCGTATCAATGAGGGAGACTTCGTTTCCGGGCACTTCCTGACTGACGCCACTGATTTTCCAACCCTTGGGCATGTCCAAGATACCGGTGTCGAGCACCATGTCGCCGCGGATCACATTGAAAAGCGTGGTTTTTCCCGATCCGTTGCGCCCGACAAGGCCGACCTTGTGGCCTGTGGGAATGGTGACGCTGGCGTTTTCGACCAGTGTTCGACCTTGCACGGAATAGGTGATGTCATTGAGTTTAAGCATGCGCAGGCTTTGCCTGAAGCGTGAGGCATCGTCAATCGCCGCTTTTCAACTCTATCGCCCCATGTTAGGGCGCGGCCATAAGTATAACGGGGTTCACCCCCACAGACGTGAGAGACCTTTCCACATGGCTATCCAACGCACATTCTCAATCATCAAGCCTGACGCGACAAAGCGCAATCTGACGGGCAAAATTGCTGCCAAGTTCGAAGAAGCGGGTTTGCGCATTGTTGCATCCAAGCGCATTCAACTGACGCTGGCGCAGGCGCAAGCCTTTTACGGTGTTCACGCTGAGCGTCCGTTCTTTGGCGAACTTTGCGAATTCATGATCTCTGAACCTATCGTGGTTCAGGTTCTGGAAGGCGAAGACGCGATTGCAAAGAACCGCGAAGTGATGGGTGCGACAAACCCAGCGGACGCCGCAGACGGGACGATCCGTAAGGAGTTTGCGCTGTCGATCGGTGAAAACTCTGTTCATGGATCTGACGCGCCGGAGACGGCAGCAGAGGAAATCGCATTTTTCTTTTCAGGTCTTGAACTGGTCGGTTAATCCACCAATTCAATGCAATTGTTTGGCCGTTCGCACCCATCTGGTGTGGGCGGCTTTTTTGTGGGTTGGGCTGATCAATCTCGGGCGGGGACAACGCCTATTTTGTTCAGGACATCTTCGATATCTGAACGGTGGGTATCGAAATTCTTGGCCTTGAGCGCATCAAATTTGACGCGCAGGGCTTTCTTTTCTTCGCCTTTGCAATCGTTCCACGGGCGCCCTTGAAGACCCATGTGCAGGACGTAGTAGCCGATGAAATGCGGCTTTGTTCCGTTTTCGAGCAGACGGGCATAGGCTGCGTCTGCGCCGATGTCGCGCAGCTGTTCGGCAGTGTTGATGCCCGCGGCCATCAGCTCTTTCTCAAAAGCGGGGCCGATGTTTCGGATCGTGGTTAGGTCTGCCATTTTGGCAGAGTACAAGGTCGATCCAAGGGGAGCCAGTTAAATGCTGGCGTAGTCGCGAAAGACGGGCTTTTTGCTGTCTTTGGGTGCCGCACTTTTGGACGGGATTTGTGGCGGGGTGTCTGTATTCTGGGACATAAGATTTCCAAACTTTTTACACTAACAACACCACTTGTATACAGCATTGCGGCCTAAAAAGGGAGGGGAAATGAAGAAACGATGTCACCCAAAATGTGGTTACTGTTTTTGCTTTCGCGGTGTTGCGCCGCCTCCTTTGGGTGTGCCCTTGGTATTTGCCTTGCGTGGCTTGGCAGGCTTACCTGGTGGAGAGAATCGTCTTGATGGGTCTGCAGCGGCCTTGGGCTTGCCTGATTTTGCGCCGCCTTTTGGGCCATCGCCGCGTTTCTTGAAGGCGGGTTTTCCGCCCTTAGAGGCGTCAGCGAAAGAACGTTTGTCTTTGGGTTTATCGCTATTTGGTTTGTCACCCTTTGGTTTCTCACGCTTTGCTGTGTCGAACTTTGGCTTATCACCGCGTTCATACTTTGGCTTTGAGCGCTTTGGCGCGGCGTCATTGCGGGGCTTATAATCGCTGAGCGCGCCGTCGGCTTTGGCCTTGTCGGTGCTTGCGGGCGCGGGTGCCGCGCTTGGTTTGTCATGCTTTGGCTTTTTGCCCTTTGGTTTGTCAAACTTGGGTTTGTCAAACTTAGGCTTATCAAACTTGGGTTTGTCGCCACGGGGTTTGTCATCGCGTGGTTTGCTTGGGCGGTCTTTGTCAAATCGCTTGGGCGGACCATCGGCGTGGGGTTTGCGAGGGCCACGTGGAGGTGGGCGTTCAAAATCCGGTGTGCCGTGGACTTCGGAGAGGGTGGCTTGGTTTTCCAGCTTCATCACACCGCCGAGGGCGGCCATGAAGCCGGGCACGGCGGAGTCTTTGATTTCGACCAAGCTGTCGTTTTCTTGGATCTTGATTTTGCCAATCTCAGCCTTGGAAATGTCACCGGCTTTGCAGATCATGGGTAATAGCCAACGCGCCTCCGCTTTGCCGGTGCGGCCCACGTCGATGCGGAACCATTTTGTCGGGCCGAAATCGGTATGCTCGCGCGGTTTGCGGTCTGGTTTCATATCCGGCGGTGACAAATCCTCCGGTGCGGAGGCTTTGCCGGCGTAGATGCGCAGATAGGCGGCGGCGATTTGTTCAGGGCTGTGCAGCGCCAAGAGTTTGGTGGCGAATTCTGTTTCGCTTTCCGTTGGGGTTTCGTCCCAAAGTGGGTCGTTCAAAAGGCGATCTTCGTCCTTTTGTTGAACCTCTGCGGCAGATGGCGGCACTGTCCATTCGGCGTCCAGTTTGCCCCATTTGAGCAGGTTTTCCGCACGGCGGCGCATTTTAGGGGGAACGATGAGGGCCGATACCCCCTTGCGCCCAGCGCGGCCTGTGCGGCCGGAGCGGTGCATGAGCGTTTCAGCGTTGGTGGGCAGATCGGCGTGGATCACCAATTCGAGCTGGGGCAGATCGATCCCGCGCGCGGCGACGTCGGTGGCCACACAGACGCGGGCACGACCATCGCGCATGGCTTGCAGCGCGTTGGAGCGTTCGGATTGCGTGAGTTCACCAGACAGGGCCACAACCGAAAACCCACGGTTGGACAGGCGCGTGGTCAGACGGGTGACCATGGCGCGGGTGTTGGCAAAGACGATGGCATTTGGTGCCTCGTAAAACCGCAGCATATTGATGATGGCGTTGTCGGCGTCATGCTGGGCGACTTGCAGCGCTTTGTAAGCGATATCAGCGTGTTGGTCGGTTTTGGATTGGGTGACGACCCGTTCTGCGTTCTTTTGGTATGACTGCGCCAGCTTTTCGATCATCTTGGGGACGGTTGCGGAAAACATCAGCGTGCGGCGTTCATCGGGCGCTTCGTTCAGGATGAATTCGAGGTCTTCGCGAAACCCAAGGTCGAGCATTTCGTCGGCCTCGTCCAAGACCACCGCTTTGACCTCAGACAGGTTGATCGTGCCGCGCAGGATGTGATCCTTGAGGCGGCCGGGGGTGGCGACGACGATGTGCGTGCCGCGTTCCAGCGTGCGGCGTTCGTCGCGAAAATCCATGCCGCCCACGGTCGAGGCGAGCTTTGCGCCTGTGTTGGCGTAGAGCCATGTGAGTTCGCGTTTGACCTGCAAGGCCAGTTCGCGGGTTGGGGCGATGATCAGGGCCTTTGGCGTGGACGCTGGACCAAATGTGCCGTCCTCGGCCAAGATCGACGGGCCGATGGCAAGACCGAAGCCAACCGTTTTGCCGGACCCGGTTTGCGCGGACACAAGCAGGTCGCGTCCTTCGAGCGCTTCCTCGGTCACGGCGGTCTGGACCGGGGTCAGGGTGTCGTAGCCTTGGGCCTTTAGGGCAGCGGCGAGGGTCGGGATCATGGTGAAGCCTTGGTTTGTGCGCTCAAAGGGGGCGGATAGGCCCCTCTGACGCGCTTGTATAGGGGCAATCGGTGCAACGCAGCTATTCCGACGCAACGGCGTTCTTTTTGCGCTGATCTGTTGGGCCTATCGATGTTTGGCGGTAAGCCAGAGCCATGGTGTTGGGATGGCGCGCCATTCCCACAGCGCGATCAAGCGATCCATGTCAGAGAGCCCTTCCATCCAGTCAGGCAAGCTTGAGGTGGCGACGTCCCGGTGCAGGCGCTGTGCTGTGTGGGTTTGCGCAAAGCGGTCTTCCAAGGTGTCCAGCAGCGATGTCTCGGACCCGGTTTCATGCACCTCGATCAAGATGTCGGCGCGGCGCAATCCTTTGGCCTTTTCGGGGTCCATCAGGTCGGCCTCGCCGCCTTCGATGTCGCAGATCACCACGGTATGTTGGGCGCGGCAGATGTCAAAGTCGGCGTGGGTGAGTTCGCCGCCAACTTTGACGCGTCCGGCGACGCCATTGACCTCTGCCAGTTCGCGGCATTTCTCTTGGGCTGCCTCATCCATATCGCGCGCCCAGACGGTAGCACGGCGCAGGCGCAGGGCGAGCCCGACGGCGTAATATCCTTCGGCGCAACCCACATCGATGATGAGCGGAGGCTGTTGGTCTATGATC
>CAKZVL010000068.1 GCA_937922155.1 uncultured Paracoccaceae bacterium | reverse complement strand
CCGCGTGGAGCCAGTGGCCTGCCTTGGGGATTTTCGCGAATTTTGCGTTTGGAAACAGGGGTTTGATGATGTCGCGGTGATCCCGCGTGACGTAATCTGATGTAGCCCCAGACAAGAACAGTGTTGCTGCGTCAAAGCGTCCAGTGACGTCTGGAAAGCCGATGATCGTGTCCATCTCAGCCGCCAGAACATCCAAGTTCAGCGTCCATTTTTTGTGTTTTATATCAAGGCTTTGCAACAGAAAATCATCGACGCCGGGTTCAAGATGCGACAGCTGCGCCTTAGCATCCGCCCGGCTATTCACGGCCGCCAAATCAACGCCGCGCATCGCCTTGAGCGGGCCCATCTGGGTGTGCGTATAGGTCACCGGCGCGATGTCAGCGACGATCAACCGATCCACCAATTCAGGCCGGGACAGGGCGAGGACCATCGCAGCCTTACCCCCCATCGAATGACCCAGAACGTGGGAGGGCCGATCCAGAACCTGTGCCAAATCGGCGGCCATGTCGTCGTAAGAATGCGTTTCAAACCAAGGGCTTGCGCCGTGATTGCGCATGTCGACCGTGGTTACTGTGAACTGGTCAGACAGTCGTTTGGCAATCACGCCCCAGTTGCGCGCAGAGCCGTAAAGCCCATGAGCGATCAAAAGCGGGGGGCCTTCGCCCTGCACAATCGTGTTCAGCATGCACCGGTTCCTTTGCTATGTGTTGGATACCCATTGAGCCGCCAAAGCGCCAGCGCTAGAGGGGAGATATGACGACTGATCTTGCCTCAACCTACCGCACCACCCTGTCCACCCTGTTCGCAGAACGTATGCGCATCAAAGGCGCAACGCTGGAACAGCAGGTGTATAAGGCCGCGCCACGCTTACCGCGCCATGTGCGCAAGTCGGCCAAAGCGGTTCTAACGGCGCTAACCTTAGCCGAAAATCCCAAACTGGCGCGTCAGCTAGATGAAAAGGCCCTGCGCAAAGCGGGTGATGAGGTCATCAAACATCTAGAGACGATTGACCCTTGGGATTTGTTCGTTGGCAAGATGTTGAAATGGTTAGGCATTTTGTCTGCGATTGTGATTGTCTGCTTTGTCGTGTGGGTCTGGTACGCCCGCAAGGAAGGCTGGGTTTAGGGCGTCTTGCGCGCGGTAGCTTACGGTTTGCGGCACACCGTAAAGAGGCGCGGGGCGATGTCGGGTTGTGCGATGTCTTCGATCATTTCAAACCCTGCATCCAGCAAAAGCGTGCGCAGCTCCGCCTCTGTCATGGAGCGGATTGACGGGGCTTTGCCCAAGAATTGCATGATCGGCAGCGCGAGGCCGAGGAACCATTTCCCATCCTTCAAGAGCGCGGTTTTGGCGATGAACAACCCGCCGCTGGGCAAAGCGTCATAAATAGCGCTGAGCGTTGTTTCGACATCGGGCAGGAGGTGCAAGAGGTTCAGCGCCAAGACAGCATCATAGGTGCTATCGGGGATGTCATGCGCTTGGCCGACCTGAAACGAAAGGCTGCCGGGCAGGTCATCTGTCAGCTTTGCGCGGGCAATGTCGATCATCACTGATGACACATCGGTGCCCATATAGCTTGCCACGCCGGGGGAGAGTTCCAAGGCGGTGGACCCGGTTCCGCAGCCAAGTTCCAAAACGTTGAAATGGGGTTGCAGGTGGTGGCGCATCCGCCCCAGCGTGACGTTATAGGCATCCTTGTCGCTGATCGCTTCTTTGGCATATTTGGGCGCTGCTTTGTCCCAGAAGGCTGTATCATCCATGTCATATCCTTTCGGTTATCTTACCCTATCAATGCATGAAATCTGGGGGAATTGCCAAAATTTGGGCTTTGGTTATTCATATATGCATGAATTGGGCCGCCCTCACATTTGATTGGAACCAAGCTCGCGCGTTTCTGGTGACCGCTGAGCTGGGATCGTTTTCCGCCGCTGCGCGCGCATTGAACATGACCCAACCGACTTTGGGGCGGCAAGTTGCGGGATTAGAGGCGGCGCTGGATATCGTTTTGTTTGAACGCATTGGCCGCAAGTTGGTTTTGACGCCAGCGGGCCAAGCGATCTTGACGCACGTACGTCAAATGGGCGAGGGGGCTGTTGCAGCCAATCTGACCGCCTCTGGCAGATCGCAATCGGTTGCGGGGGATGTTTGTATCTCTGCCACTGATATTTTTGCGCTGTATTCATTGCCGCGTATCGTGGCGGACCTGCGGCGGGTGACCCCTGATATTCGCGTGAAGGTTCTTGCGTCCAACGATTTGTCTGATTTGCAAAGGCGCGAGGCGGACATCGCGGTGCGTCATGTTGCGCCGACGCAAAGTGATTTGATTGCCCGAAAGGTGCGCGAAACCGATGCCCATCTTTATGCCAGTCGCAGCTACCTCGACGGGTTTGGTCCGATTGAAACGGTCAAGGATTTGGCCCGCGCTGATTTCGTGGGTGTTGGTGATGACGCGGAATTGGTCGAATTTATGCGCAGCACATGGGATCTGCCGATCAGCTTGTCCAACATCCGTGTGGCGGGCGAAAGCGGCGGTGCAGGATGGGAAATGGCCCGCATGGGAATGGGCGTCGTGCCGATGTCAGAGGATTTGGCGCGCAGTTACCCAGACATGGTCCGGGTATTGCCACAGCTTGCGCCGGTAAAAGTGCCCTATTGGCTGACCACGCACAGAGAATTGCACAGTTCCAAACGCATTCGGGTGGTGTTTGATCATCTGGTGGATGTTTTGTCGCAAAAGCATCTGCCAGCGCCGTTGTGAGGGAAGGGTGGGTTCAAACCCACCCTACGCCCCAGATCACAGGTTGGGATAAATCGGGAAACGGGCGCACATTTCTTCGACTTCAGCGCGCACCTTTGCCTCGACGTCGGCGTTGCCGTCTTCGCCATTTGCGGCGAGCCCGTCCACCACTTGCACGATCCAATCAGCCACTTGGCGGAACTCATCCTCACCAAATCCGCGGGTTGTGCCTGCGGGGGAACCAAGACGCACGCCAGAGGTCACCATCGGCTTTTCCGGATCAAAGGGGATGCCGTTCTTGTTACAAGTGATATGGGCGCGACCCAGCGCGACCTCTGTTGCGTTGCCTTTGACACCCTTGGGGCGTAGGTCCACCAGCATCAGGTGGCTGTCGGTGCCGCCTGAGACGATATCAAGCCCGCCTTTCATCAATTGATCGGCCAAGGCTTGCGCGTTTTTGACGACCTGTTCTTGGTAGGCTTTGAATTCCGGGCGAAGTGCTTCGCCAAAGGCGACAGCTTTGCCGGCGATCACATGCATCAAGGGGCCGCCTTGGATGCCGGGGAAGATGGCGGAGTTGAATTTTTTGGCCAAAGCTTCATCATTGGTCAGGATCATCCCACCACGCGGGCCGCGCAGGGTTTTGTGTGTTGTTGTCGTCGCTGCATGTGCATGGGGGAACGGGGATGGATAAATCCCGGCAGCCACCAGCCCCGCAAAGTGTGCCATATCCACCAGCAGGTAGGCACCGACGCTGTCGGCAATTTCACGCATGCGCTTAAAGTTGATAATACGCGGAATGGCAGAGCCGCCGGCGATGATCATCTTGGGCTGGTGTTGGGTGGCGAGCGCCTGCACTTCGTCATAGTCCAGCAAGCTGTCCTGTTTGCGCACGCCGTATTGCACGGCGTTATAAATCTTGCCCGATTGGTTCGGCTTGGCCCCGTGCGTGAGGTGACCACCGGCATCGAGCGACATGCCCAGAATGGTGTCACCGGGTTTGATCAAGGCTTGATACACGCCTTGGTTGGCTTGCGAGCCTGAATTTGGCTGGACGTTCGCAAAGTCACATCCAAACAGTTCCTTTGCACGATCAATGGCGAGGTTTTCGGCCACATCCACGTGCTGACAACCACCATAGTAACGTCGCCCGGGGTATCCTTCGGCGTATTTGTTTGTCATCACGCCGCCTTGCGCTTCCATGACCGCAGCGGAGACGATGTTTTCTGACGCGATCAGCTCAATCTCGTTGCGCTGGCGGCCAAGTTCGGCCTGCATCGCGGCGTGAAGGTCTGGATCACGGGTTTCCAGCGTTTCTGTGAAAAATCCGGTGTCGCGGTGCGAAGCAGTCATGGGTCGGTCCTCTTTTCGGCTGGCAGTGCCATAATGGCGGTTGCTTAGCCTAAAGATGCGACCACCAAAAGGTTCAAAACGTTCAAGTTGATTATGTCGCGGGGCGGGGGTTTCCTGTTGCGATGCTTGCGTTTCGCTTGAGGACATTGGACAACGTATTGGAAACTTAAGGACCCATGCGTGATGAGCCGCCCAAAAATTGCATTCTTTGCCAGCCCTGTGCCGCTTGCGCAGAAGGCGTTGGCGGCTTTGGCCGACCGCCATGGCAATGTCGACCCTGAAAAGGCGGATGTGATTGTCTGCCTTGGCGGGGATGGGTTCATGTTGCAGACGTTGCACGCCACCCAAGACCTGCCCGCGCCGGTTTACGGGATGAACCGGGGCACCGTCGGGTTTTTGATGAACGCATATTCCGAAGATGATCTGCGCGATCGTCTGAAGGCTGCGGAACAAGAGGTGATTAACCCGCTGAGCATGACGGCCTTGGACAGTCAGGGCAAAATGCATGAGGCGCTGGCGATCAACGAAGTGTCTTTGCTGCGCGCCGGCCCGCAGGCCGCCAAGCTGCGCATTACGGTGGATGCCAAATTGCGGATGCAGGAATTGGTCTGCGACGGGGCCCTTGTGGCGACGCCGGCGGGATCGACGGCATATAATTATTCTGCTCATGGCCCGATTTTGCCGATTGGGTCGGATGTGCTGGCCTTGACGGCGATGGCCGCCTTTCGCCCGCGGCGCTGGCGTGGTGCGTTGTTGCCCAAGAAAGCAGTTGTGCGATTTGATGTTCTGGATGCGGAAAAGCGCCCGGTGATCGCCAGCGCAGATGCGCAATCGGTGCGCCATGTAGTCAGTGTGGAGATCAGGTCAGACCCCAGCGTGGCCCATAGAATCCTGTTTGATCCGGGACATGGATTGGAAGAACGCCTGATCCGCGAACAATTTGTCTAAATGGGCGGCTTGCGCCGCGTCTGATCTTTTTGCGCTCTGGCCGCGCGCGCCTTGGGGGTTTCACCCCCAACCCCCCGAGAGTATTTCGGGCAAGATGATGCGTTAAGGGCGGCCTTTGAAGGCGCGTTAGCTGAGCCGTCCGTAGAACGTCTTGCGCGCGCTTTCTGACAAAGAGACGCCGGGCTGTGCGTTATAGGCAAGGACTGCCAGCATGCGTGTTGTGTCGCTTTCGTTGGGTGACACGCGGTGGATTGAGTTGCTGCCACGAAACAGCACCAATGCGCCGGGGTCCATGTCGAGCGTTTGGGGAATGGTTGCGCCGTCAAGCAGGGCTGTGACACCATCGTAGTTCATATTATCGCTGCTGCGCAGATCCTTGATATATTCAAATTGGCTGCCTGCCTCTGGTTTTTGGATCAGCAGGGTGATGGCAAAGGCGGAATTGTCAAAATGCCAGCCCAATTCCTGACCGCGATGCGCATAATGGATGTTGATTGAGGACAGCGTGTCTGCGTATGGGTGCAAGCTGGTTTCGCCGGTGCAGTCTTTGATAAAGTCGCGAAACATTTCTGCGTCATATAACGCGCGCAGCGGGGAGTTGGCGGCAATAATATCGTCGCAGATACATCCCTTGGAGGAGACAACTTCGCGGTTGGCGGCGTGATCTTTGGAGAAGGCGGGATTGTGAGGGGTTAGATAGACTGAGTGATTTTGCGCGCAGAAATAAGCTTGATCCAAGCTTTGTTCCGCTTCTGCACGAATGGCGTCCAAGGCTGGGGCTTGGATGAAGTTGGGCAGCACCAAGACGCCAGTGGTATCCAAGGTGGCGCGGCAGGTTTGCGCGAAATCAGCATCGTCGATCGGATAGCGGGTCAGATCGATGATGGTGTCTAGGGTCGTTGTTTTCATGCGTCTCCCGTTTGCGCGTGGTGAGGCCCGCGCTTAATCCTTGGCATAGCCCATTGGTTTTAAGGCCGCTTTGATTTCATCCAAAATTGCGGGATCATCGATCGTTGCGGGCATTTTGAACGCGGCGCTGTCGGCGATTTTGACCATTGTTCCGCGCAGGATTTTGCCGGAGCGGGTTTTGGGCAAACGGTCCACCACCGCCACCAGTTTGAACGCTGCCACTGGCCCGATTTTGTCGCGTACCAGTTTGATGCAATCGGCCTTGATGTCTGCGTCAGTGCGATTTGTGCCTTTGTTGGTGCAGACAAACCCCATGGGGAGCTGCCCTTTGAGCTGGTCTGTCACCCCGATCACGGCGCATTCGGCAACGTCTGGATGACTGGCGAGAACTTCTTCCATAGCGCCTGTCGACAGGCGGTGCCCGGCGACGTTGATCACGTCATCGGTGCGCGCCATGATGTAGAGGTAGCCATCGTCGTCGATCATCCCTGCATCCCCGGTTTCGTAGTATCCGGGGAAGGTGGTGAGGTAGCTTTTCTTGAACCGATCTTCGGCGTTCCAAAGCGTGGGCAGGGTGCCGGGGGGCAAGGGAAGTTTGACGGCGATTGCGCCGAGCTCTCCTGAGGGCATTTGTTTGCCGCTTTCGTCCAGGATTTGCACGTCAAAGCCGGGCATCGCCACTGTGGGGGAACCGATCTTAACGGGCAGCGCCTCAAGCCCGGCTGGATTGCCTGCAATGGTGTAGCCGGTTTCGGTTTGCCACCAGTGGTCATAGACCGGGACGCCCATTATGTTTTGCGCCCATTCGATCGTGTCCGGGTCCGCCCGTTCCCCCGCCAGATACAGCGCGCGCAAGCAAGAGATGTCGTATTTCTTGATCTCTTCGCCTTTGGGGTCTTCGCGTTTTATCGCGCGAAAGGCAGTGGGCGCGGTGAAGAAGCTGCGCACCTTGTGTTCCTCGATCACCCGCCAGAAGGTGCCAGCGTCGGGGGTTCCGATCGGTTTGCCTTCGAACACGACGGTGGTGTTGCCGTGGATCAATGGCGCGTAGCAGATGTAGCTGTGGCCCACGACCCATCCTACGTCGGAGGCGGCCCAGAACACGTCGCCAGGGTCAACGTTGTAGATGTTTTTCATGGTCCAGTTCAGTGCCACAAGGTGCCCGGCGGTGGGCCGCACGACGCCCTTGGGCGCGCCTGTGGTGCCGGAAGTATAGAGGATATAGGCCGGATGGTCGCCCTTGACGGGGACGCAATCAGCTTGTGTCACGCCCTGCTGGACTGCGTGCCAGTCGTAATCGCGTCCTTCGATCAGATCTGCGCGGCATTCGTCGCGTTGAAAGATCACGGTGAAATCAGGTTTGTGCGTGGCAAGATCAATCGCACCGTCGAGTAGCGGTTTGTAGGCGACGATCCGGCCCGGTTCGACCCCGCAAGAGCCTGCGATGATCGCCTTGGGCGTTGCATCGTCGATCCGGACCGCCAGTTCGTTGGCGGCAAAGCCACCAAAGACCACAGAATGAATTGCGCCGATCCGCGCGCAGGCGAGCATGGCTGTCAGCGCCTCTGGCACCATGGGCATGTAGATGATGACGCGGTCGCCTGTCTTGATCCCCCTCGCGACCAATGCGCCGGCAAGGTTGGCCACGTCGTCCTTAAGTTCTGCGTAGGTGACGGTGCGCTTGTTGCCGGTGATCGGGCTGTCATAGATGATTGCCGCTTGATCACCGCGGGTTGGCACGTGACGGTCAACGGCGTTGTAACAGGTGTTGACCATCGTGTCGGTGAACCAACGATAAAGCGGGGCATTGGTGTCGTCCAAAGCGATCTGTGGGGGGGTATCCCAATCGATGGCCTTTGCTTGTTCCAGCCAAAAGCCCTCTGGATCGTTTTGCCAGCTTTTGTAGACCTCAGAATAGCCCATGTTCGTCCTCCCCTACGATGGTTAGGCAAACGTTAGGGGCGGGGCATAAAAGCCTCAAGCGGGAAAGACGCCCTAGAGGGTGACCCCTGCAAAATTATTTACAAGCCTAGCCGTAGTGCGCCACGGGTGTTCCTGCGAGGGCGGACATATTCAACAGCCCCCGCGTGGTAATGGACGGCGTGACAATGTGCGCGCGGTTGCCCATGCCCATCAGAATCGGTCCGACCTCAAGCCCATCGCCTTTCATCTTGAGGATGTTGCGCACACCGGATGCGGCGTCGGTATTGGCAAAGATGAGACAGTTTGCGGGTCCGTCCATGTGTGCATCGGGGAATACGCGCGCGCGTAATTCCGGGTCGAGCGCGCTGTCGATGTGCATCTCGCCCTCAAACGCGAAATCGCGGGGTTCGGAATGCAAGATGTCCATCGCAGCCCGCATACGGCGGCCTGTATCACTGTCTAGATTGCCAAATTGGCTGTGCGAGCACAGCGCGATGTTTGGTGTCACACCAAAGCGGCGCATGTGACGCGCGGCGCCTATGACCTTTGCGGCGATTTGTTCCGGGGTGGGTTCGGGATCAATTTGCGTATCCGCGACAAACAAGGGGCCGTCCTCAAGGATCATGAGCGACAGCGCACCGATGGGATGCAGGTGATCGGTGCCAAGGATTTGGCTGACGTAGTTCAAATGCCAGAGATATTGGCCAAAGGTTCCGCAGATCAGGCTTTCGGCTTCTTCGCGGTGGACCATGACTGCGCCAATCGCGGTGGTATTGGTGCGCATGATCGCCTTGGCAAGGTCCGGGGATACACCGCGCCGGGCCATGATATCGTGGTAAGTGCCCCAGTAATCACGGTAGCGCGGATCGTTCTCGGGGTTTACGACTTCAAAGTCGCCCGGCCGGATTTTGAGGCCTGCGCGTTCGCAGCGCCGCTCAATCACGTCGGGGCGGCCGATCAACACGGGCATGTCTGTGGTTTCTTCCATCATGGCCTGTGCTGCGCGAAGGACACGTTCGTCTTCGCCCTCGGCGTAAACGATGCGACGTTCTGCGGTTTTGGCGGCTTCAAACACCGGGCGCATCAATAGGGCGGATTTAAAGACAGACCCGTCCAAAGTCGCCTTATAAGCCTCCATATCATGAATCGGCCGTGTCGCGACGCCCGTGTCGATCGCTGCCTTGGCAACAGCGCTGGCCACGACGCCCATCAGGCGCGGGTCAAATGGTTTGGGGATCAGGTAATCAGCACCAAACGTCAGTTTTTCGCTGGAATAGGCTGCGGCCGCCTCTGCGCTGGTGGTGAGCCGGGCAAGTTCGGCGATACCTTCGACGCAGGCAATTTTCATGGCGTCGTTGATGTCTGTGGCGCCCACGTCGAGCGCACCGCGAAAGATGAACGGAAAGCACAGCACGTTGTTGACTTGATTGGGGAAATCGCTGCGGCCGGTGGCGATGATCGCCTTTGGATTGGCCTCACGCGCGACGGCTGGATCAATCTCGGGCGAGGGGTTGGCGAGCGCAAAGATGATTGGCGCATCGGCCATCTTTTTCACCATCTCAGGTTTCAAGACATTGGGTCCTGACAGGCCAAGAAACAAATCCGCGTCCGCGATGACATCATCCAAGGTTGCAGGCGTCTTGCCTTGTGCAAATTCAGCCTTTTGCGGTGTCATGTCAGCCTCTCGCCCTTCATAGACGAGACCCTCGATATCGCATAACCACACATTTTCACGCTTAACGCCCAGTTTTAGCAACATATTCAGACAAGCGATGCCGGCTGCGCCACCGCCGGTAGACACGATTTTGATGTCTTCGAATGTTTTTCCAGCCACGCGTAGCGCGTTCGTCGCAGCGGCACCCACAACAATAGCGGTTCCGTGTTGATCGTCATGGAACACGGGGATGTTCATGCGTTCACGGCAGATTTTTTCGACGACAAAGCAATCGGGGGATTTGATGTCTTCTAGGTTGATTGCGCCAAAGGTGGGCTCCATCGCGCAAACGATCTCGGCCAGCTTTTCGGGGTCTGGTTCGTTCAATTCGATATCAAAGCAGTCGATATTGGCGAATTTTTTGAACAGGACGGCTTTACCCTCCATCACGGGTTTGGAGGCCAGCCCGCCGATGTTGCCAAGGCCCAGCACGGCGGTTCCATTGGTGACAACGGCCACAAGGTTGCCGCGGGAGGTATAATCGCGTGCGGTTGCTGGATCTTTCTTAATCTCTAAGCAGGCTTCGGCGACGCCGGGGGAATATGCACGGGCAAGGTCACGCCCGTTGGCGAGGGGTTTGGTTGCGCGAATTTCGAGTTTGCCGGGTTTCGGCAAACGGTGGTAGTTTAGCGCGGCTTCTCGCAATTGATCATTATCTGACATATTTTCTCCACCCTCGAATTTGGTTTAACGTTAAACTATATCGCGATTGGTCCTATCATGTTGCAATCTGTTTGCTGGGGCAAGTCAAGAAGCCGTAGGAATTTTGCCTATCAACAGATTCCGTTGAAAAGTTGGAATCAACCTTATGACATTGCCAGCGATGTCTTGCATCCCGGCGCGTGAAAGATCACTCTGATCCAAACGACAGGAGCCTGCCAATGTCCCTTATCGATGCCGCCCGCGAAGTGCGCGAGAACGCCCATGCGCCCTATTCAGAGTTTAAGGTGGGTGCTGCGATCAAGACGAAGTCGGGTCAGGTGTTCCAAGGCTGCAACGTCGAAAACGTGGCTTATCCCGAGGGCACCTGCGCGGAAGCGGGCGCGATTGCGGCCATGTGCGCGGCGGGAGAACGTGAAATTGCTGAGGTCGCGGTCATCGCCGATAGCCCGATCCCGGTCAGCCCCTGTGGTGGGTGCCGTCAAAAACTGGCTGAATTTGGAGCCGGCGATGTGCCCGTCACCCTTGCCACGACGGATGGGAAAACGCAGGCTACCACGATCGGCGCGCTGTTGCCCGGCGCGTTTGATGAAGATTACATGATCAAGTCCTGATCCATGAATGCCCGCACCATCATTGCCAAAATTCGACGTCAGGAAGCGCCTTTGCCGGAGGAATTGCACTGGTTTGCCAGCGGTTTGGCGACAGGAGCGGTTTCTGATGCGCAGGCGGGGGCCTTTGCGATGGCAGCCTGCCTGAACGGTTTGGGCGATGCGGGGCGCGTCGCGCTGACAACCGGAATGCGCGACAGCGGCGATGTTTTGAAATGGGATCTGGACGGGAAGGTTGTTGATAAACATTCCACGGGGGGCGTTGGCGATTGTGTGTCGCTTATCCTCGCTCCTATGCTTGCGGCCTGCGGCGTTTATGTTCCGATGATTTCGGGTCGTGGTCTGGGGCACACGGGCGGTACGCTTGATAAGCTTGAGGCGATCCCGGGTCTATCAACCGAAGTGACAGAAGCGCAATTGCGCAAGATCACCCGCGACGTTGGATGCGCAATCGTCAGTGCGACCGGGGCGATCGCGCCTGCGGACAAACGGCTTTACGCCATACGGGACGTAACCTCGACCGTCGACAGTGTCGATTTGATCACGGCGTCGATCCTATCCAAAAAGCTGGCGGCTGGATTGGATGCATTGATGCTAGATGTCAAAACCGGGAGCGGCGCGTTTATGAAAACGCAAGCGGAGGCGGAAGCGTTGGCAAATGCCCTTGTGTCCACGGCGAACGGGGCTGGATACAAGACTGCGGCGTTGATCACCGATATGCACCAACCTTTGGCCCCCGCGCTGGGCAACGCATTGGAAATCGGGGTTTGTATGGAAGTTTTGTCAGGCAACGCCGAGGCTGCGCCGCGTTTGCGCCGTTTGTCGTTGGAATTGGCCGCGCATGTTCTGGAACTAGCCGGATGGAACGCAGCATTGGCGCGCAAAAAACTGGAAGCGGCGCTTGCGGATGGCACCGCGTTGACCTGTTTCACCCGCATGATCGCAGCCTTAGGTGGCCCGCCCGATATGGCTGAAGATTGGCACACGCACCTGCCATCGGCTCCAATCGTGGGGGATGTCACATCGCCAGAGGCGGGAATTGTAACAGCGATTGACGGAGAAGCCTTGGGCCTGATTGTTGTGGACCTTGGCGGAGGACGAAAAGTGGAAGCGGACCGGATCAATCCATCCGTTGGATTGTCCGACGTGGTGGGATTGGGGGAAAAGGTGGATAGACATCAGCCCCTTGCAACGATCCATGCCCCTGACGAAGATACGGCAGAGGCTGCAGCGCTTGCCGTGCGCCGGGCCATCACCATTGGAGAGAAAGTCAACGTGCAACCCTTGATCCGCAAAGTCATCGCAGCATGAGCCGCGCGTTCCTAATCGTGATGGACAGCGTCGGAATTGGTGGCGCGCCTGATGCTGCTGAGTTCTTTAACAATGATGTTCCGGACACGGGGGCCAATACGTTTGGCCATATCGCAAAGGCCTGCGCGGAGGGTGCCGCGGATGTTGGTCGCGCTGGTCCGCTGAAGGTTGGGGCGCTGGATGCATTAGGGATTGGAAAGGCGTTGGAGCTGGCATCCGGAATGACGGTGCCGGGGCTTGGTATCGAACCAACTGGGGCATGGGGTGCGGCGACAGAGATTTCGCCAGGTAAGGACACGCCGTCAGGTCATTGGGAATTGGCGGGCGTTCCGGTGCCGTGGGATTGGCATGTTTTCCCCAAGGCCCACCCGGCCTTTCCCGACGATCTGACCGTGATGATTTGTGAGGCGGCGGGAACTGGTGGCATTTTGGGCAATCGTCATGCATCCGGGACTGAGATCATCGTGGACGAAGGCGCGCGGCACATGAAAACGGGTTGGCCGATTTGCTATACCTCTGTAGATAGCGTGTTGCAGATCGCCGCGCATGAAGACGCGTTTGGTTTGGATCGGCTGTATAAGCTTTGTGATGACCTTGCGCCGACGCTGCACGCGATGCGTGTAGGTCGGGTTATTGCACGCCCCTTTGTTGGCAACGAACAGGATGGGTTTACCCGCACCGGCAACCGCAAAGATTTCGCCATCGACCCACCAAAGCCGACCATTTGCGAGATGGTGCAAGGGGCAGGGCATCCGGTTTATGCTATTGGAAAGATTGGTGATATCTTTTCTATGAAGGGTATAGATGAGGTGCGCAAAGGGCGTGATGATGCATTGATGGATCATGTCGCAGATCTTGTGGATGAGGCCCCAGATGGATCCTTTGTCTTTGCCAATTTGGTGGAGTTTGACAGCGAATACGGCCATCGCCGGGATGTGGCCGGTTATGCGTCGCACTTGGAATGGTTTAACGTTAAACTAAACTCCATGCTACCGACATTACGCGCTGATGACCTGTTGATCATAAGTGCCGATCACGGCAATGATCCGTCGTGGGTCGGCACCGACCATACGCGGGAACGGGTCCCCGTCCTTGTTCATGGTATCGGCGTGCGGACCTTGGGCCATTTGGCGTTTGTGGATGTGGGCGCCAGCATCGCGAACCATCTCGGGGTGCCTTACACCGGTGAAGGGAAAAGCTTTTTATGACGTTCGCGGATCTGCCCAAAGTGGAATTGCACCTGCACCACGAGGCTGCGGCGCCGCCGCAGTTCATTCGCGCCCTTGCCGCGGAAAAGCAGATTGATATCAGCGGTATTTTTGATGACGACGGCAATTATGTGTATCGCGACTTTGATCATTTTCTAAAGGTCTACGACACGGCCTGCCTGCCGCTGCAAACGCCGCGAGATTTTTATCGGCTGACCCTTGCCGCATTGGAAGAGGTCGCGAGTGACGGCGTGATCTATTGCGAAACGTTTGTGTCGCCAGATTTCTGCGGGCAGGGCGATGTTTCGGCGTGGAAAGAATACTTGGCCGCCATGCAAGAGGCGAGTGTGGAGGCTGAAGAGCGGTTTGCGATCACCCATAAGACGATCGTGACCTGTTTGCGCCACCTTGGGCCAGATAAGGCAAAAGTCACCGCGCTTTGCGCAGCTGAAACTGTGGGTGATTACCTTGTCGGGTTTGGAATGGCCGGGGCAGAGCTGATGGGACGCCCTGGTGATTTTGCCTATGCCTTTGATATGGCGCGTGAAGCTGGTTTGCATCTGACCTGCCACGCGGGGGAGTGGGGTGGCCCGGACATGGTGGCGGATACGATCAAGGATTTGAAGGTCGCGCGCATTGGCCATGGGATTAACGCCGCCAAAGATCCGGAATTAGTGCGCCAGATCGCAGACCAGGGCATTGTGCTAGAGGTTTGTCCCGGCTCTAATGTTGTTTTGAAGGCGGTGGATGGATGGGACAGCCATCCGATCAAACACCTGCGCGATGCGGGCGTGAAAGTGACGGTTTCAACTGATGACCCCCCGTTTTTTCATACGACGATGACGAATGAATTCGAAATGCTGCACAAGACATTCGGCTGGGATTTGGCGGATTTTAAGGCCTTGAACACCAACGCGATTGAGGCGGCCTTTTGTGATGAGGCAACCCGCGCAGCGATCAAGAAACGACTGGAGGACGCATGACAGACCACTTGAACCACGTGACCCACCCGCTGGTGCAGCACAAGCTGACGCTGATGCGGCGCAAAGAAACGTCCACCGCAGTGTTTCGCCAGCTCTTGCGCGAGATTAGCATGCTGTTGGCCTATGAGGTCACGCGCGGGCTGCCCTTAACGACAGAACGGATTGAAACACCCGTTTGCGGCATGGATGCTCCGGTTTTGGATGGCAAAAAGCTGGCACTAGTGTCGATTTTGCGCGCAGGCAATGGTTTACTGGATGGGATATTGGAATTGATCCCCTCCGCCCGTGTTGGTTTTGTCGGATTGTACCGGGATGAGGAAACGCTGAAACCCGTGGAATACTATTTCAAAGTGCCCACGGAATTGCAGGATCGTTTGGTGATCGCGGTTGATCCGATGTTGGCAACAGGCAATTCATCCGTTGCAGCCATCGATAAGCTAAAGCAGGCTGGGGCCAAGAACATCCGCTTTTTGTGCCTTTTGGCAGCGCCAGAGGGCATCGCGCGGATGAAAGAGGCACATCCAGACGTCCCGATTGTGACCGCCGCTGTTGACGAAAAGTTAAATGATCATGGATATATTGTGCCAGGACTAGGGGATGCGGGTGACCGCATGTTTGGCACTAAATAGGCGCATCCTCTCTTTACAAATTAGGGCACCTAAGGCAAATTGCCCCTATATGTTGTGGGGGCAATAAAGATGCACAAAGTACTAACAGGCACAGTCGCTTTAATTTCATTCCTTGGGACCTCTGCGCTGGCGCAGTCGGGCGGTGTCCCGCAAGAGTTTCCGCCAGCCAGTTTTGAAGGCAATCAATACGTCGATAGCCAAGGCTGTGCGTTTATTCGCGCGGGGATCAGCGGAAACACAACGTGGGTGCCTCGGGTGAATTCCAGCCGGACCCAACTGTGTAATTTCCAACCGACATTTGCCGAAGCGGCCCCGGCGCCAGAACCTGCTGAAGCGACGGCGCCCATTGAAACGATCGCATCTACAGCGGCCCCGACCCAAGAGATCGCAGAACAGCCGTTGATAACTTTGCCATCTGCGCAAGAACGAGCAGCCAGTAACCGTGCTGTGTCTGTCCCGGTGCCAAGCCGAACGCCAGCTGCACCACCAACACCGCGCGTCATTGCCGCGGCCCCAGTTGCACCCGTTGTTGCACCTGAACCAGTCGTCGAAGACATTCCCCAAATTACGCGCGCGGCGGTCTGTGACGGAAACTTTGGCCCGCAGCCCGGCTTTATCAGCTCAAGCACAGGCGAAACGATTGATTGTGGCCCCGCACCGGAAGTGGCGCAGGCCGCCCGCGTCACTGCGCCGATTGCGCCTGCTGCGCCGGAACCATTGCGGATGACGATGGCAGAGATTTGTGCGGCAAGTGCGGATGGCACGAAACGTTTTGTGGATGCCAACACGGGGGAGGCGATCTCCTGCCCTGCACCTGTGACAATAGCGTCCGCACCGATTGCACGACCAGCGCCAGAGCCAGAACCGGCGCCTGTCGTGGCACGCGCTGCAGCGGAAGTTACCTCAAGCTGTCCACAAATTCCTGCGGCGTCCGGACAGACTGTGCGCTGTGGCCCACAGACAGAACGTCCTTGGACGGCCCAAGGCAGCGACGGGACGAGCACACGGGCACGCGGTTTGCGTTTGAAGCCGGTCGATGTTCCAGCGTCAAACCCGGTTGTGACCGCCGCGACACCTGCGCCGCGCGTCCAAACAGGGTATCAACGGGTTTGGGGGGATGGCCGCTTGAATGCGTATCGCGGGCTTCCGGCGGCGACGTCACCCGCGCCCGCCGTGACGCAACCAACAGCGACAGTGTCCACACGTCAAGCGCCGCAGCAAGTGGTGAGCGCCTATCGCTATGTTCAGGTTGGCAGTTTTGGGGACCATGCGAACGCACAGCGGCTTTTGTCGCGGCTTCAGGGTATGGGGCTTCCCACGGGATCAGGCAGCGCTGGCGCGCTAAAGATCGTGGCGGTTGGACCATTTTCCAACGCAAGTGATATGCAGAATGCGCTGGGCATTGTACGTGGCATGGGCTTTACCGACGCGTTTCCACGCAACTAAAGTGCGCACTTTAGTTTAGACAAATGCCTTGTAGGGCGACCCATTGCCCGTCCGTCAGGACGGGCTTTGTGGTTTGGGGGGCGCTCGCTGAGACATCAAACCCGCTGAAGGCATAGTAGGGGGTGCTGAGAACTTGCGCGCGTTTGAAGGTTTCTTGCAGCACCTCAACCGGAGGAAAACTGCGTGGTGCCTTTGGCAGAGTCGCCGCATAGCTTTCTAAGACGCCCTCAGGCAAATTTCCGGTTGTATAAAGTTCCAAGACAACTTTTGTGCCTGCATGATCAAGCACCGGTTTCAGAGGATCAACGTAAAGACGAGCGGATTGCGTTGCAAGGATTTGCCCCGCCACGATAAGTGGGTCATCCACGTCTTCGACCATATGGCGGTCGAGTAGAATTGCACCACCGGGGAGGGCGACAGGCAACCCAAGTCCAGTGGGAAGCACCGTAAGGTGACCACCATCGCCCAGCAGGCGCATTTGCAAGGCGTCTAACGCTGCGCGTCCTTTTGTGCTGTGACATGTCTGTCCAAGCTGCGTTTGCAAATGCTGTGAAATCGCGGCCCCGATTTCGCCACGCTGCGCAGTAGAAATGACCGACAAGGTCTGCGCCTTTAAAAGTCGGGGGCCAAAGGTGGCGATCCCGCCGATCACCGCACCGATAAGGCCAAGGCGCACGACCCAGCGCAAGCGGCCCGGCGTTGCGCGGCCACGATGCACCGATTTACGCACGGTTTCGATGGCGTCGATCATGACCGCTTCGTCGATCTCAAGCGTTTCGTCGGCGTTGGGCGCGGGTGTGAACACGGCGGGTCGCGTTCCGGGGTTGTTGCGGCAGACGGCGGGAAGCGACCAATGTGTCAAAGGGCGGCCGGCCCCATCGCTGATGACAAGTGTGGCATCGCCAAAGGAGACAATAACATCAAGCCGCTGCGCGCCTGCATCGGCCCGCCAAAGGCCCGGGCTTTCTAATCTTTCGTATTGCTGAAGTGCTGTCATGTGGCCCGCAAAGTGGATTTTCCGAAGCCTAACGTGGTACAAGGCGGATGGGTAGCGGTTTGAGTTTATTTGGCTAGATGAAGATAGAACTTTTGCTTAGGCCGGCGGGCGTTAACCTTATTATCAGGTGAAGGATATCAGAGTGTTTTGGCTTGCAGGCGCAGTTCGAATTTTTGGATTTTGCCGGTTGAGGTTTTTGGCAGCTCTTGGAAGACCACCGCTTTGGGGCATTTGAAGCCTGCAAGTTTGGTCCGTGCGAAGGCGATCATGTCTGCTGCATCTGCGCTTTGCCCGTCTTTGAGTTCGATAAAGGCACAGGGCACTTCGCCCCATTTTTCATCCGGTTTGGCCACCACGGCGCAGAGGTTGACCGCTGGGTGGTGCATCAGCGCGCCTTCGACTTCGACGGAGGAGATGTTTTCGCCCCCTGAGATGATGATGTCTTTGGCGCGGTCGCTGATTTGGATGTAGCCATCGGGGTGTTGCAGGGCGAGGTCTTCGGAATGGAAGTAGCCGCCTTTGAACGCTTCTGCTGTGGCTTTGGGGTTTTTGTAATATCCCTTCATCACGGAATTGCCGCGCATGACGATTTCGCCCTGGTGGGCGGCGTCCATCGTGACTTGTGCCATTTGATCGTCTTTCACGGTGATGTCTTCCATCATCGGAAAGGCGACGCCTTGGCGGGCTTTGATTGCGGCTTGCTCATCCTCGGGCAGGGTGTCCCAATCTGCATTCCAGATGCATTCTGTGACGTGTCCGTAGGTTTCTGTCAGCCCGTAAACTTGCGTGACGTTGAACCCAAGTTTGCCCACGGCAGCCAGCGTTGCGGCGGCGGGGGGTGCGCCTGCGGTAAAGACTTCGATAGTGCGATCAAAGGCGCGGCGGTCTTTGTCGGCGGCGTTGACAAGAAGGTTCAGCACAATTGGGGCCCCGCCAAAATGCGTGACGCCTTGGTCTGCGATGGCGTCATAGATCGCCTTGGCCGTGACATCGCGACAGCAGACCACCGTTCCGCCAAGCGCGGGCATCATCCACGTGTGGTTCCAGCCATTACAGTGAAACAGCGGAACGATCTGCAAGAGCACGGGGTGCAGCGTCATGCGCCAACTGATTGGTGTGCCCATGGTCATCAGATACGCGCCGCGATGGTGATAAACGACGCCTTTTGGTCGTCCGGTGGTGCCTGAGGTGTAGTTCAGCGCGAGGCTTTCCCATTCGTCCTTTGGCATGATCCATTTAAAACCCGGATCGCCGGTGGCCAGAAAATCTTCGTAGTCGATTTGTTCGCCGATGCCTTTGACACCTGCCACCATGTCCGGGACCTCGACGACGATGGGCGCGGGGCCTTCCATAAGATCAATCGCTTGCATCACCATGGGGAGGAACTGACTATCGGCCAGCACGAGCTTGGCCCCACCGTGGTCAAAGATATAGGCGATTGTGTCGACATCCAGCCGCGTGTTGATAGTGTTGAGCACCGCGCCACAGGCAGGAACGCCAAAAGCGGCCTCTGATTGTGCGGGGATATTGGGAAGCACCGTGGCAACCACATCGCCGGGGCTGATCCCGACCTTTTCCAGCGCAGAGGCCAGACGCGTGACGCGGTCATGGTAGTGCCGATAGGTGAACGAGATGTCACCATAGATCAGCGCGGTGCGATCCCCAAACACACGGGCGGCGCGGTTCAGGTGGCTGAGAGGCGTCAGCGGAACATAGTTTGCCGGGTCTTTATCCAGACCTGTTTCATCGGCCATCCATCCCATTGCGTATACCCTCCGCTTAAACGCTTGATGCGGACGATAAGCGACAAGAGGGACGGTTCACAAGGTGTTGCGCCGCTTTGAAATTTCTGTGCGGTTTTGAAGTAAAGCAGCCACGCTCTTGCCGGCGCAGGATGACGAGCTTGGTTCCTTTTTTGGATCATTGTTTCGATCTTGAACCAATTGCCCTGTTTGGGTGCAAATCGCGCGCCGGGCAGCGGGAACACATGACAGCTTCTGGCGGATGCTTAGGTGAGATAAAAATGTCTTGTTATGCAGGAGCGATTACGGGCTTTGCAAACGTCTCCAGTGCCGCTCGCAGTTCGCTATGGCGCAATGCGTAATCCTGAATTGTGACACCTTCACGCGCTGCGTCGGCGGCTTGGCGCAGCGCTATTACCCCTGCGCCTGCTCCATTTGGGTGGCTCATGATTCCGCCGCCTGCGCAGAAGATAAAGTCGTCATTGCCCAAAAGGCT